>NZ_JAXGFR010000030.1:0-19684 GCF_041008775.1 Pseudophaeobacter sp. C1-32P7 | reverse complement strand
CGCCGAGCGCGCGGACGGCCATCTCCATCCCCGCGCGATAGTCGAATACGAAGACCCGCGCACCTGCCCGCCGTGCCATGGTCATCAGGAAAGCCGCTAGGACGGATTTGCCGGAGCCGGGACGGCCGAGGATCAGCGTGTGCCCACCTGTGGGCTCGCGATCTGGCGCGCCCTGTTCGTGGAAGTTGAAGCGAAAACCGCTGCGCTCGGGTGTGGGAAAGAGCGTGATCGGCACGCCCCAAGGGACTTCCCGCCCGGTCTTTCCGAGCGGTGTGCGGTGGAAGGTCGCGAGATCGGCGAAGTTGTGGTTCGTGATCGCGGCCTTGCGGCTGCGCGCGCCGGTGTTCCCGGGATGCTGCGCCATGAAATGCGCCCGTGCCCCGAAGGCTTCCGAGATCAGGTTGATGCCGGAGGTGGCGGAGATGTTGCGGATCTCGGCTGCGATGTCGTCAAGTGCCGTCTGGGTGCTGGCATAGACGGCCACGGTCATGTGGTGCTCGCCGAAGATCAGGCGTTTGGATTCCAGATCGTCCTGCGCGAGTTCCAGTTCCTGGGCGAGACTGACGGCTCCGTCATTGGCGGCCTGCATTAGCCGCAGCTGCCGCTTGATCCGGCCCGCCATGATGTTGGCGTTGATCGGCACAAAAGAGTGCGTGACCACCATGTCGACGGGCAAGTTCAACTCGTCGAGCATCAGGCTATCGGTCTTGGCAGGGTAGTTCTTCACCGCAAAGATCGCCCCGAGCTTTTCGCCGACGGCACCGTCCGAGAGTGCGATGGTCGTGCCGCGGAAGGTGACGCGGGTATTTGCTACGTCCTCGGCGATCACACCGAGGCGCGACCGGGGGAAGAGCGGGTGCTCCTCGCCCGTGTTGAGTGAACCGAGGAAGCCCAGAAGCTCGCCGGTGCTTGCGGCCAGCAGGCGGGGCTTCAGCTCATCGAAGGAGGACAGCAGAAAGCCCACAACCTCGTCGAGCTTGCGCAAGCGGCGGGTGGTGTCGGCCGCATGTCGCGAGCGAGACGCCCCAAGTCCGAACGGCAAGCGGCTGCCGGTCTCAGGTCGCTTCAGCACGGTCAGGGTCAGCGTCTTGTCGCGCAAGCCCGCGCGGCCGAGATGCGCGTGCCATCGTTTGTCGACGGCGGCAGCAAACCCCTCGCCCGGAATGGGCGGCAGGGTCACATCGACCGCTTTCGAGACCTTGTGCAGGTAGAAGGAGAACTCCGTCCCCACCTGCGCGACGATGCCAGCCAGCAACCCTCCGATCCGGTCGAGATGCCCGTCCTCGCTCGTGCTGCTGTTCACCCCTTCGAGGCGGATGCACTGCATCAGTTCGTTGCCGCGTGTCCGGATCGTTCGGTCGTTCACGAGGCTCACATAAGGCAGCATCATTGAGAGCCGCTTCTCGCCCTTGACCCATGCGGGTAGCGCGGTCAGCGGATCGATGGCGTTCTCAACCTCATCGGCAATTCCATCACGGGGCATAGCTGTCGCCTCCGTGCAGCTTGCGGTTCGTCGTGGGCGGGGTTTCCTGCAGGGTGATCACCAGGACATCGAGGAAGTTCGGATCCCAGTCTGCGGCCTTCCAGAGCGCCGGCCAGGCCAGCCCCGCGAACACAGCCACCATCCAGCTCTGCACCCAGAGGAACAGAAGCGTCGAGCCGAAGAGCCAGACCATGGCGTACATGATCGGCAAGCCCATCAGCTTGGGTGGCCTGAGAAGACCGATGAACACGCGGGACTGGTCAGCCATGGATGGAGCTCAGGTGGTCCAGATGGCGGCGACGATGGTGGGTGCTGCGGCGATGCCGGCGATTGCAACCACGACCCAGAGCGCCTGACGGAAGTCGAGGATGCCAAAGAGCCAGGAAAGGAACACCCCGATCAGCGCAAGCGTTCCGATCACGATTCCCAAGGGGCCGGTGATCGCATCGACAATTCCTTGAAGCAGGGTCTGTACCGGGGAGAGGTCGATGCTCTGTGCAAGCGCTGGACCCGCCAGCACGATAAGGGCCATCGCGCCGAGCGCGACGATCGAAGGTCTCGATGTCATGAAAGATCTCCTCTGAGCCGCTCAAACACGGCAGTCACACGGGCCACATGCCCTTGGGTTTCTCGAAAAGGGGGAATGCCGCCGTGGCGTGTGACCGCCTCAGGGCCAGCGTTGTATGCCGCAAGGGCCAGAGAGCCCTCGCCGAACTGGTCGAGCATCATCAGCAGGTAGCGAGCTGATCCGTCGAGGTTCTGCGCAATGTCATGTGGGTCGACGCCGAGGTCGCGGGCAGTATCCGGCATAAACTGCCCGAGGCCTATGGCACCGACAGGGCTACGTGCAGCCGGATTGTATGCGCTCTCGACTTCAATGTTGGCTCGGTAAAGGAGCGCCCAATCAGTGACGGAAAGCCCCGCGCGACGCAGCGCACCATGCCCGGCATACCGTAGCGCCGTGGTCTCGATCGCATGGAGGATTTCTGGGGTGGCGTGGGCGGCGGATCGAGCCGGGATCGCTGTCTCGCTCGTTGCGTCAGGAACGCGAGGTTCTGCGAAGAGAAAAAGGCGCTCGTTTGCCTCTTGAGAAGTGGAAATCAATTGGCCGTCTGGACCAACCGAAAAGATGAAACCGTCGGCCAGGGCCGGGGGCGCGGAACAAACGCCTGTACCCAAAGCAACGACGAGCGCAGTCGCGCGATCAGCTGCCTTTGACCGGAGGCGCGGCGTGGCGTTCGCGGCCACCTTCTTCAAGTGGGATGCTAGCGGTCGTACAGCCCATGTCGGCCAGGAAACTGACAAGGCCAACGATGGTTTTGAAGTCGCGGAGCTTGAGGACGCTTCGGCTGGTGACGAGCATCTTATCGTCACGCCCATCAGTGGCGACGGCGCGGATGACCCACGAGCCGTACCAGCTGTTATGGCGCTTCTCCGCTCTCTCCTTGCAGACCACCTCAATGAGGTAGCCCTCGGCGAGCAAGCCGCGCAGTCCGTCTTCTGTAACCACATTCGGGGCTTCTTCTATCATGGCCTTCCCTTGGGTCCTTGTTCTGCCTGGGTGCAGTATCAGGCCCACGGGGTCGCAACACCGTGAGCGATACAAAACAACATTAATGATAGCAAGACAATAATAACGTGTTGACGAAGTTCGCCTTGCTCCGATAACGGTGATAGCCGACAGAATGATAATCTTAAAGGCGGCAAAGGAGTTTTGCCCTGCGGTTGTTTATTGCGCGCAACGCACCGTTGCTGTTCGCGTTCCTGCTTGGAAGCATGCCGATAGCCGCGGCAGCAGATTGCGTACCTCCCGAGCGACCGTTCTTGCCCCAGTCGCAAGAAGACATGCGTGCCTATGCCGATCTGCTGCGTTCTGATTTCGAGGGCTACATCGCCGACATCCAGGAATACTTCCGTTGCCTTGATGCCGAGCGTCAACGCGCGTTTCAGGAGGCACGCGAGGTCAGTGAAGACTATGGGAAACTGGTCGAGCTATTGGAATGAGGAAACGCAAGGGCTTATCCGCCGTCGAGATCCTCGTAGTAGACGAGCGCGGGCATGTTGCGGCGCTGGTGCACGATGCGCAGGATGACTGCCGCCCCGTCCGCCGCATCTAGCCGCTTGTAGAAGATCACGTGACGTTGGCAGTTGACGGACCGCATCCCCGGAACGAAGAGACTCCTGTCCCGACCCCGTTCGGGATCCCCGGTGATCTGCTCGAAGGCGTTGACCAACTGGCGGTAGTAGGCGAGCCATTGGTCCCTACCCCAGGTCTCGACGGTGTAGGCACGGATCTCTTCAAGGTCGGACCTAGCCCGACCGGAAAGTCGAATAGTCATGCGGGTCAGCGATCAAACGCATCCGGTTCGAAAGCATGGGCATCGAACTCGGCGCAGTCCCCATTTTCGGCCAGGGAGGCTGCTTCCTCTAGGTCGGCCTTGAGGGAATAGAACTGCCGGGCGCCATCTTTCTCCATCAGCATCCTTACGCCGGCGCGCACGACTTCGCTCAAATTGGCGTAGGCGCCGGACTCGATCTGCGCCTGCACATATTTCTGCATCGGTTCGGTCAGGTGGACGTTTGGCATCAGACTCTCCTATCCATGCTTAATCGTATCAGATACTGACATAAATCTTCAAGGTCATGTTCGGTCCCAACATAGGCTCGTTGCTCCCCCCCCGTCCTTCTGCGCCCGGATTCCCGCCGGGGAGCCAGGCGAGACAGTTTTCCGTTCTGCCATTCCTGAGACCATGAGCGCTGCGACTCTCCGTGTGACGGGCTCATGCGGCCTGTTCTTCCATGACCGCTTTCGTGGCCGCATTGAAATGCCATATTTGTATTTGTTTACAGATATTTGAGTGAAAGTTAACATGAAAGAGGTCCGCAATTTTGGCCACTTTCAAGACGCCGAAGCAGCCAGAACCGACGTCAGTTCTTGGAAGCCATCAAGCTAGACAAGCGAACAATCGCACGCGACCATCAATCAAATCTCCTTGCTATCATTAATGTTGTTTCGTATCGCTGCACCATTATAGATGGAGTCGGCATCATGAAGCACGTGATCCACGGCGTGGCAACAGCCACGGCAATAAGCATATCCGGACTAATGGCCTCGTCAGCTCCGGCTCAGGCCTATCAGGTGGATTGTGCGATCCTCCTCTGCCTTGCGGGCGGTTGGCCTGCCTCTGCGCCCTGCGCGCATGCCAGAGCGGTCTTCATTCGACGGATCACGCCATGGCCGATCGAGCCGCCCTTACAAATCTGGCGGTGCCCAATGGGTGTGTCGTTCAAAGACCCCAGTCCAATGTCGCCTATGGAACGCCTTTATGACATCACGTTCCGCGATCCGCCCGAACCGCAGGAATCGACTCCTTTGCCCCTTGTTCGCGTCCAAGCGGATGAACAAGCCGACATCGACATCTCGGGCGACGCCTTTGATTTCGTGCGCAGCATTCGCGTCTATCACATTCAGTACCGCCAGCATGAAAACCGAGATGGCGACTGCAATCGCACCGATTCCACGCGATTGGGGTCCTACGGAGTGCAGGGCGACTACCGATGGACAAGATCCAACGTGGGCCAAGTGCCGGCTGCATCTGGCCTGAGCATCCCGAATGGATGCGGCAGCTACTTCTACCGCTCCGTCTTCGTCGACTGGCGTGATCACGCCGGGAACTATGGTTCTGAAGAAGTTCGCTACTGACAAAATCTGCACGCGGTCTTGCCGCGCGCGTCATCACAACCCCGCACGAAAGGCTGTGCAAAGCCCCCAAAAAGGAGACGACGCCAGACCGTGAAGCCTGACGCCGTGCTAGAAAACTCCGTGAACAAGAGTTTCCTAGCGCACCGCTAAAACACCTGCAACCAGCAAAGTTGTTTTGCTGGCAAGAATGTTGTTGTCTCACGGCATGGCGTCGGTTCTCCAAGGAGACCTCGACCATGGAACCTACGACCGGCCTGATCCTGCGACGGATCACGCAGACAAATCTCTCTGTTGCTGCGCACAAGCTTGCTACTCTCATCCTCGATGCCATCGCCTGGAAGGATGGCTACAACGGTTTGCCGCGCGGAACGGCAGCCTTCACCCTCTCTGCCCTGGCGGAGAAGATGGGTGTCTCACGACAATATCTTTCGGTTCTTTTGAGCGAACTTGAGACGTCGGAGTTGCAGCTCGAGCGGGCGAAGCCGAATGGCAAGTTCGCGCCCTGGATCTTTCGGTTTTCCGCCTTCGACGAGGAGAGTGAAACCCATGATCTCGTGTCAGGTGAAGGCGACACATCACTATCTAGAGATAATAATAACAAAACTATCTTCTCAGGGCTGATCGAAATCACCGAGAGTTCGAACGTTTTTCAGACCAGTTGGGCAGAGCTCATCAAAGCAGCGAAGGCCACGTTGCCCTGCTGGAACATCGACACCCAGGTCATCTGGGATCGCTTCCTCGCCTTCAACCGGTCCCGAGGCAACGGAAAGGTGCCGGCCGGCTTCCTGCTTGGCTTTATGCGACGATGGCGGAATTCGCCAGGGACTCCGCCTCGTCCCGAGGTGAAACCATCGCAGAAACGGGTAGCAGACCCCAAAGAGCGCGAATTGCTGAGACAGATGCAAGCCGCCCCGACTGCGAACCGCCAGTTCCACGCGTCCGACCTGTGTCGTTTGATCGGTCACGCTGCCTACGAAGCGCGAGTACTGGATGTAATCCGCAAGTTTGGGTGTCAGAGGTTCTCAGCAACCTTAGCGGTGCACGGACGAGCGGTGTTGGCAGGCGAGATTTCGAGGTAGGCTCGCTTTGGGGCCGGGAAAACCCTGCGTGTGAACGTAAAGATCCGATAGTTAAGTTTATGTTAATTTACCCTCCAGATCCCTTCTTCCTGAGCCACTCGCGATTCAGAAAGAAGTTTCTGTAAATGAGCCACAACATTCCTTTCGGCGGCCATTGCAATATGCGGGTCAGATTTCTTGTAGACTGAAGCGGCGATATTCTGGACTGTATCGGAAGTATTTAGGAGATGCTTGAGGATCTGGGTCTCGCGGCGCATCCGGTTGGCAAGTAACCGTTCGATGTAAGGGCGCGGATCCTGGAGTACGGGCCCGTGACCCGGCAGGCAGATCCTATCGTCGCGATCAATAAGCCGTTGAAGCTGGTCGCAGTAATCACGCATGTTGCCGTCAGGGGGGCTGACGATCGAACTGTTCCAACTGGTAATCCTCCCCATGGTTAAGGGGATGCGAGCGTAGAATTTTCTCGGCAGGATGAACGAGGAGATTCCGATGAAGAGGAGCCGTTTCACCGAAGCCCAGATCATGGGCGTGCTGCGCCAGGCGGAGGGCGGGTTGGCCGTGCCCGAGCTGTGCCGCGAGCATGGGATCAGCAGCGCGACGTTCTACAAATGGCGGGCGAAGTATGGCGGCATGGATGCCTCCATGATGAGCCAGATGAAGGCGTTGGAGGATGAGAACCGGCGCCTGAAGCGCATGTTCGCCGACCTGAGTATGCAGGCCGATCTGCTCCGAGAGGCTTTGGGAAAAAAGTGACGCGGCCAGCTCAGCGCCGGGAGTTGGCCGAGAAGGCGGTGGCGACGAAGGGGGTCAGCGTCGCGCTGGCGTGCCGCGCGTTCGGGGTCAGCGAGACCTGTTTCCGCTACAGCCCGAAGCGCGACGACGAGAACGAGATGATCGCCGACCTGCTGGTCGGGCTGACCAATGTCCACAAGACCTGGGGTTTTGGCCTGTGCTTTCTGCACCTGCGGAACGTGAAGGGGCACGCATGGAACCACAAGCGGGTCCACCGGATCTACTGCGAGCTGGAACTGAACCTACGGATCAAGCCGCGGCGGCGGCTAAAGCGCGACAAGCCCGAGGAACTGGCAGTTCCAGAAGCTCCGAACCTGGTCTGGTCGATGGACTTCATGGCAGACCGCCTGGCCGATGGGCGGCAATTCCGGCTTCTCAACGTGCTGGACGACTTTAACCGCGAAGGCCTGGGCATCGAGGTCGATTTCTCGCTGCCAGCGGAGCGGGTCGTCCGAACCCTGAACCAGATCATCGAGTGGCGCGGCAAACCCTTGGCGATCAGGGTCGATAACGGCCCCGAATATGTCAGTTCCACGCTGATGACCTGGGCCGAGAAGCAGGGCATCGCCCTGACCTACATCCAGCCCGGCAAGCCGCAGCAGAACGCCTATGTCGAGCGCTACAACCGCACGGTCCGGCATGAATGGCTGGACCTCTACATCTCTGAAACCATCGAGGAGGTGCAGCAGATCGCCACCGAATGGCTATGGACCTACAACAACGAACGCCCCAACATGGGTATCGGCGGGGTTACACCCGCCATGAAGCTGAAAATGGCCGCGTGAGTTCTACGGTCGCGCCCCGTTAAGACGGGGAGGATTACCAACTCATCACGTGGTCGCCCGTGAATAACACTCCATCCAGCCTCGCAAAGCAGAGGTGATCGCTCGCGTGACCGGGTGTGTGAAGGACAGTAAGACCGGCAATCCTTTGCCCGTCTTCCAAAAACCCGTCGGGTTGAAATGCATCGTCTGGAAAGGCACGCGAAACATAAACGGGCAGACCTGTCCGTTCGCGCAATCCCGGCACGGCACCGAAATGATCGGAATGGTGGTGTGACACTAGAATTCCGGCCGGGTTGCCTCCCAGATTCTCGACAATTGCTTCGAAATGTGCACTGTCTTCTGCTGGACCCGGATCGAGAATGAACCGACCGTCAGGTGTATCAATGATGTAGCTGTTCGTCCCGTGATAGGTCATCTTCCCGGGATTGCTCGCAACGATCCTCAGGATTCCCTCGGCCACCTGTTCTGCACGCGCGCGACACGGTTCCGGCTCTGTGTGAAACATGCTGCGTTTTGTCATTGAATACGACCACTTTCTGACAGTGAAAAGTCTGGGACTTGCAAAGCCGCCTTTTGCTTTGCATAGCTTTGGAAGCCTCGGGCTGGCGTCCAGCGCCGGTCAGAACCGGCGCTGGAACAAGGCAACAAAGCCCAGCAGTCAAGCGTGACCCCGATTATGGAAACCTGTATACAGCACTACAGCAATTGCTGCCTTCGTCAGGTCTCCAAGCAGGAACGGGTAAAGCCCGGCGTTCAGCAATTTTTCGCCATAGCCGACAAAGCCACCCAACCAGAATAGCCCTGCGCAATACATAAGTATCGAACCGGAGAGGACCGCTACAGATGCTCTGATTGAAGGCGGAAGCCCTGCCAGCTTTTGAACCATCCATCCTGCAGCCGCCGCCGCGAGCGCAAACCCAATCAAGAATCCGCCAGTGGGACCCGCAAAATAGGCCAGACCCGCCGGTGCGGGAGGCGTGCCAGCGAAAACCGGCAGGCCAAACAGACCTTCCAGAAGGTACGCAGCGACAACTAGACTACTGCGCACCGGCCCCAGGAAAAGGCCGAGACCCAAGACCACCAGGGTTTGTGTTGACATCGGTACCGGGTAGAACGGCACCGCGATTTTGGCGGATAGTGTCAGAAGTATTGTGCCGATGAGTATTATTGAGATCTCTCGGGTCAGTCTTGCGACCGGTTGGCGTTGAGTGGCTTCCAAATTCATCTGTTTCGTCCTTGTTTCTGTAGATCGTTGATTTGCTGGATAGGGAAGCTCACATGCGCTTGGCGACTTCTTCCAGCATGACCTCGCTCGCACCGCCGCCGATGGCCTGAACACGGGCGTCGCGCGACATGCGTTCAACCGGGGTTTCGCGCATATAGCCCATGCCGCCGTGAAACTGGACGCAGTCGTAGAGCACGCTGTTTACCAGTTCGCCGCAATAGGCCTTGACCATCGAGACCTCTTGCACGCAATCGTGGCCCGCCGCGTCCAGACCTGCGGCATGATAGACCAGCTGCCGTCCCGCCGCGATCCTCGTCTGGCAGTCTGCCAGCCGCTGGCGCACCACCTGCTTGTCCCATAGGACACCGCACGAGGCGCCCTGGGATCGTCGGACTCCCGGAGCTTCGCGACGATCCACTCCGGTTTTGTTTTTTCTGGGCCATTCCGCTATCCTCAAATTGGCTCGAAATCCTATTTTAGGGAGGATCGTTGTGTCAGGCGGTCGCCGCTAGGCCGTCCGACTGTGCGTCCCGTTTCGGTGGCCGTATCCGGAACAGAAGCGCATAGAGCACCGGAACCGCGACGAGCGTCAGGACCGAAGCAAAGGCGAGGCCGCCCATGATCGTCACCGCCATCGAGGCAAAAAACGCATCGGGCAGAAGCGGAATCATGCCAAAGATCGTCGTGCCGGCGGCGAGCACCACAGGGCGAAGACGGCTGACTGAGCCGTCGATCACCGCCTTGTAATCGGGCACACCCTGTGCACGTAGAAAGTCGATCTCTTCGATGAGAACGATTGCGTTCTTCATCAACATTCCCGAAAGCGACAGGAAGCCGAGCAGGGCCGTAAATGTGAAGGGCAGACCGGTGAACAGCAACCCCAGGACCATGCCCGTCACGGACATTGGCACCACGAGCCACAGGATCAGCGGTTGGCGGACTTTGTTGAACATCAAAATCGAAATCGTCAACATGACCAGGAAGCCCAGGGGAAGCTGCTTGCCAAGCGACTCCTGAGCCATCTGCGCACTTTCGAATTCGCCGCCCCATTCCATTGCATAACCGTCGGGAAGCGGGATGGATTCGATCTCGGTGCGGACGCTTCGGAATGCCTCATCCGCGGTGAGATCGCTGCGGGCACCGCCGAGGGCGGCGATTGTCCGCTCTCGGTCGCGCCTGTGAATGAGTGCCTCGACAAGACGGGGATCGAACCTTTCGACAAGGTTGGCCATGGGTACATAGGACCCTGCCCCATCGGACCACACCGATAGGTCACGAAGGCGGTCAACTCCGTCGCGTTCGCTCTCGGGAAGCCGGAGATGGATCGGAATCAACACGTCGTCCTCGCGTAGGTCGCCAACGCGCAGTCCGGACGTTCCATAGCGGATGGTATCCGCGATCGCTCCGCGCGTTGCGCCAGCCAGCCGCATTCGTGCCTCGTCGACGACGGGTTCGACAAGGATTTCACGCTGCCGCCAATTGGTGCGCGGATTGGTGATGGTTCCTGCCTCCTCGTATATCCTGATCGCATCATCCGCGAGCTGGCGCAGGACGACCGGATCGGGGCCCGAGAAACGAACTGCAACATCGGCACCGGCCGGCGGTCCGAACACGATTTCTTCGACACGGATCAGAGCGTGGGGGAATTCGGCTGGCAAATCCCGGTTGAGCCTGCTCGCGATCGCCGGGATCGTTGCGGCGTCCGCAACCCGGACGATGAGCTGGCCATAGCTGGCATCCGCCTGTTCCGGATTGTATGTCAGCATGAAGCGGCTTGCCCCCCGCCCTACGAGGGCCGTTACCCCGGTCACAGCATCCTCATCCAGAAGTATCCGCTCAAGCCGCAGCATCTCTTCGTCGGTCGTGTTGATATCGGTTCCCTGCGGCATCTGGAACTCGACGTAGAAAATAGGCGTGTTCGAGGCGGGGAAGAAGGCCTGCTTGACCTGGGCGAAAGCCATGACCGACCAGACGGTGATCCCGATGATCGTCAGAACGACCGGGATGCGGGCGCGCAGCGCCGTCCACAGAACCCCGCGGTAAATCCCGTAGAACGGGCCCTTGTAGGGATCGTCCGAGGTGTTCTTGGGGGCCTTGAGCAGCAGCTTGCCAAGATACGGCGTGACCGTGACTGCCAGAACCCAGCTTGATAGCAGCGAAATGGCGATCACGGCGAAAAGCGAAAACAGGAACTCGCCCGTCGCATCGGGCGACAGCCCGATACCGGAAAACGCCATGATCCCGATAACGGTTGCCCCCAGCAAGGGAATGGACGTCGAGGATTCCGTCTCGGCCGCCGCGTCTTCCGCGCTTTTGCCACGCGCCATGCCGATCACCATGCCTTCGGTGATGACGATGGCGTTGTCGACCAGCATACCCATCGCGATGATCAGGGCGCCAAGGCTGATCCGTTCCATCTGTATCCCGAACACCGACATGAAGAACAGCGTGGAGAAAACGGTAAGTCCGAGGGTCGCGCCCACCACGAGGCCGGCGCGCCACCCCATGGTCAGCATCAGGGCACCGACCACGATCGCGACCGACTGTCCGAGACTGACGAGAAAGCTTGAAACGGCTTCGTCCACCACGACATGCTGCTCGTAGATCGGAATGATCTCGACACTTTCGGGAAGCTCCGACTTGAGCCGTTCCAGCCGCGCTGAAACCTCCTGGCCGACAGCGACCACGTTTCGGTCCGTCAACGCGGAAACGCCAAGGGTGAAGGCCGCCTTGCCGTTCTGCCGGATGATCTGGCTGGGCTGTTCGGCCGCCTCCCGTGTGACGGTGGCGATGTCGCTGACGGCGATCTGGCCGACATTTCCGGCCGTGCCCAGCCGCAACTCCTCTATGCCTTCGGGGCTGATATAGCCCGGCGGAACGGACAGGCCGATGCGGGCGGGGCCCTCGGTGATCTCGCCGTTGAAGAACACCTGGTTTTCGTCTGCGAGAATTCCCAGGATCTGGGTCGGCGGAAGGCCCAGTTTCTCGAGGCGTGCAGACGGGATCGAGAGGGTGATCACCTCTTCGGAGAGGCCTTGAACCTCGGCCTTGGCGACGCCATCGACAGTGACCAGCCCGAGCCGCAGCGTCGTGGCCAAGTCCCTTTGCTCCGATGGGCTCAGACCTTCGGTCGTCACCGCATAGAACATGCCATAGACGTCGCCGAAATCGTCATTGATGATGGGCGGTTGCGCCCCTGCCGGAAGATCCCCCTCGATATCACTGATGCGGCGGCGCATCTCGTCCCAAACCTGCGGGATCTCGTCCGGGCCATAGGTCATCTCGATCTCGACGGTGATCTGCGCCATGCCCGGCATCGATTTCGATTCCACCCGGTCGAGCTGCTTCATCTGCTGCAGCGCGTTTTCGACGACGTCTGCGACCTCCTCTTCAACCTCCATTGCCGTGGCGCCGGGATACGGCACGAAGATGAGTGCCGTCTTGAGGGTGAAGCTCGGGTCTTCAAGGCGGCCGACCGTATTCAGCCCCCAATAGCCGCCGAGAACGCAGAAGATGATGGTGAGCCAGACCGCCACAGGACGCTCGATGCTCGCTCGTGTGATGCTGAGTGCCATGTTTTTATTCTTGTCCTGCCGAAAACCGGGGTCAGAGCCCAGAAACTGTCACGGTCTGATTGTCCCTGAGCCGCCACCAGCCGCCGGAAACAACCAATTCATTGGCCTCCACGCCATCCTGAACGACGATCTCGTTGTCGATCGGAAGGCCCAGACGGACCGTCCGACGCTCGACCTGGCCGGACGTTTCTTCGTAGATCCAGATGGACGGTTCGGTTCGGCTGGTCGTGTCCACCGCCGAAACCGGAACGATCACGGAGCGCCGGCGATCTTCCTCAGCGGCGATGGAGATGCGCACATCCGCGGTCATTCCGGGCAAAAGACGCGGGTCGATATCACCCGTGATCGCAAATTCCACGTCGTAGGTCTGCGCCGTCCGGTCGGCATCGGTCGCAAACGAGCGAAGCACCAGAGGCGCGGTGTAACCCGGAACAGCCGGAAAAGTTGCAACGATCTCGAAGGCATCGGGTGCCGACCGCGCAATGGCCGCAAGTTCCTCTGGCAGGGAGATCACGAGCCGCATCTCGCTGACATCCTGTAGACGCGCGACAGGCGCGGTCGACGTGACGTTGACATATTCTTCAACGAAGGTGCGCGCCACAATCGCGTCGAATGGCGCGACGATTTTCGTTTGGGACAGGCGCCGCTCGGCCTCGCGGAGCGCGACTTCTGCCTGGAAGAACTGCGCGCGGGCCGTGTCGAGGCGCGCGTCGGACGCCACGCCACGATCGGCGAGGTCCGAGGCGCGCGCGAGTTCGGAATTCGCCAGGTCGTAGGACGCCTGAGCCCGGTCGACGGCGAGTTCGAAATCGATTTGGTCGAGCTCCGCGATCACCTCGCCCTCGCGAATCGTGTCGCCGGGCTCAACCTCAAGGCGAATGATCTGCCCGGGTATCTGAAACGCAAGGTCCACCGTTCGAGCAGGTTCAACGCGGCCTGCAACGGTGCGAGACTGACTTACGACGCGATTGAGCGCACGGGTCACTTCGACCGTGACTGGTCGCTCCACGCTCGCTGCAGGCCTTGTGTCGACTTCTGCCTCCACGGTGTTCGTCGCGGTCTGGGCCAGCACATCGGTCAGGAACGGCGAAACAAACGGCACGGCAACGGCCGACACGGCCGCTACCGCAATAACAAAAACGATCCGCTTCAAACTTCGTGTCTCTCTATTCGAGTTCATTAATCATGGCCCTCAATTGCTCGATGACGCGCCCCCTGAGACCCGCGCCACCGTCGGGAAGGCCCAGAAGTTTCTGGAACCGAAGTCCCTGGATCGCTAGGACGACAACCATAGCACCCGAAGTGTCTTGTGTGTCGGACAGGATACGCTCAAGGTCGCCGGTCAGTTCAGCCCGTAGCGGATCGAGCAGCCGCGGATCTGACGCGGCAGCCGCGAGAATCGCCATCGAGAGGTCGTCATCGACGGCTCTGGCTTGCACGATCGCTTCCAGGTGCCCGCGCAAGGTGCGGGATCTGCGATCTTCCGGGACTGATGCCAGGCGTTCGCGATGTTCTGCGAGCATCTCATCAAGCAGCCCGGCAAGAAGCGCTCTCTTGGTCGGAAAATTGTATAAGACCCCGCCTTTACTGAGATCGGCCTCACGCGCGACGGCGTCGATCGTAATCTTTCCCGCGCCCTCTCTGTGCGCAATTGCCCGCGCAGCGCCGAGGATCCTTGGTGACGCATTCTTTGCCTGCATTTTGGATTGTATGGTCATTATTCACTGTCCATTCGGCAATTTTATTGAGAGATTTGGAGCACTGCCCCGTTGTCGGAAAGCAAGGTCAGTTCAGAGCTCTACTCTATGTCCGCTCCCGTAGAGTCGCAGGAATGCAGTGACTGCATCGGCCGCATGCTTGTCCCGCTCGACTGTTCTTTGCACGGCCAGCAGGCGTGGCATCAACAGTCCAGAAACGCAAAGATGTATGAAGTGATCCGCAACACGCGGGGGGTTGTCGATCTCAAGCGCGCCTTCCCGGGAAAGGCGTTCCAGAACTTTACTGATGAGTTCGCGTGCCCGTTTCGGTCCGGCACGAAAATACACCTCCCCGACCTCGGGAAGCATCTCGGTGGCACCGATACACGTCCGCAGAAGGCGGATGTAGGTTTCGTCCAGAACGAGATCGATCATGCGCAGGGCAAGTTTTTCCAACTGGGCGCGCGGCTCGGGACCTGCGGACAAGGGCCGGAGGATCTCTTCCGCAAGCCGACCGCATTCGGATTCCACGACGCTCAGAAACAGCTGCTCCTTGGTCGGGAAATACGAATACATTGTTGCCTTCGACACTTTCCCTTCGGCGGCAATGGCATCGACGGTGGCGCCTTCATAACCGCACCGGAAGAAGACCTCCCGCGCGCCGAACAAAACCTCGGCCATTTTTCTCTCGCGCATCTCGCTCTTCCTGTCCTGTGCAGCATTGCGGGACTTCAAACTTGACTGTACCGTCTAGTCGGTACAGTAAATTGATTTTTATGTGGCGGCAAGCCGCAAACCTGGGCGGATCGTTCGGAGTGAGTGCCGCCTGTCAGGCATACCCAACGCGGCTTTCAATTCGTCATGAGCTTCGGGCCGTGCTCCGTTCGCGGTGCTTTCTGGCGCGGGATTATTCCGCGAACAGGACGGACGTCATCATTCCGCCGAGCGTGCCGTCCCGTCGAAAGCACCCTCCGCCTCCCAGCGGCGTGCAATGGATCCAAGGGTGTCCAGCACACCGCGCAGCTCCGCGCCGCGTTCAGTCAGCCCGTATGTGACAGCGGGCGGGATGGTCATGGCCTGCTCGCGCCAGACCACGCCGGCATGTTCCAGCATTCTCAGCCTCTCAGTCAGGACCCGGGTGGAAATTCCAGGCACCAGCCGTTTGGTCGCGCCGAAACGCTGTGGACCCTGTTCGGACAGAACCCAAAGGATATAAATCGTCCAAGGTCCCGTGATGACACGCAGCAGCGCCTCCATCGGGCAGGAAGCTGGTTGGACGCTTTTCATTGTGGATAGCCCTCGCAGCCCACGAAAGTAAGTTACTTTTAAGTGCCTACTTTAACTGATGAAGCAAGGCACCTAATGATACTATATGGAAAACGGCAGCCTAACAACCCGCCGAAAACCGGGAGAGCGGCAGTGAGTGACAACGTGGCAAAATATGTCTACTGGATCGCGACCGGCCTTGTGGCATTGGTCTATCTGGGTGCGGCGGCCTTCTACATCTCATCCCACGACATGGTCGCGGGCATGTATCGCGAGGTGTTGGGCTATCCCACATACATCATCTGGCCACTCGCAATTTTGAAGATCGTCGGTGCCGTTGTGATCCTCTGGCGCCCTTCGGCGGTGCTGGCAGATTGGGCCTATGCGGCAATGTTCTGGCATCTGGTGCTCGCCTTCGGGGCCCATGTGGGCGCAGGCGATCCGGGTTGGTCGCCGGCTCTGGCGACCTGGGTACTCCTGATCGTCTCGTGGCTGACCGCCAATCGCGTGCGTGCGGTCAAGTCGGCCTATGCACCGGCAGTTCCGGCAGCGCCAATCTGATCTGCTGCGGAGTTGCCACGGGGGTGCCCATAGCCTCGGACTTGGGTTTAAAAGGACGACAACATGACTGAAAAGCAGCCGACATTGTTTGTTCCCCATGGGGGTGGCCCCTGTTTCTTCATGGACTGGAACCCGCCTGACGCCTGGGATCGGCACCGCAAATTCCTTGAGGACTTGCCTGCGAGCCTGCCGGCAAGGCCCAAGGCGCTCCTCGTGATCTCGGGCCATTGGGAAGAGCGGGTCTTTACCTTGCAGACCAACCCCGCCCCGCCTCTGCTGTTCGACTATCAGGGATTTCCGCAGCATACCTATCAGCTAACCTGGCCCGCGCCGGGCGAGCCCGCGCTGGCGACCCGCGTACGCGCACTTTTAGAAGACGCGGGATTCCAAACCGGGGCCGATGCTGCGCGTGGCTTCGATCACGGGGTATTCGTTCCACTAAAGGTGGCTTTTCCTGAGGCCGACATCCCCACCGTCCAATTGAGCCTGCGCGACGATCTCGACCCCGAGGCGCATCTTGCCGTCGGTCGCGCGTTGGCGCCCTTGCGCGACGAAGGGGTGCTGATCATCGGATCCGGCAATACCTATCATAACATGGGCAAGATGATGCGGGCGATGAGGGGCGGACCGGACGGCCCGGTGAACGGCGGAGACTTTGACCGATGGCTCACGAGTGCGGTGACCCATGAAGACCCCGCAGTGCGCCATGCCATGCTGGCCGAGTGGGATCAGGCGCCCGGCGCACGCGATGCCAATCCGCGCGAGGAACATCTGATCCCGTTGCACGTCGTGGCCGGGGCTGCGCTTGCGGATCGGGGGGAGAAGACCCTCGAGGATCACGTGTTGGGCGCGGTCGAAAGCGCGTTCAGATTTGGATAGGACCAACCATGAGCTTCGAACTTCCCCCGCGGCAGGGCCCGCGCCCCGACACCACCGATTGCGCCCCGCATGAGCAGGTGTCGCAGAACTCCTCGGCAGAGATCCACGCATTTTTCAAGGAGAAGGCCTTCGCCCTGCCCTTCGTCGAGCGCTGCCGGTCGGGCATCTCGGTGCCCGGCGCCGAAGCACTGGTCTTGCCGGTGGCGCATGCCTGCGGCCCGCGTGAAGCCTTCATGATCGGACGCGAATTTGCCCATGTGCATCCCTCCTATGACGGTTCGTCGCACATGATGCTGCCGCTGGCGGCGGTCGATGAACTCATCGCCAAGGGATGGGGCGAACCGCACCCGATGGCGTCGGCCGGACACATCCCGGCAAATGCCGTCATGGCCTTTGCGCCGCGCGATGGGTCAGAGGTCGACGTCATGATCAAAATCCTGACAACGAGCTGGGACTTCGCCCGCGGCAAGCTGGCCAACCCCGCGCAGGTTCACATCCACGGCTGACTCTCTCTCAAAGAACAGGAATACGCCCATGGCAAGCTTTCAGAACGGACCATTTATCGTCACAGGCGCCTCCGGCCAGCTTGGACGCCAGGTAATCGATCAACTGATCGAGGCGGGCGCCGGTCCGATCATCGCGGTCACGCGCAACGCCGACAAACTCGCCGAGTTCAGGGACAAGGGGGTGGATGTTCGCCAAGGCGATTTCAACGCGCCCGAAACACTGGGTCCGGCCATCGCGGGCGGCAAGCGGATCCTGATCATCTCCACCGACGATCTGGAGCCGGGCAAACGGCTCGCGGCTCATTCCAATGCGATCACCGCCGCACGCGAGGCGGGTATCGACCACATCGTCTATACCTCGCTTGCCAGCCCGGTACCCGAAAGCCCCATCACTTTCAGCAAGGATCATCAGAACACCGAGAAGCTGATCGAGCAAAGCGGCGCCAGCTACACGATCCTTCGCAACAACCTTTACACGGATCTGTTGCTTATGAGCGGACCGCAGGCGATCGACATGGGGCAGCTCTTTGCCGCGGCAGGGGACGGACGGGCGAGTTACGTCACGCGCGCCGACTGCGCCCGCGCCGCCGCTGCCGCGCTGATGAATGCGACCGACCGCGAGGTCCTGGACATCACCGGGCCCGAATCCACCGGCCAGGCCGATATCGCGGCGCTTTTGTCGGACATCGCCGGCAAGGACATCCCCTACGTTCCGATGCCGGCCGAAGACATGGTGCAGGCGATGATCGCAAATGGCCTGCCCGAGTTCATGGCGCGTGTTTTCGTCTCTTTCGACCAGGCAATCGCCGAAGGCTACCTTGATGTGGCCAGCGACGATCTCAAGACGCTCACCGGCAAGTCCGGACAGTCGGTTACCGATTTCCTGACCGAAAACCGGGCGGTGCTTCTTCGGGCGCCGCAGTAACTATAGAGGCGGACAAAATCATGAAACTCTACAACGCGAATTTCTCGCCCAATGCGCTGCGTGTGCGGGCGGTGGCACACGAACTGGGCGTGGACCTCGAAATCGTCCAGGTCGACATCCGGGCCGGGGACAACCGCGCGGCGGAATTTCTCGCTCGCAATCCCAATGCAAAGGTGCCCGTTTTGGAGGACGGGAATTTCGTGCTTTGGGAATCCCGGGCAATTTGTGCCTATCTGGCGGGGCTTCGGCCCGAGGCGGGCCTCTATCCTGAGGGCCGCAAGGCGCGGTCCCTCGTCGATCAATGGACCTGGTGGCAAGCGATCCACCTTGGCCCGGCGATGCAGAAATTGTCCTTTGAGCTGTTTCTCAAAGAGAAATTCGGCATGGGCGATCCCGATCCGACTGTGGTCGAAGCGGAACGAAAAGCCACAGATCAGTTCCTTGCCGTTCTGGAAACCGGACTCGACGGCAAGGACTGGATCGCAGGCGCACTCAGCCTTGCCGACTTCTATCTTGCGACCACCTTCATGTATCGCGATCAAGCGGGGATTTTACTGGACCAGTACCCAGGAGTTGCGAGTTGGATCGACCGGCTAGAAGCGCGTGACAGCTGGCAAGAGGCTGTGGCACCCCTAAGGGCGCTTTTCCGCTGACGTCGTGATCCAGGGGGTAACATACCCCTGACGAGTGCCGAGGTTGACGATACGGTCGGCCGTTGTCATCGCTTTGATCTGATCGTGGGTCAGAAAGTCAACTGACCCAGCCTCCCGATCAGGTCATCCAGTTCGCGGATCATCCGCTCACCTGACAGTGAGCGATCCACCACAGTGGCCGCCAAGGCTTCGCGCGTGCAGTCATCCACGATGCACAACACACGGAACCTTTGGCCATTAGTGTCATGGCCACGTTATTCTTGGGACTCTTTCGTAGTGGCTACCCATTTTCGATATTTGGTAAAGTTATTCATGAGATATCCACACGGGACTAGCGTGCGTTTTCGAGGAACTCCGCTGCGCAGTTTAGCAAATCGGACCGTTCTGCGTTTTTCCCAAGCTGATCAATCGCTCTCCGCGCTGCCTCAAGGTATGGGGTCACTGCATAAAAGTGACGTTATTGTCCGGCTCGCGCGAACTTTACGGGAACACTTCAGGTTTCAGTCGGATTTCTGGTCTCTGAGGGCGTTATAGAGGCTTGTTTTACTGATTTTG
>NZ_JAXGFR010000002.1:0-425922 GCF_041008775.1 Pseudophaeobacter sp. C1-32P7 | reverse complement strand
TATTTGAAGGCGACCCTGGAAGCCATCGCCGCCGGTCACCCGGCCAGAAGGATCGACGAGCTGCTACCTTGGAACTTCACCCCGTCAAGCTGAACAGGCGTGGGGTGGCGACAGCGCTTACACTCATTTCATCAGAGGTGATGGCGCCATCCCCGTCCGCATCCAGATGCTGGAAACGGTCTACCATCGTCTCGCGCAGCATCGCGGCGTGCCAGACCGAAAATTCGTCAAGGGACAGGGTGCCATCACCGTCGGCGTCATAGTCTTTCAGGCCCGCCTGCATCTTTTTGCCAGGCATGCCATCCATCATGTCCGCCCCCATCATGGTCCGCATCATGTCGCGGTCCATCCGGGACATGCCGTGCCGTTCGGCGCCGCCGCCGTGCATCTGCATCATTTTTCGCATCATGTGTTTCATCATCATCTCGTGGTGATCGCCCTGCATCTGCGGCTTTTCATCCCCCATATGTGCCCCGCCGGTATTGCCTCCGTGATGGCGGCTGTCGGCCAGAGCGCCGCCGGCGGTGAGCAGGGAAACGGCGAGAATGCTTGCGGTTTTTGCAAGTGTCGGCATGAAATCCTCCTGTGGTTCGGCTCGATACCCATCACCTCGGGATGATTGCGCAGAATGGAAGGCCGTCGCATCATCAGAATTGTAACGGTCTGTCGCAAGCCGACTGTCTGATACAATCCGCTACAATTGCGATGGTGAAATTCAAACGGTCTTTCCGGTAGGACAAAAGCATGGGACCCCAGCCGCATATCCTTGTCGTCGACGATCACGCGCAGATCCGTGAAAGCGTGACGCGCTACCTTGAAAAGAACGGGATGCGGGCGACAGCGGCCAAGGACGCCGCCGATATGGACGTGCAGCTTGCGGCGGGGCATTTCGATTTGGTTGTGCTGGACGTGATGATGCCCGGTGAAGACGGCCTGTCGGCCTGTCGGAGGCTGGCCGATGACGGCACCGTACCAGTCATCATGCTGACCGCGCTTGGCGAAGAGAGCGACCGTATCTCCGGTCTTGAGATCGGTGCAGATGATTACCTTGCAAAGCCATTCAACCCGCGCGAGCTGCTGGCCCGGATCAAGTCGGTCCTGCGGCGGAGCAGGCGGCAGGACCCTCTGGCCGGGCGGCTGTCGGGGCACAGGGTGCGGTTCGAACATCTGGTGCTCGACACCGACCGGCAGATCCTCATTGATGACAACGCAGATGAAATCCCGCTGACCAGTTCGGAATTCCGGCTGCTGGTGGTCCTGCTGGAACGGGCGCGCATGGTGCTGAGCCGCGATCAACTGCTTGATCTCACGGCCGGGCGGACCGCCGGTCCCCTGGATCGCACCATCGACAACCAGATCAGCCGCCTGCGACGCAAGATCGAGCCCGATGTCCTGCGCCCCCGGATCATCAAGACGGTGCGCAACGGCGGGTACTGCCTGGCCACGGATGTGGAGGAGGAGGCGTGATATTACGCCGCCGGATGTCGCTGCGGGTGCAGTTGACCCTGCTGGTCGTTGCGGCACTGGTCGCAGCGCTGCTGCTCAGCCTGTTCCTGTTCGCGGATGAACGCAGCCTTGCGATCCGCGCCGCGCTTGGCTTTGAAGCCGCCGGGCGCGCGGCAAACGTGGCGCGGCTGATCGAGGAAGCGCCTCCCGATCTGCATGCTTCGATCCTGCGGGCCGCGAACTCGCCGCTGGTGCGTTTCGAACTGGCGGATATCGCGTCGGTCCAGCACATGGACCACTCTGACGGCGGCCTTGTCGAAGCCCGTATCCGCACGCTGCTGGACGACAGTTTCAGCCGGGATATCCGTGTCGAGCTGCACCAGATCGAACGGCAGCTGATGCCGCTGCCCAACCTGTCGCCGGAAATGACCGACATGCATATGGCGATGATGCGGGGTGAGCTGACGGCGGTCGAGATGAACCTCTCTATCGCGATCCGTGGTGGTCAATGGCTGAACGTGGGCACTCGTTTTGAACGGCCTCCGATCCAGTGGCCGCTCTATTCGATGCTGACCTTCGCCCTGTCGGCGGCGGTATTGCTGGTCGTGGTAATCTGGTTCGTGATGGCGCGCCTGACTGGCCCCCTCAGGCGGCTGGCCCGAGCGGCCGACAGTCTTGGACGCGGCGAAGATGTGGCCGAACTGCCCGTCGCAGGCCCAAGCGAGGTGCGCGATCTTACCCGTGCTTTCAACCGGATGCAGGACCGCCTGACTCGCTTTGTAGGGGACCGCACGCGGATGCTTGCCGCTTTGGGGCACGACCTGCGCTCACCGCTGACCGCCCTGCGGGTGCGCGCCGAGATGGTCGACGATGAAGAAACCCGCGACAGCCTTGTGGCCTCGGTACAGGAAATGCAGGGCATGGTCGATGCAACGCTGACCTTTGCCCGAGGGCTGACCGGATCCGAACGCCCTGAAACCATAAAACTGCATGATTTTCTTTCGGCCTTGCGCGCCGACATACCAGGCGGTTTCGATCTTGGCGCCGGGCCTGACACAAAGGCGCGCTTGCGGCCCAATGCCATCCGGCGGGCGCTGCGCAACCTGATCGAGAACGCCAATCGCTATGGCGGCGGCGCCTCGGTGGGCTGGCAGCGCGTGGGCGATACTGTTGTCCTGACGGTTGACGACAACGGTCCCGGCATTCCGGAGGACGAGGCTGAGAAAGTCTTTGATCCGTTCTACCGGCTTGAGGCGTCGCGATCGCTGGAAACCGGGGGGCATGGGCTGGGCCTGTCGATTGCGCGGACGATCATCCAGGCGCATGGCGGCGACATCACCCTCAGGAACCGTGAAACAGGCGGGCTACGCGCCATCGTGACGATCCCGCTTGCCGGAGAAACACCCGATGAAAGGAGAGAAAGATGACCCTGAAACTCTGGAGTATGACTGTTACTGCGGGCCTTTTCGCCTCAACAGCGATGGCAGATCCCGAAGGCCACTGGGACGGGCATATGATGTGGGGCGGCGGCTATGGCGTATTCGGCGGGCTGATGATGCTGGTCTTCTGGGGCGTTGTCATCGCCCTGATCGTGCTGGCTGTGCATTGGCTGAGGGACAGCCGCCCGGGCGGCGCCCGGTCCTCCGATGCGCTCGATATCCTGCGGGAACGGCTCGCCAAGGGCGAAATCGATGAGGATGAATTCCGCCGTCGCAAGGCCACGCTTGAGGAATGACCTGACCCATCAGGTCAAACGCTCGAACAGCACGGGCTGGGCGCAGATCTGGGAGGCAGGACCGCTGAGGCCGATCCTCACGCGTGTCATAGAACCCGGTTGCGGCCGGGGTCGCTAGAATGGTTTTTTGCCAGCATGGATGTGATCATGCTCCCGAAAAGCTGTGCTCGTCAGGCCGTCCCGCCGCCGGATCTGGTCAAGGATACAAACCGATACATTTCTTGCGGCCTTCCCAGCTTGCCGCATGGGGTGCCTTCGATATTCACTTATTCAAAACAGGCAGAGGGCAGGCACGCCCCAAGGGGTCGAAAGAGCGTCCGCCGGAACGCAGGTCGGGCCTCATCTGCACTAGGAAAAGCGAAAGAAAGACACGAAATGAACAAGTTGACTGTTGTGGTAGCCGTCATTCTGGCTGGGGGCATCGGGGTCGGTGGCTGGCAGTACCTGCAACCCGAGGCCGCACCGGTTGGTCATTCGATGGCGTCGCCTGACACGGGCGCGCTTGCCCCTGGCGCTCCGATTGCAACGGTCGCGCTGCCGACAGAACTCTCTGGCAATGCCCAGCTTGGAAAATCCATCTTCGAAGCCAAATGTGCCGACTGTCACGGGGAAAACGCAGCAGGGCAGAACGGGGTTGCGCCGCCGCTGGTGCATAAGGTCTATGAACCCAGCCACCATTCCGACATGGCCTTTATCCTGGCTGCGCAGAACGGGGTGCGCGCTCATCATTGGCCCTTTGGCAATATGCCTCCGGTCGAGGGGGTCACGCCGGGTGATGTTAAGATGGTCATTGCCTACGTGCGTGAACTGCAACGTGCGAACGGGATCGATTGATGCACCTGGGTTCATGAACTCCAAGGGCAGCAAAATTCAGCATCAACGGAGTATTGATACGATGAAGACAACACCCATTCTGGCAGCGATCGTCATCACCGGCACAGCAGTCGCAGCCTTTGCGCACGGCAATGCCAAGGGCATCGTCAGGGATCGGATGGAATCGATGGAAGCGATGGGGGATGCCGTGAAGGCGGTCACCCCGATGATGCGCGGCGAGAGGACCTATGATGCCGCTGCCATGCGCAACACAGCTCGGATTTTCCAGAAACACGCAGGCGAGGCCCTGACCGATCTTTTCCCTAAAGGGTCTGGCGGAGCCCCTTCCGAGGCCAAGGATGCGGTCTGGGCAGACTGGGATCGGTTCGCGGCGCTGGCACGGCAGTTGGAAATCTACGCCGAGGGCCTGGAGGGCGCTGCCGGGAATGGCGTCGCTGGTGGCGGAGGCATGGGCGCAGGGTCGATGATGGGGAATAGCTCCGGAATGGGATCGGGTTCGATGATGGGCAACGGATCCATGATGGGGTCAGGCACCAGTGTGATGGGCGGCGGCGCCGGGATGATGCGCGCAGAGGATATCGCCGCGATGCCTGTAGATGCGGCCTTTGCGATGACGACACAGGTCTGCTCGGCCTGTCATTCCCGGTTCCGGGCGGAAGACCACTGAGCATGCGCCGGGTCGCATTTTTGTCTGGCGGGACTGCGGCATGTGTTGCCGTTGCCCTGACCGCGGTGATCACGTGGCCCGTCGGCAGCGCTCCGAAGCCGATCACGACCGAGGGCGACGTTAACCGGGGTGCTTATCTGGCACGTGCCAGCGGCTGTATCGCCTGTCATTCTAATTTCGAAGCGGGCGGCGCCCCGCTGGCCGGAGGGGCGCCGCTGAAGACGGATTTCGGCACCTTCTATCCGCCGAATCTGACCACGGATCCCGAACATGGCATCGGCGGCTGGACTGCCGAGAGTTTTGCAAAAGCCATCCGTCAGGGCATCGGACCAGATGGGGAACCCTATTTCCCGGCCTTTCCTTACCCCTTCTATGCAGAGTTTTCCGATCAGGATATCGCCGATCTGTGGGCCGCGTTTCAGACCGTGGCACCGGTGCCTGAGGCCGCGCCGGATCATGCGGTCGGTTTTCCCTTCAATCAGCGCTGGGGACTGAAGATTTGGCGGGCCGCGTTTTTCCACGATCCGGGGACGGAACCGCTGCCGGGGCGCAGTGCGGCCTGGAACCGGGGCAGGGAACTGGTTCGCGGTGCGGCCCATTGCGGGGCCTGCCATACGCCGCGCAATCTGGCGGGGGGCCGCGATCCTGACGCAGCCTTTGTCGGCAATGACGCGCTTCCGGGCGGCAGCAAGGCGCCCTCGATCCGGGCCGCTGATCTAGCCAAGAACGGCTGGACAGTCTCGTCGCTGTCCTACGCGTTGCAGACGGGCCTGACGCCATCAGGCGATGCCTTTTTTGGCGGCAGCATGGCCGAGGTGGTCCGCGAAGGCACCCGGTTCCTGACTCCAAAGGACCGTGAAGCCATCGCCACCTATCTGCTCGACTCTGATGGGGGAGCAGCCGAATGAACGATGTGGACGCAACGCGCACCATTACCATTGCCGCCGACAATCCCGGTGACTGGTTGTTGCACTGCCACATGCTCACCCATGCGGCCTCGGGCATGAAGACATGGGCGCGGGTCACATGAGGGGGCAAGTCATCATCGCCGTGCTGGCAGCGGCAGTGGCTGGCGGCGTTTGGATGCTGCAAGGACAGGATCCGGCGGTGGCCTCCGGCGCCGAGGGGCTGGACATTGCCGAGGGCGAGGCCCTTTACGCCGAAGCCTGCGCTGCCTGTCACGGGGCTCAGCTGGAAGGCCAGCCGGACTGGCGCACACGCGGCCCCGACGGGCGTCTGCCCGCCCCCCCCGCATGATGAAACGGGGCACACCTGGCATCATTCGGACAGCCTGCTGTTCAACTATACCAAGCTAGGCGGCAAGGCCCTTATGGCCCAGCAGGGCATGGAGTTTGACAGTGGCATGCCGGGGTTTGGCGACAGCCTGACGGATCAGCAGATCCGCAACGTGCTGGGCTATATCCGGTCCACCTGGCCGGAGCATGTAAAGGAAGCTCAGAAAGCGCGAACCACTGCGGAAAATGGAGAGAACTGACATGACCCTTAAGGCACCGATCCTTGCACTGGCGATGGCCGCATTGCTGCCGATACCCGCACTCTCGCAGGAACTCGACGAGGCCCGCGTCCGGGAGCTGGTCCTGGAGACGATACGGGAGAACCCCGAGATCGTCATGGAGGCCGTTGCTCTGCTGGAAAAACAACAGGCGGATGCACAGGCAGAAACCCAGGCAGAGGTGCTGCGCAGCCAGCGCGACTTGATTGAACGCGATCCGAATGCGCCGGTCCTCGGCAATCCGGAGGGGGATGTAACTGTGGTGGAGTTCTTCGACTACAACTGTCCCTATTGCCGCCGGGTAAAACCCGAGGTCCGGGCGCTGATCGAGGAAGATCCCAATATCCGGCTTGTCTACCGAGAATGGCCGATCCTTGGCGACGGCTCGGTCTTTGCCGCCAAGGCTGCGCTCGCGGCGCGGGTGCAGGGCAAATATGAAGAATTCCACTGGGCGATGATGGCGATCAAGGGCCGTGCCCAGGAGGCCACGGTCCTGCGCGTCGCCGAAGAGGTTGGGCTGGATCTTGAGCAGCTGAAAAAAGACATGGAGGCGCCGGAAGTGGCTGAACACATCGCCACATCGATGCGTCTGACCCAGGCGCTTGGCTTCAACGGAACGCCGTCCTTCGTTGTCGGGGATGCGCTGGTGCCGGGATTTGTTGAAAAGGACCAGCTTTCGGAACTGGTGAGCACAGCCCGGGACCGCGCCGAATAACGGGGATCCCGCGCCGGAGGGGGCCGACGCGGGACTGGATCAGGCGGCAGCGGGCTGCGAGTCGTAGCCCGCGTCCTTGATCACGGCGGCAAGCTGATCAGCCGACAGTGCGCTGTCGATCTTCACCAGGCGTTCGCCGAGGTCGCAGGCAATCGTGGCGGCCGGATCGGCGGCCTTGACGGATTTTTCGATGGCGGCAGTGCAGTGGCCGCAGCTCATGTCCGGAACCTTGAATTCCATTTCGAACCCTCTCTGGTTTGGTTGCAGGGCGAGAGATGGGGCTTCCAGTTAGAGGAAGGTCAAGACGTGATCTGACCTGTGATAAAATTTTGACGCGCCCTTGACCTTCCAGTGACTAGAACCACCATGTAAGGCACAGCCACACAGAATCGAGGAGGCTGTCATGCCCGAACAAACCCCTGTTACATTGTCCGTCGAAGGCATGTCCTGTGCCTCTTGCGTTGGGCGCGTGGACCGCGGCCTGACGGCGGTTGAGGGCATCCATGACGTCTCGGTCAACCTTGCATCTGAAACCGCACGACTGGTTGCCGACAACCCGGAGCGCATCGCAGACGCCATCGCGGCGCTCGACAAGCTTGGTTACCCGGCGCGGGTGGCATCGGTAACGCTGAACGTGGAATCGATGTCCTGTGCCTCTTGCGTGGGGCGCGTCGACAAGGCGCTGGAGGCTGTGCCGGGCGTGCTTGACGTCAATGTAAACCTCGCATCTGAAACCGCGACCGTGCGCTATGCCGAAGGCGCGGTCACCCCCGCCGAACTGATGGCGGCCAGCAAGGACGCCGGCTATCCCGCGACCTTGGCAGAGGCGGCGGGCGGTGAGGATCGCACAGCCCGCAAGGCCGAAGAGGCCCGCAGCCTTGCCCGGCGCATGGCCTATGCCGCTGCCCTTGCGCTGCCGGTCTTTGTGGTTGAGATGGGCGGCCATGTGTTTCCGGCCTTTCACCACTGGATCAACGCCACTATCGGTCAGCAGACCAGCTGGCTGTTGCAATTCGCCTTGACGACGCTGGTGCTGATCGGGCCGGGTCGGATCTTCTATCTCAAAGGCTTCCCCGCGCTGCTGAAGGGCGCGCCGGACATGAACAGCCTTGTCGCGGTGGGTACCGGGGCGGCCTATCTTTACTCCGTTGTCGCAACCTTCCTGCCTGCGCTGCTGCCGGACGCGGTGCGTGCGGTCTATTTCGAGGCTGCAGCAGTCATCGTCGTGCTGATCCTGCTGGGGCGCTTTCTTGAGGCGCGCGCCAAGGGGCGCACCGGCGCCGCGATCCAGAAACTGCTGGGGCTGCAGGTGCGCACCGCCCGCGTGATGCGGGGCGGCGAGAGCAACGAGGTCTCTGTCGATGAGCTGGTGCAGGGCGACATCATCGTCGTCCGCCCGGGCGAGCGCATTGCCGTGGATGGCGAGGTGATCGAGGGCAGCAGCCACGTCGACGAAAGCATGCTGACGGGCGAGCCGGTTCCAGCGGAAAAGACCGCTGGTGATGCCGTCACCGGCGGTACCGTGAACGGCGCAGGCAGCCTGCAGTTCCGCGCCACGCGGGTTGGCGGTGACACCACCCTCAGCCAAATCATCCGCATGGTCGAAGAGGCGCAGGGCGCCAAGCTGCCGATCCAGGGGTTGGTTGACCGGATCACCCTGTGGTTCGTGCCCGCAGTGATGGCCGCCGCGACCCTAACCATCCTCGTCTGGCTGATCTTCGGCCCGTCGCCCGCGCTGACGCTGGCGTTGGTCGCAGGTGTATCGGTGCTGATCATCGCATGCCCCTGTGCCATGGGTCTGGCCACGCCGACCTCGATCATGGTGGGCACCGGCCGCGCCGCTGAGATGGGCGTGTTGTTCCGTAAGGGCGACGCGCTGCAACAGCTGGACACGGTCGAGGTCGTGGCGCTGGACAAGACCGGCACCGTGACCGAGGGCCGCCCGGAACTGACCGACCTTGTTCTCGCGACAGGTTTTGAACGGGCGGAGGTGCTGTCCAAAATCGCCGCGGTGGAGGAACGTTCGGAGCACCCGATCGCCGAAGCCATCGTCCGCGCCGCCCGCGCCGAGGGCGCACCACGCGCTGAGGCGGGCGATTTCACCTCGGTCACCGGCCACGGCGTGCGCGCCATGGTGGACGGGGCGCAGGTGCTGGTCGGCGCCGACCGGTTCATGACACGCGAAGGTATCGACACGGCGGCGCTGGCGGCGCAGGAGACCGAGCTTGCTAAACGCGGGCGTACCGCGCTCTACGCGGCAGTTGACGGGCGGCTTGCGGCGGTGATCGGCGTGGCAGACCCGGTGAAACCGGCCAGTCGCGCGGCCATCGCTGCGCTGCACGAAAAAGGGCTGAAAGTTGCCATGATCACCGGCGACAAGCGCGAGACAGCTGAGGCCATCGCCCGCGAAACCGGCATCGACCACGTGATCGCGGGGGTTCTGCCCGACGGCAAGGTCGCGGCGCTGGACGAATTGCGGCAGGGGCGCCAGATCGCCTTTGTCGGGGATGGCATCAATGACGCGCCTGCGCTGGCCCATGCCGATGTCGGCATCGCCATCGGTACCGGCACGGATGTGGCCATCGAAAGCGCTGATGTGGTGCTGATGTCGGGCGATCTGCGCGGTGTGGTCAACGCCTTCGAGGTCTCTCGCCGCACTATGCGCAACATCCGCCAAAACCTGTTCTGGGCCTTCGGCTACAACACCGCGCTGGTACCGGTTGCTGCGGGCGTACTGTATCCTGCCTTCGGTGTGCTGTTGTCGCCGATGCTGGCGGCAGGTGCGATGGCACTGTCGTCGGTCTTTGTCCTGACCAACGCGCTGCGCCTGCGCCGCGTAGCACCGGCCATGGATGAAAAAGCCGGGGCCAGCGGCTCCCGCGCAAGCAACGCGCATGTTCCGGCGGAATGACAGGGGGCTGGAATGAATATCGGTGACGTATCACGGCGATCAGGACTGCCCGCAAAAACGATCCGCTACTACGAGGATATTGGCTTGGTCTGCCCGCAGCGCAGCGAAAACGGGTATCGCAGATTTCGTGAACAGGATCTGCACAAGCTGGCCTTCCTCGGCCGCGCCCGCGCGCTTGGTTTTTCCATCGGCACTTGCCGGGCGCTGATGGCGCTATACGAGGACGAGGGCAGGGAAAGCGCGCAGGTCAAGCGCATTGCCGAAGAGCATCTGGCCCAGATCGACGAGAAGATCACGCAGCTCCAGTCTATGCGTGACACGCTGGATCAATTGGTGCACGCCTGCGCGGGAGATCACCGCCCGGATTGCCCCATCCTGAAGGATCTGGCACGAAACACGACTGAGGAAAACATTGGGGAGCCTGTGGTGCGTTGATGAGGCAAGCGTGAATTCGCGGGTGCTGTATGGGGTGGGCTTTCGGACGCGGAGAAAGTGGTGTTTTCGCGAGACCCCTAAGGCATTTTCAAAGCGCAACCAAAGGATGCGGCAGGGTAAAGGCTAGTGCGGCGGGTACATGCGGTATCTGAGTGATCTGCCGCGTCGAGATTGACAACCTGCTAGATCAAACCTTCGGCGTCTTGGGCTCACACTTGGGAACGCTGATCTACAATACTTCAATATTTCGGCGACCGAGCCTGGTGCGCGACGAAGACTGGCCCGCCATCGCGATCACGGAGAATCTCACTGTCGATGTGATAGGCCCGGTCCAGGCAGGGCGACCGCAGAACCTGTGAGGTTGGTCCAGCCACGGCCAGCCTGCCTGTTTCAAGAAATACCGTCTGATCCGCATAACGGGCTGCCAAGGTCAGGTCGTGCAAGGCCGCGAGCACGAGTCTGCTCTGCGCAAGCTTTTGCAACTGTTCGAGCACCTCGAGTTGGTGGTGCAGGTCCAGCGCACTGGTGGGTTCGTCGAGGATCAGCAGGCGGGGATTGCGGATCAGGCGTTGCGCCAGAAGAACGCGCTGTTGCTGGCCCCCTGACAGACTATCCATCCGATGATCGGCGAGGTGTGACAGGTTTAACATCTCCAGCATCTGGGCCACTTCGGCGCGCTCCCGCGCTGTGATGCGCCAACCGAGCCTTTCGCGCCGCCCAAGCAGCACACATTCCGCGACGCTCATGGCGGCCTTCACGGTAAAATCCTGTGGCATGAACCCGATGCGTTCAGGCGCAGGCCAGGTCTGGTCCAGCGCCTTGGTGCCGCCGTGGCGCTGAGCCCCGGCAAGAGCCTTCAGCAGGGTGGATTTGCCTGCACCGTTTGGGCCAATTACCGCAACGAGCCCGGTTGAGGGCAGCTCCAGCTTTTCAATCCGCAGCAAGCGGCGGCGCCCGGCATTAACGGTGAAATTCTCCAGAACCAAACTCATGTACGCCTCTTCAGCAGGATGATTGCAAGCAGCATCGGAATTCCCGCGATGGCGGTGATGATGCCCACCGGAATGACCGCACCGGGCGAGATGACCTTGCCCAGAACGGAGGCGGCGACCAGCACCACAGCGCCCATGATCGCTGCCATCGGCAGGCCGAAACGGTGATCTTCGCCCACCAGAGCGCGCCCGACATGCGGGGCGATCAGGCCGACAAAACCGATGGTGCCGGTAAAGCTGACGGCACCGGCAGTCAGAAGCGCGATTATCACCAGTACCCGCAGGCGCAACCTTTCGACGTTCAGGCCAAGGCTTGCAGCATTGCCTTCGCCAAGGCGCAGTGAGGTCAGGTTCCACACTTCACGGGCAATCAATGGCAGGGTCACGGCAAGGATCGCGGACAAAACCTGCACCGACGTCCAGGTCGCCTTGAGCAGGCTGCCGAACAGCCAGAAGACGATCTGTTGCAGCACTTCGGGGGCCGCCATGAATTGCAGCAGCGATTGCAGTGACTGGAACAGGAAAAGCACCGCTATGCCCGCCAGCACCAGCATCTCGGGCGAGGCGCCGCGCAGGTGCGCGACGAGGTAGACAAGTCCAGCTGCGACCAGCGTGGCGGCAAAGGCCGCGAGCGGTACGCCGATCCACATCGCCACCGGCAGTGCCGTACCGAACAGGATCACCAGTGCTGCGCCGAAACCGGCAGCGGCGGAAAAGCCCAGCGTATAGGGGCTGGCCAGAGGGTTATTGAGGATGGTCTGCATCATCAGTCCGGCGATCCCCAGTGCTGCCCCAACCAGTGCAGCCATCAGGGTCTGCGGCATGCGAAGATGCCACAGGATGGTCGCGAGGCGGCGGTTCTCTGCATCCGGGCCATCGCGCAGGCCCTTCAGGACGTCGGACAAAGGCAGACCGGCGGGACCGGTCACTAGGTCCACCACCATCAGGGCCGCCAGGATGGTGAGGGCGGCACAGACCGCCCCCATCCGGGTGATGCGGGTGCGGTCGAAACCGCTCCCTTCACTTACCGCGATACTCATTCCGCCTGCATCATGAAGGTGCCCTCGGGCGCGATCGGCAACCAGTCGGCGTAGAACTTCGCCAGTTCGGCCTGCGGGTCGACATCGGCAAAGGCTGCCGAGTGCAAAGCCTTTCCAAGGAAACGGAAATAGGCAAAATCCGACAGCGTGCGCGAGCCGCCGTGATAGATGCCGTAGACCTCGCCGTTTTCGACTGCGGGCAGGTCAGACCAGCCGGGACGACCGAGATAGGCACCGATGCGTTCGTTCGCCAGCGCCTTGTCCGCGCCAAAGCCCAACGGTACGGAGGCAGGGCGGTTCAGCCATTCAGAGCCGGAGAGAAGGATCACCTGGGGCGCTTCGGACAGCACGTATTCCGGCGACAGCGGCCCCCAGTTCTCGATCTGGCCATTGGCGATGTTCTGCCCCTTGAGCCGGTCGATAACTCCGCCCCACATGCCGCCTGCATAGGAGTTTCCGACCTCGTCCGGCCCTTTCTGCGCCAGCTCGACATAAACTTTTGGTGCCTCAGTTGACTGTTCTACCCGCGCAGCAGTGTCGGCTGTCATCTCGGCATAGAGCGTCGCGAGCGTCTCGGCGCGTTCTTCGGTGCCCATCGCCATCCCCAGCGCGCGGGTCGAGGCCAGGTGCGCCTCAAGCGTCTGGGCGTTGTAATCGAGTACGAGTACGGGAATATCCGCCGTATCGAACTGCGCCGCGCTTTCACCAAGCGCGTCGTACTGCCAGCCCGCAAGGATCACCAGATCCGGGTCTGCGGCGATGGCGGCCTCGATGGACATGGTGCTGTTTTCTGTGTCGCCCACATCGGGCAGCTCAGCCAGCTGTGGAAAGACTTGCGTGTAGGCGTTCCATTGTTTCGGGCGCCAGTCGGCCCAAGGCCCGCGCGACAGGCCGACCAGCTTGTCCACCGCGCCGTCGCCGACGACAGCGAGGTAATCCTCGTAGTAAAACCCCAGCAGCACGCGTTCCGCCGGAGCTTCGAGCGTGACGGTGCGGTCGCGCAGGTCGGTGATGGTGATCTCGGCCCATGCGGCGGTGGTCAGCAGCGTGGCGAGGCAGGTTGTCAGTGCAAGTTTCATGGTTTCTCCCTGTGTCATGAAAAGGTCAGGCGGCGACGCGTGCAGGCGCATCGCCGGTCAGCTCGTGAAGGGCTACGGCATCCAGAACGCGGACACGGGTCGGTAGCGGCATGGCAATCAGCCCCGCCTTTTCCAGCGCCCGCATCTGCCGCGAGACGGTTTCCAGCGTCAGGCCGGTCAACTGTCCCAGATCAGCGCGGCTCATCGGCAGGTGCATCTCGTCCGGTCGCCCGTGGCGCTGATGGAAGGAGACCAGCATTGAGGCCACGCGTTCGCTGGCAGTCTTGCGCCCCAGCAGCAGCTGCCAGTCCTGCGCCTGTGCCAGCTGGTCCTGTATCAGATGCAAGAGGTTCAGCTGCAGCCGGGGAATGGCGCTGGCCAGTTCCTCGAATGTGCGTTGGTCGCAGGTCATGACCTCGGTCTCACCAACGGCGGTCAGCGTGCATTTGGCACGGACGCAGCCCTGCGGCGCCAGCGCTTCGTTGGCAAAGGTCAAGGCCAGCAGATGCGTGCGACCCTGCGGCGTCGGTCTGTCCTCGCGTAGCATGCCGGACCGGACGATCCCCATGAAGGGCGCATCCACGCCCTTGCAGGCCAGTGTTTCGCCATCACGGTAGTCTTCGGTTGTGAATTTGCGCTGGATACTGCGCATCTCGGCAGACCTCATTCCCCGGAACAGGGCGAGTCTTGGGGCAATTCTGAAGGCCCTGTGGTCAGGCCACGGGTGTATCATCGCAGTCATGCTGGTTTCCTTGTCTTTGACTGTCGAGCAAGGGGCGCGGGGCCCCGGCTGAAGGATCAGACGGGAAGAGGCGGCGCGCGGCTGCGATGTTGATTTGGAAGATCTCGCGAAACTGGACGTTGCGCCGAACCTGTTGGCAGCGCCAAAGGTCGAAGCGGCATTTGGATCAAAAGACTGACGTTCGAAGAGGGCACGGTCCCGGCGACGCTGACTTGGACGCAATGAGGCCCGCCGTGATCGTCCTGGGCAGGCTGATCATCCTCAGCAGGGATGATCTCGCCCGCATCGGTCAGCCAGACCTCCTGCGTGCCGTCGGGCGTGCAAAGCACCAACCGCATGCCTTCGGGGCCTTGAGCGCGCATAAGCCCGTCCGGCACGGTGGACGAGCCGAGCAACGCCAAGAGCAGCAGCGCGCGTGTTATGAGACTGAGAAAGAACAAGGATCAGGGACCGAAATGGTCCATCCAGGAGCGCCCCAGCCTGTCGGCGGGATCGCCCATGAACGCCGTTTCTACCTTATTCCCGTAGAGCGCGCAGTGACGTCACAGGTGGCGGCAAGAGCCGCACTAAGAGCGATATTCATGGATGTCTCCAGAGTCTGCTCCGGCGCACGGGCCGGATTTTTCACCAATAGGTCGGGAAAATTCAGACGATCGGAGGCGCTCGAGCCGGGCGTGCTGCTTCGGCGGTGAGGGCGTTCAGAACAGGTGGCTGCGGCACCCAATCTGCCGGATCACAAGACAATTCGGCAAGGATGAGGGCAACAGCTGGCTCTGGCAGGGTGATAGCCGAATGCAGGCGGCAGGCGTCACAGGTTTGTGTGCTGTCGGCATCCTCGAAATCTCCACAGATCGACGAGATGTCCAGCCCATAGGTTTGGGCATAATCCAGTGCAGCCTGCTGTTCCGGTGTTGCAAAGCGATGCGCAAAACCCGACGTTGCCAAGGCAACCGTCAGCAGCACGGCCAGCGTGCGGAGCCACCAGATGGAGTGCATTACCTTCATATCAAAGGTCGATAGCAGAACCGGTGTAAATCGCAACCGCGCAACTTCAGCTGCGACAATGCGGACATCGGCACGAGGGGCAACCCGGATCCGTGCGCCGGGGTAACTTTGGCGCATACAGCGTCATTTGCAAACTCAGCCTTTCAGCCGGTTGAAGCCGGGCCTATTCGCCGCGTGGCGGCATCAAAAAGACGCCCTTCGCCGCACATGCGGCCTTGGAACATGTCAGATGGGCCGTTCAGCGGGGCAAAGTGGATGAAATTGCGTGCAGGGAGGTTATTGGCCCGCTGCATCTCTGTACCTATAGCGTCTTAGACTCCTGAAATTACCGATAGGAAACAATGCGAGGCACCTTCATTCTGCATGAAGCAGAACGAAGGTGCGCCAAAGCTATATCCAGGCGGGGGAAAACGGACTATTCCGCTGCTATTGCGCGCGTGTCGGCGGATTGATCCTTGAAGCGTGACCATTCCAAGTCGCCGCAATAGCGCCAAGCCAGCTTGCCTTCGTCATCCATTGCGATGAGGTGCAGCCAGCCATTGTCAAACAAGGCGCGGACGCCGGGATGGCGCCGCAGGATCTCGGACATGGCTTCGCGCGGAGCCTCAACGATTACCGACAGGCGTAGCGGATCGTGCTGAAAGCCGCAACCGTCATGCACTGACTGCCACGGCAGACCCGGACGCGGGGCGCCCGTGTTGCCTTCCAGAACGCCGATACCGCCCACTACGTTGTGGAGCAGCTTGTTGCCGCCACCGAACAAGCCCGGCGCCACGGTTGAACCGTAATACTGAAGGCTGATCCAACTGGCGACCACGACGGGCGCCGTCAGGATCAATTCAAGCACGCCAAAGCCATCATCCCGCCGCCAGTCGTAATTATGTAGGAAAGCCTGCCCGGACAGGTCTGCCCCATCGGTGCGGTGGCGCGGCGCGGCGACAAAGGCACGGCATCCGGCCAGGCCCCATTCGGGGCGGGTTTCGGCCCAGTCCCGAGCCCGCTGCGCGACATGCGCTGCGCCCGCGGCGCGCGGCAGGCGCTGGGAACGCTCTGCCCGGGCGAGCGCTCCGGCGGCGGCAAGCCAGGCCTTTAGCTGGCTAAGGTCAATGGGCGTTTCCGGCGGCAGATCCTGTTCAAACAGGGTCACTTTGTCGGTGGTCGTATGGTGCAGCGCGGGCAGGAATGCCGTATCCGAAGGGATATTGATCCCGTTGTCACGCAACCCAGTCCGGACGTCCTGATTATTCAACAGGCTCGCCAGCAGGCGGGCATTCACGTCCCCCGCGTGACCGCCACAAGCGCCACACTGCAGGGCGCTTTGATGAGGATTGTTGGTGATATCGGCGCCGTGGCCAACCAGCAATACGATCGGCGCAAATTCATCCGTGAGAGACATGGCGGTCAGCACCGATTTTGCCATTCCTACACGGGTTTCGAGATTGAGCGCGGGGTCCATCTCCGGCACAGGGTCTTCCTTGGTTTTACTGCCGAAACCGAGAGCATCCCGAACAAGCTTGCCCGCGTAGAGCGGCCCCGATGCCTCGACAAAGGCGAAGGAGGACACTGCGGCCAGCTTGAAGCGGCCCCAGGCGCGTTTGGCCCTGGCGCCGTAGCGGCGGCTCAGGTTTGCCGTTTCGGGTTCGGCTGCCTGTGAATTCAGCCCCGGCTGCAAGAGAACCGGACCGCGCAATTCGGTCACATCCGATCCGGCGGCCTTATGGGCGCTGGCCAGGCCAAAGAAACCGGCAAAGCCGATCGTCTCGATGCTTTCATCCTGCGCTTCCAATGCGCGGCGGAAGACTTCCGAACGCACATCGATACAGAAGGCCGCCTGCACGGCCGGGCGCGCCTCGCCCTTACGCGCTGTACCGCAGGACAGCCTGTCGGCCAGCACGCGCTGCTCGGCCCGTTCTGCGGCGTCCTGCAGCACTGCATCGACTACAAGATCCCGGGGCGGAGTAACTGGGCTCTGATGGGCCGCGACCACATCTGCCCAACGTGCTGCAATCTGGTCTTCGTAGAGGTCGAACAGAGCTTCGTCGAAGACCATCCGGATGGCCAGAAGTTCGGTCACGCTGCTGTTCGCTTTGCCTTCCAGGTCCGCCTGCCACAACAGATAGCGCCCGTATTGCGCCCATCCGCCCAGCGTCATCAGCCAGCGGTGGAACGCGGTGGGCGCAGCAGCAGTGGTGACGCCAAGCCCTTCCGAAGCGCGGCCAATAGCGCGCCAATGCGAACGGTTGGTGTCAGCAACAAAAGTGCAAAAGCCCGTAAGACCCTGAATCTCGGGCGTCAGATCACGCGAGGCGAAGTCGCGCCAAGCCCTGAAGGGGCCGCCGCTGCCTGCCTGTTTCCAGAGTGCCTGCCCCTGATCGAAGTGACTGGCGGCCCAAACGCCGATGCGGTCATCAATAAGCCCGGGCCAGTCGATGCCGGAGACATCCGCTGCCAGTTCTGCCACGGTAGGAAGGGCTTTGGGCGCGGGGCTCTCATCGTCGAGAGACGCTTTCAGCTCCTGCAGGCTTGGCACGTTGAACTGGCCTTTGATCGAAGCCAATGCCTCCTTCAGATCTGTGTCGCAAATTTCGCCCGCGTTGATTTTGCCTGCCCAATGCGTACGTGGTGGGATCGCCCGGGCGCCCCCGACCCGCGCGAGACGCGCGGCGGTGACTGCAAGCGGCTCATCGCTCTGACCCAGAAACGGGTTCACTGCGACATTGGCAGATAGAGGGAACAACGGCGGGATCGCCTTGGCAGCCGTGTTGGCCTCTGCGACGAGCTCCAGCAGGGCGGCGGGGTAGGTCTCGAGTTTGGCAAACATGAGGTCGGTTCCTTTCAGGCTGCAGACCGCTTGGACCATCCGTCCAGAAGCTTGTCGAAGATTGCATTGGCATAAAGGCCGTTGGTCAGGTGCACGCGCAGACCTGTTGCGGCCGGGTGCGATGCCCACAGGGGGAAGGTCGCCTGTGCCACAGCGACCACTCCGAAACTGATCAGAGCGAGCAGGATCAGCGCCCATTCCAGCGGGCCGGGGTTTGGGGTCGGAGGCAGGCTGCCAGCGGTCAGAGACTGGGCGATAACCTGAAGGGCGAAATAGCTCACCGACGTCACCAGCGCGTAGACCACGATGCGCTGCGTCAGCGCGCGCGGCGCCGCATCGGCAAAGCCCTGCGCCAGCAAGTAGGCGACACCGAAAATCAGGATGACGCCCAGGGCGATGGCCTGAACCGACTTGCCGTCAAACCCGATAACCGTGCCAACCAGACCATAGATCGCTATGGCAGTGACAAAGGCTTGCAGGACGTTGCGGGCGCTCGGAACCGCAATCGGGCCAGGGCGGGCGATGGCCGCGACATTTCGCACTGCCTCACCGGAGCTGAGGAAGGCATGCGCCTTGTAGAGCGAATGCGCCACGATATGCAGCAGAGCCAGCGGGAACAGCGCCAGGCCGCATTGCATGATCATGAAAGCCATCTGCGCGATGGTCGACCAGGCCAGCGAAGTCTTGACCGCCGGTTGGGTCAGCATCACCAGACCACCAAACAGTGCGGTGAACCCTCCTAGCATGACGAGAAGCGCCATAACACCCGGGGCCAGCAGCATCACGTCGGCAAAGCGGATCAACAGGAAGCCGCCCGCATTAATGACGCCCGCATGCAGCAGGGCAGAAACCGGCGTGGGCGCCTCCATCACCTCGGTCAGCCATCCGTGTATCGGGAATTGCGCCGAGGCTAATACGGCCGACAGGGCAAGCAGGAGAGCTGCTCCCATAGTCAGCCAATCGGCCTCAGCGCTGGCAAGAAGCGTTTCGATATCAGTGGTCCCGGTTGCCGCGATCAGCAAGATCACGGCACCGGCCAATGCGCCCTCGCTCAACCGTGCGACGATGGCTTTCTTGCGGGCGGCGCGCTGTGCTGTAGCGCGTTCGGGATAAAACAGCAGCAACCGGTTCAGGGACAGGCTGGTCAGCGTCCAGGCCGCGAACAACTGAAAGAGATTGCCGGACATGACCAGCAGCAGGACGGCAGCCAATGTCGCAGACATCCAGCCTGTGAAGGCGCCTTGCCGATCCTCACCGTCCATGTAGGTCCTGGAATAGCGCAGCACGATCCAGCCGATGAAGCTGACCAGAACCAGCATCACCGCGCTCACCGCATCGAGCCGCACCGACAGTCCAACACCGAATAACCCGATCAGGGCCGAGGTGCCGGAGCCTTTGACCACAAGGAGCGTTGCAGCCACGGCCGACATCGCGAATGCGGCGAATGCAGCGGCCTCGGTCAGGGCAGGCACCCGTCTGGGGCGTTTCCCGGGATGGCGCGCCGCATAGAACGCGGCCACCAGCAGGACGAGCGGGCTCAGAAGCGGAAAAAACAGATAAGCCATCATCGGACTCCTTTGAAATTCGCGGTCAGCGACCTTTCGCAATGGCTTAGGGGAGTCTGCTTGATAGTAAAAATTCATTGTTTTTCATTTTACGTTCTATAAAATCTAACGAATGCCGTTGAACTATCACCATCTCCGTTACTTTTGGGCCGTCGCGCACGACGGGAACCTGACGCGTACGGCGCAGCGGCTGAACCTCTCGCAATCCGCTTTGTCAGTTCAGATCAAGCAATTGGAAGAACGGCTTGGTCACGCTCTGTTCGACCGGCGCGGGCGACAATTGCACCTGACCGAAGCTGGGCGGATCGCGCTGGATCACGCGGATGCAATTTTCTCGACGGGACAGGAACTTGTCGCGACCCTTGAAGGCACGGTGCGGGATCGCAAGGCGCTGCGCGTCGGCGCGCTTGCAACCCTGTCGCGCAACTTTCAGATCGGTTTCCTGAGGCCGATCCTGTCACGTCTGGACGTCGAGGTCATTCTGCGTTCAGGCAGCCCGACCGAATTGCTGGAAGGATTGGGAACGCTCAATCTTGACCTGGTGCTGATGAACCGCCCGCCCCCGGACGACAGTCTGACACCTTACGAAACCCATCAGATCGGAGAGCAGGAGGTCAGCATCGTCGGCGCGCCCGCGCGGCTTGATCCGGAGCGCCCGATCCGCGATTTGCTCGCCGAGCAACCGTTCATTCTGCCAACCACCGACAGCAGCGTGCGCACCGCATTTGACGCGATGGCCAGCCGGTTGTCCGTACGTCCGCAGATCGCCGCCGAGGTCGACGATATGGCGATGATGCGTCTTCTGGCCCGGGAAAACATCGGGTTGGCGCTGGTCGCACCGATCGTCGTGAAAGACGAATTGACCTCGGGTCGGCTTGTCGAGGCCAAAGAACATCCCCGGATCAAGGAAACCTTTTTCGCCATCACCCAGCGACGGCGGTTTCCGAATGCTCTGGTTCAGGATCTTCTCGAAAGGAATGCCGGTTCCGCAGCCTTGTCCTGAAGTGCAAACATGCGTGCAATCTGCGGGCTTTCGAAATTCCTAGGGTTGTTTTTGTAATGCTTCCAGGAAGCTCGATTTCATTGGTTTTGTCGACAAGACGGCTGCTTTTTCTTAATGAGAGATCGTAGCATGTCCGCTGCAGGGGCAGATCGGACGTGCGGCGGCGCGGCTGCCCGATCGCAGATATAACCGTGCAGACTTTTTCGCCGGATGGCGTCAGCCCGCCCATCCACGACATGCATGCGAGGTTCAGCGAAGGTTCTGCTGCAGGCGCAATAGATCATGCTGGGTTTTCTGGAAGCGGACCTTCGGATCAGCGACACCGAGCAAGGACACGTGCGTTTGGCTTGAAGGTCAGCTTTGCGCAGGACGCATCAAGTGAAAAGTCGATGGATCTGGCGATGCGATGGACGCCCGTGAAAGTCAATTTGGATCAGTTAGATGAGGCAGACACAGTGCTCGACAACGTCGTTTTGAAAGACCTGCTGGGAAAGGAGGCTACCGACCCGCCATTGCCGCGAGAGGGAGGCCGAACCTGACGGTACCGGAAGAACGGCGGGAGGCAGTACTCATTGCAATGTAGGATCATGACATCCCGAAGCGCAGTGCTTTGACTTATCCCGCTGCATTGACCAAGTGCGGAAAGACAAAACGCCTGTGCGATCAACATGAATGAACGCGTTACACACTGTCGCAATGCGCGTCTTGACCAGAGCATTCCTAATGCAAAGATAACCTTACTTTACATTTAATTAATCGCATCGAGCGCAGCGCTAACGGAGAATATTAACGCGCGCGCTTGGGATTTAACTATTTGTTAATATTTGAGATGTTCAACCCTGAATTGCAAAATGTTAATTTCTGGAGATACTAATGACATCACCCAACACCGTAAACGCACCTTCTGCTGGCGGCACAGCGTTTGGAGACGAAGGTGACAACCTAGTCCAAGGGTCATTGTTTGACGATACCCTTAACGGCGCCGGAGGAAACGACACGCTGACGGGCGGAGCCGGGAATGACACCTTCCAGGCGGATCTTCTCTGGAACGGTATGGACTACGACGGGTTTGGCGCCGAAGTCATTACGGATTTCTCTGACGGCGATGTGCTGCAGCTGAACAGCTTTGGTCCGGGTGCTGCCGTGACGATCTCGCTTGAGCACGTGGGCAACGACACGATCCTGACCCTTGGGGCGGGCACCTCCTATGAGAGCACGGTGACGCTGCAGAACTATCACCTGCACAGCTCGTTTCTTCCGCAGGACGGGACGTTCGATGGCAGCTTCTCCATCGTCGGGGACAGCTATTCTTCGGTGAATGGGGCAATGACACGCTGCGTGGCGGCGAGGGGGCCGATACCTACTACATTGACGTGGTGCCTGCGGACGCGACCGGCGAAGGCACCAGCTCCGGCCATGACGTGATCGAGGGGTTCAATGACGGCGATGTGCTGCAGCTGAACAGCTTTGGTCCGGGTGCTGCCGTGACGATCTCGTTTGAGCACGTGGGCAACGACACGATCCTGACCCTTGGGGCGGGCACCTCCTATGAGAGCACGGTGACGCTGCAGAACTATCACCTGCACAGCTCGTTTCTTCCGCAGGACGGGACGTTCGATGGCAGCTTCTCCATCGTCGGGGACAGCTATAGTGTTGCAACCGATGACTATATTGTCGGCAGCGACGGTGGTGTCGATCAGCTCTATGGCAATGCTGGCAATGACACGCTGGTTGCGGGCGAATCTGGGGATCTCCTGTTCGGCGGATTGGGCGATGACAGCCTGATTGGCGGAAGCGGCTCGGATCTGCTCTTCGGTGAATGGGGCAATGACACGCTGCGTGGCGGCGAGGGGGCCGATACCTACTACATTGACGTGGTGCCTGCGGACGCGACCGGCGAAGGCACCAGCTCCGGCCATGACGTGATCGAGGGGTTCAATGACGGCGATGTGCTGCAGCTGAACAGCTTTGGTCCGGGTGCTGCCGTGACGATCTCGCTTGAGCACGTGGGCAACGACACGATCCTGACCCTTGGGGCGGGCACCTCCTATGAGAGCACGGTGACGCTGCAGAACTATCACCTGCACAGCTCGTTTCTGCCGCAGGACGGGACGTTCGACGGGAGCTTCTCCATCGTCGGGGACAGCTATAGTGTTGCAACCGATGACTATATTGTCGGCAGCGACGGTGGTGTTGATCAGCTCTATGGCAATGCTGGCAATGACACGCTGGTTGCGGGCGAATCTGGGGATCTCCTGTTCGGCGGATTGGGCGATGACAGCCTGATTGGCGGAAGCGGCTCGGATCTGCTCTTCGGTGAATGGGGCAATGACACGCTGCGTGGCGGCGAGGGGGCCGATACCTACTACATTGACGTGGTGCCTGCGGACGCGACCGGCGAAGGCACCAGCTCCGGCCATGACGTGATCGAGGGGTTCAATGACGGCGATGTGCTGCAGCTGAACAGCTTTGGTCCGGGTGCTGCCGTGACGATCTCGCTTGAGCACGTGGGCAACGACACGATCCTGACCCTTGGGGCGGGCACCTCCTATGAGAGCACGGTGACGCTGCAGAACTATCACCTGCACAGCTCGTTTCTTCCGCAGGACGGGACGTTCGATGGCAGCTTCTCCATCGTCGGGGACAGCTATAGTGTTGCAACCGATGACTATATTGTCGGCAGCGACGGTGGTGTTGATCGGCTCTATGGCAATGCTGGCAATGACACGCTGGTTGCGGGCGAATCTGGGGATCTCCTGTTCGGCGGATCGGGTGATGACAGCCTGATTGGCGGAAGCGGTGCGGATCAGCTCTTCGGCGACGATGGCAACGACGTGATCACCGGCGGATCCGGCGTCGATCATTTCCAGTTCGATCTCTACAGCAACGGGGTTGATACATTCGACTTCGGTTCGGATGTCGTCACCGATTTTGAGGTCGGCGATACGCTTGAAATCAAGGGATGGGGCCTTGGCGACCTGTCTGTCAGCGTCACGCAGAGCGGAGCAGATACACTGCTTACCGCAGAAGCGGGTACTAGCCACGAAAGCAGCGTCCTGCTGGAAGATGTGCTGGTGTCGCCCGGAGAGTGGGACCTGAGCGGGGATACCTTCACCCTCTGGGGATAAGCGAACAACATAACTTGCTTTTGGACGGGCGCCGTTTGGTGCCCGTCCTGTTCACGCTTTCGATAGTCCCTGTCATTGACGCGGCAAGCGTCCGAGCCGAAACACTAGGAAGATACCGCGTGACCGTCAGACCAAGATGGCGTGGTGCAATCGACACCATTCCTGGTGAGTTTCAGTCAGCCATGACATTTTGGACCGCACGGACCAGCCACAGGACGTCCTGATCACGTAGCCGTGCCACATTGATGCGCCCGCCTTGTACGACGTGGATGCCATGGTCGCGGGTTAGCGCGACTTCCTGGGATTTGGTCAGCGGCAACAAAGAGAACATCCCCTTCTGCCGACCGAGAAACGCGAGGGTTCCTGTGCCATAGGTATCTTGTTCCGCTTTGACGATCGTCTCACGCATCTGTGCCACACGATCCCGCATCGGGTCGAGTTCATCCTGCCAGAGCGCCTTGAGCTTGGGGTCTTGCAGGATGGTGCGAACAACAGAGCAGCCATGGTCCGGCGCGTGTGATGCCCCCGAGCGGACGATTGCGGTGACCGCCCGTTTAACGCGATTGCGATCTGGGGTGCGTGTTTTGACAAAAAGTGCCCCGGCGCGATCACGATAAAGGCCAAAGGACTTGGACAGGGTGATGCAGACAATGCACTCGGGAAACCGTTTCGCAATTTGTCGGGCGAGGTCGCAGTCTGCATCGAAACTGCGGGCGAACCCGAGGTAGGCGAGGTCGATCCACGGCACAATGCCGCGCTCTTCCAGGATGTCGAGCAGAGCTGCGATTTGCTCTGATGTCATATCCGCTCCGGTCGGGTTGTGACAGGCGCCTTGCATCAGGAAGACATCGCCGGGGCTGGCGGCCCTGAGCCCGTCGAGCATTTCGTCAAAAGTGAGCTCGCTGCGGATCGAATCGTAATAGTGCAGGGATCGGAAGTTCGCCTGCGCCGCGGAGAGAATCGGGACATAGTTGCCGTAGGTCGGAGATTGCAGCCAGACCGTGGGTTTTTTGGGCATTTGAGCCAGAAGATCTGCGATCACCCGCAGGGCAACCGCACCGCCGGAGGTTTGCGCCGCGATCCAGTCGCTGCTGTAGGCGTCGCCCATGATCTCGTGGCCGAGCACCGCGCAATACTCCACATCGCCCGTGAGCGCGAGGTAGGACTTGCTGGTCTGGCTTTCGACCAGCCGCTGTTCTGCCTGTTTGACGGCCTTCAAGACCGGGGTCTGTCCCTGCGCGTCCTGATAGATGCCAACCGTCAAGTTCAGCTTGTCCTGCCGCGGGTCCTGAGCGAAATACTCTGCCCCGATCATGATTGGATCTACAGGGTATTCTTCCACCTGCTCAAACATTATTCACCCTTTCCAGTTCGACGGTCCGACTATGGAATGCTGTGATCGCGCGGGGCATCATCGTGCCGCTTCGGTCGTCAGTCATTACCTTTTCAGCCACATGAGGCGTCATGTTGGGCTGCGTCACACCCCGGGCGATTATTCCGTTGGCATATCGCCTTTGACCGTCAGCGATAACGCAGGCCAAGGTGTCATTTCCGATGAATCCGATTTTCTCCATGGCTCAAAAGCGGGTAATGACAGTTGCACCCACGGAGCGGAATTTATCCATCTCCATCAAGGCCTGAGGGGCATCGGCAAGGCTGATCTGCTCTCCGACCAGTCGTGCCGGGTCCAGCTTGCCGCTGGCGACGAGGTCAAGCATCGCGCCGTAGCGATGTGCCTGCATCCCGTGTGAACCAAGCAATTCGATTTCCTGCCCGACGATCTTTGGCATTGGAACGGTCGGTGCCGCGTGCTCACCCAGCATCAGACCCACCTGCACATGCTTGCCCCGCGGCCGCAGGCAGAGGATTGAATTGGTCATAGTTGACGGGTGACCAAGTGCGTCGAGAGAGACGTGGGCACCTCCGCGGGTGATCTCCCGAACGGCCTCCGGCACGTCGGCCTCCCTACCGTTTAGCACCGTCACGGCGCCAAGCTCCTTCGCCAGCGTCAACTTAGCTGGATCAAGGTCCACGCCGATCACGTTGGCCCCACAAGCCGAGGCGATCATCACGGCGGACAGGCCTACGCCGCCGCAACCATGCACAGCCACCCATTGTCCTGCGCTGACCTTCCCTTGATCTACCACCGCCCGAAATGAGGTTGCAAAGCGGCAACCAAGGCTCGCGGCAGTGGCAAAACTCATGGTCTCGGGCAGGGCGACAAGGTTCAGATCGGCCTGATGAATGCCTACGTATTCCGCAAAGGATCCCCAGTGGGTAAAACCCGGCTGTTCCTGCTGCAGGCAGACCTGCTGGTTGCCGGAATGGCATTCGGAACAGCTGCCGCACCCACAGATGAATGGTACAGTGACCTTGTCGCCAACCTTCCATTTTGTGACGTCATTCCCAACGGCCTCGACGACGCCAGCCAACTCGTGGCCAGGCACATGCGGCAAGTCGATGTCGCTGTCGTGTCCCATCCAGCCATGCCAGTCGCTGCGGCAGACGCCGGTGGCCGCAACCCTGAGGACAACGCCATGCGGCTCTGGCGTCGGGTCGTCCACGGTAACCAGCTTTGGCGCGCTTTGGAATTTTTCGAAAAGGACGGCTTTCATGGCAGGATCTTTCGCTGAAGAGTATTTTGGACGAGATCATAGTCTGGATGAGGGAAATACCTTTGCCAATCCTCCCCGTATTGCGCAAATCTGGAGTGGAATTCCCTATGGAATCGTCATTATTGAAAGATATCTACCCATGCCTGACATCGACGCCGTCAATGCCGAGATCTTGACCCTGTTGCAGGAGGATGGCCGCATGACCAATGCCAAGTTGTCCGAGCATCTGGGGATGAGCGAGACCCCCTGTTGGAGGCGGCTCAAACGTCTTGAAGAAAGCGGCATCATCGAAGGTTATCAAGCCAATCTGAGCCGTCGAAAGCTCGGCCTCGGCGTTATGGCCTTCGTCCAGCTGCGCTGTTCCGAGCATGATCAAGCCGCGACGGCAGAATTTCAGCGCATCGTTGAAACGACACCGAACATCCTGGCTTGCCACAACACGACCGGCGCGGATGATTTCCTGCTGATCGTGGTTGCCCGTGATCTCGATGATTACAGTGGTTTCGTCGACAGCACTCTGAGGCGGCTACCCGGTGTCACCAGCATTCGGTCCAACCTCTCATTGAAAGAAATGAAGGCGTCGAGCAAGCTGCCCGTCAGTGCAGCATCAATGAAATAGACTGCCGCGCAAGCTGGTTTTCCGTCGTGTTTGAACCGGAGCCTGTAACCGGCCACCGGACTGAACCTGTGCCCGCGACAGACCTTTGCGAAGATCTGGGCGTTCATGCGCGGTCTCGTACTGGAACGCTTTGGGCGGAGATGGAAACGCCACAGCTCCGCCGGGATGCGGAAGAGGCGCGTTGCCACCGCAGGGGCATTGCCAGGGGAAATCTGTCCGTGATGCGGGGCAGGGGGGACAGCCACGACCCCAGCCATTGGATTCGGTGGAGATCGGAACGGGGAACCATGCCGTAGCGTGGAATATCGCCTGCGCAAAGGTTGCGGTCGATGCGGCACAGCATTGCGTTTGCAGCATTGAAACCATCACTTAGCAGTTGATTTCAGGCGATTGTTGCTGGTGTGCGCGGTGCATTGTTTGAAAACTCCATCCTTGGCGGCGTCTACTCCTTCTTGACAGAGTAAATCCAGTTTGCCTAAGTCCGGCCATTCTGGTCCGGCTGGGAATACCATCCGGGTAAAAGGGAACATGGTAAGGCGTCGGTACAAGACGTCAAAACCATGACTGCCCCCGCAACTGTGAGCGGAGAGCAATGCTGCGATATGCCACTGCCCCAAGAGGGGGCGGGAAGGCGCGGCAAAGCTGCGACCCGCGAGTCAGGAGACCTGCCAGAAGGATCACCCAGTCCGGGTGCGGGGCGCGCCGGGGACAACGGACTTCCGTAGTGGTGGCAATTGAACTGTCTGTGGAAGCACTGCCTTCCAAGGACCGATGATTTGTACATGTTGCCCGCGATGGGCAGCCACTTTTCCTGCACCGAATGTGCAGGCTGGGAGAACTGAAACGATGCGCAAGGTAAGCTTGTCCCTGGCCGCCACCCTGATGGTCACTACCCCCGCAATTGCAACCGCCCAGGAGGCGGAGATCATCGATCTGGGCGAACTCATCGTCTCCGGTGGTTTTACCCCTGTCGAGGCGCAGAAATACGGTCGCTCGGTTTCGGTCGTGACCAGCGAAGAGATCGAACAGCGCGGCATCACCACGGTTCAAGATGCACTGCGGTCGGTTCCCGGTCTGATGGTCACCGGTGCAGGTGACAGCTTTACACAGGTCCGCATCCGTGGCGCCGAAGCCAACCACACCCTGATCCTGATCGACGGCATCGAGGCCTCGGGCGGCGACAGCGACTATATCCTGTCTGGCCTTGATACCGCCAATATCGAGCGGATCGAGGTGCTGCGCGGCCCGCAATCGGTGTTCTACGGATCCAACGCCTCGGCGGGTGTGATCAACATCATCACCAAGAGTGGCGGCATCGGCACCGAATACGGTGGCAGCGCCGAAGTCGGCTCGGACGGCTACCGGGCCTCGGCGCGGGTGTCGTCCCGGACCGAACGCGGAGGCATTTCGCTCAACCTCGCCCATGATAATGACGATGGCTACGACTTCTCCGGCAGCGGCGGCGAAGAGGATGGTATCCGCCGCAACACCGCGCAGCTGAAGGGTGACTATCTTGTCACCGAACGGCTGAAGCTCGGCTTCAACCTGCGTGCCTCGGAAGAGCGTTTTGACAGCGACAGCACGTCTTTTACCGCGACCGATGCGGCCAGCTATGTGGTGGATGATCCCACGCAGTTCAGCGACCGCGATGAACAGCTGGCTCAGATCTTTGCCGAGCTCGACACGTTGGGTGGACGCCTGAAACACCGTCTGTCTTACGAGCGTACGGATTTTGACCAATCCTACAACGGTGGCGCCCTGACCGAGACCAAGACGGAAGCGGCGAAATACCTGCTGAGCTTTGGCCTTGATGGCCAGTCGGTAGAGCTGACAGATCACCTGCTGAACGCCATTCTGGAATGGGAAGAGGATTCCAGCCGTTCCAACCCGGCCTTTGCGCGCAAAACCAATTCGATCGCGCTGGAATACCGTGGCAGCTTTGCCAATGGTCTGGATCTGCAACTGGGCGTGCGCCGCGACAACAACAATGCCTTCGAAGATGCCACCAGCTGGAACGCCAGTGCGTCCTATACCTTTGCGGGCAGCGGTGTGCGCCTGCATGGCTCGGCCGGCACCGGTATCGTGAACCCGACCTATTTTGAGCTCTTTGCCAACAGCACCTTTGGTGCCACTACCTATCTGGGCAATCAGAACTTGCAGCCCGAAGAAAACCGCAGCTTTGATCTGGGTGTCGAGGTGCCGTTCCTGCAGGGGCGCGGGCTGGTTGATGTGACCTATTTCGACGAGACGCTGGCGGGTGAGATCGAAGCCTATATGGTGAATGCGACCACCTTCTCCTTCCGCAATCAGGCCGGAGACAGCGAGCGCAAAGGTGTCGAACTGGCGGCCAGCCTTGAGGCCACGGAAAACCTCGATCTCCGTCTGTCCTACACCTATCTGGATGCCACCAACCCCAATGGTACGGTCGAGGTGCGCCGCCCCGAACACGAACTGCTGCTGAGCGCCACGCTCGATACTTTCAATGGTCGCGGCTCCATCACTGCGGATGTCCGCCATGTGGCAGGCAACTGGGACAGCCAGTTCTTTGGCACCTATGCCACGGCCGAGCTGCCGGATTACACCACCGTCGATGTCTCGGCCCAGTATGAGCTGAACCCGAATGTGGTCCTGACCGGACGTGTCACCAATCTGTTTGACGAGGAATACTCGGACGTCTGGGGCTACGCGAAACGCGGCCGCGCCGCCTATATCGGCGTCCGGGCCTCCTTCTGATCGATGCGCTGGCTGCCCGGCATAGCCCTGGCCCTTTTCTGGGCCGCCACCGGAGCCTTTGCCGGGCCGTCGCGCGTTGTTACGATGAATCTCTGCGTGGATCAGATGGCGATGATGCTGGCCGCGCCTGGACAGCTGATCTCGATTTCCTTCGTCGCCCGGGATCCGCGGGCCTCGGCCATGGCCGAAGAGGCGCAGGCCTATCCGGTCAATCACGGGCTGGCGGAAGAAATCTACCTGCTGAAGCCGGATCTGGTGATCGCTGGCGCATCTTCGGCGCCTGCAACGATGGATATGCTGCGCCGCCTTGGCGTGCCGCTGGCGGAATTCGGGTCAGCCTTTTCGCTGGAGGATGTCCGAACCCGCATCGTCGAGGTAGGTGAGGCGCTGGGCCGTCAGGAGGCCGCGCGCCGGTTGCTGGCGGATTTTGACCAGCAGTTGGAGTTTCTGCGGGCGGATGCCCGGGATGATCGCCCGCGCGCCGCGCTTTATGCGGCCAACGGATATACTGCAGGCCATCAGACGCTGGCCGGGCAAATCCTGGAGGCGGCAGGTTTTCGCAATATCGCCGATGAACTGGGCTATGCCCATTCCGGGCAGCTGCCGCTGGAGCTGCTGGTGCTGTCAGAGCCGGATCTGCTGGTCGGCACAACCGCCTATCCGCGCAATTCCCGCAGCGAGGAAATCCTGAAACATCCGTTGGTGCGCATGCTGGCCGGGCGTAGCGGCGCCGGGGAAATCCGCAATGCCGACTGGATCTGCCCGACACCGCATGTGTTGCGCGCGGTAGAGACACTTGCGGCAGAGCGCCGTGCCTTCATGGAACGTGAGGCCCGCCAATGACCCGGCTCATGCTGTGCCTCTCGGCGGCGGTGCTGGCACTGTTCCTGATCTCCCTGACGGTGGGGCCTGCAGATGTCGGTGTGGGCGAGAGCCTGGCTGCCCTGTTTGACGATGGCTATGGACCTCTCAGTCTGGTGATGCGTGAAATCCGGCTGCCGCGGGCAATCCTTGCCGCGGTGATCGGCGCCGGGCTGGGGCTGGCGGGCGCGGCGATGCAAGGCTACCTGCGCAACCCGCTGGCCGAGCCGGGGCTGATCGGTGTGTCCTCCTCGGCGGCGCTGGGGGCAGTATTGGCAATCAACACCGGCCTCGCTGCCACCGCCACGCTGGGCCTGCCGCTGTCGGCGCTGGCTGGGGCTCTGGGCGGTGTGTTTCTGGTGATGGCGCTGGCCGGGCAGCATGGGGGATCACTGACGCTGATCCTCGCGGGTATCGCCATTTCGGCAATGGCAGGGGCGCTGACCTCGCTGGTTCTGAACCTCTCGCCCAATCCCTTTGCTGCTAATGAGATCGTCTTCTGGATGATGGGGTCGCTATCGGACCGCTCGATGCAACATGTCTGGCTGGCGCTGCCCTTTGTGCTGGCCGGGATGGTGATCCTGCTGCCGCTGGGGCGCGGGCTGGATGCGCTGACTCTGGGCGAGGATGCTGCCCAGACCATGGGCGTGAACCTGAGGCAGCTGCGCTGGCTTCTGGTCGTCGGCACGGCCAGTATTGCCGGTGGTACCACGGCAGTTGCGGGCGCCATCGGCTTTGTCGGGCTGGTGGTGCCGCATATTCTGCGTCCGTTCGTCGACGGGCAACCCTCGCGGCTGCTCTGGGCCTCCGCCCTTGGCGGCGCGATCATGTTGCAACTGGCGGATATTGCCGTGCGGCTGATCCTGCCCACCCGCGATCTGAAGCTGGGCGTGGTCACCGCTCTGGTTGGCGCGCCCCTGTTCCTGCACCTGATCTACAAGACGCGGAAGGGGCTGGCATGAGCGTCCTTTCGGTTCAGCACCTTTCTGTAACCCTGCGCGACCGTCCGGTGCTGCGCGATGTGTCCTTTGAGATTGGCAAGGGTGAGTTTGTCGGCTTGCTGGGTCCGAATGGCGCCGGGAAAACCAGCCTGATGCGGGCCGCGCTAGGGCTCATCCCGGCTACGGGCAGCAGTTCGCTGGCCACAATGAATGCTTCTGAAAGAGCCCACACAGTGGCCTGGATGCCGCAATCGCGCGAGATCGCCTGGCCGATCCCGGTGGAGCGACTGGTGGCGCTGGGCCGTCTGCCGCATTTGCCGCAGGGGCGGCGACTGCCAGCCGCCGATCAGGCCCTGGTGGATCAGGCAATCTCTCGCATGGGACTGGACTCGTTCCGCAAGCGGGCCGCCTCGCGCCTGTCAGGCGGCGAGCAGGCCCGCGCATTGATCGCCCGGGCGCTGGCCCAGGATACGCCACTCCTGATGGCGGATGAGCCCTCTGCCGGGCTGGATCCCTCGCATCAGATCTCCACCATGGAGGTCTTTGCCAGCCTCGCCGCAGAAGGGCGCGCGGCGCTGGTGTCCCTGCACGATCTGGGACTGGCTGCTCGTCACTGTACGCGGCTGATCCTGCTGGCCGAGGGCGGTATCATGGCCGATGGCCCGCCCGCCGAGGTGCTGACGCCCGATCTGATGGCGCGCGCCTTTGGCATCTCGGTCTGGCACGAGACCACAGAGCAGGGCCCGATATTCCAGCCGCTGGAGGTGCTGTGATGGGCGCGGTCACCCTGCAGCGCCCATGGATCGAGTTTGATCTCGGCGCCGAGATGCAGGTGCTGAGCTGGGCGGTGAACCGGCCCGGATTTGTCACCGCTCGCCGCATCCTGTGGCGCGAGGTCAGGAACAGCGACCTGCCGCGCGATCTGGATGTCACCGAATGGTTCGCGGACGAATTGGCAGAGCGCGGCAGCAGCGACGCGGTCGCTTTCCTCACCTCGCGCGATGTGCGGCACTATTGCGAAGCCTTGGCCACGATCGAGGGAATTTCGGCCCATGCGGTGGCCACCGTCGGCTTGTCAAACGGTGAACGGATCGGCAGCCGGGTGGACTATTCCCGCCGCGACTGGGGCACCATCAATGTCGCCCTGCGCCTTTCCGAAGGGCTGACGCAGGCCGGGCTGATTGAGGCGCTTAGCATCGTTGTTCAGGCCCGCACCGCAGCCGTGATGGAAGCAGGGTTTGAGCTGCCGGGCGGCGGTGGAACCGCAACGGGCACCGGCACCGACTGCGTCGCGGTTGCTGCACCTGCCGGGGCAAATCCCTATGCCGGGCTGCACACCGCCACCGGCGAAGCCATCGGAAAAGCCGTCTACAAGGCCGTCCACAGCGGCGCGCTGGAGTGGAAGGTATCCAACGCCCGGAGGGCGGTCGATGCCTGAGCGCGTGCAGATGCAGGCAGCGGCGTTGACGCAGGCGGGCCGCGCCTGCACCATCTGGCCGGGTCACGACCGTCCGGCAGACTTCTATTCGGCACGTTTTGACCGCGGCGCTGAGCAAACCACCCCGGGACTTCCGGGCCACTGACGGAGGCTGCTATGTCCTTTGCCCCTCTTTTCGATTTCATGGCCCGCGGCGGTCCCGCACTCTGGGTCATCGGCGCGCTGTCGGTTCTGACACTCGCCCTGTTTCTGTGGCGCCTGATCGGGCTGGCACAGGTCGGGGTCTGGCGCAGGCCGCAATCCGAAACATGGCTGGATCAATGGCGGGCCGGAGGGGCGGTGCCTATTGCACCCGGGCGCACGCCGCTGGACCGGGTCACCCGGTCGGCGATGATGGCGCTGCTGACGCCCGAGTTCAGTCCCGAAACCGCAGAAAAGGAAACCACCCGCATCGCCAAGGCCGAGCTGGCCGCTTTGCGTCATGGTCTGCGCCCGCTGGAGCTGATCGCGGCGATTGCGCCGCTGGTCGGCCTCTTGGGGACCGTGCTCGGCATGATCGGCGCTTTTCAGGCGCTGCAGGAAAGCGGCAGCGGCGCGGATCCTTCGGTGCTCGCTGGCGGCATCTGGGAGGCGCTTTTGACCACGGCGGCAGGCATGGCCGTGGCGATCCCGGCCTCGGCGCTGGCCTCCTGGATCGAAGGACTGGCCGAGCGTGAACAGGCCCGGATGGAGGATGCCGCCACCCGCGTCTTCACCGCAGCCGCTGCCCGACCGGCACAACCTCAGGCCGCGCAATGACACTGGCCTTCGGAACACCGCGCCGGAAAAAGCGCATCAGCCTCGCGCCGATGATCGACGTGGTGTTCCTGCTGTTGGTGTTCTTCATGCTGGCCTCGCAATTCGGCCGCGACCGGGTGGTTCCGCTCACTATGGGCGGGGCAGGAGCCGCCTATCAGGGGCCGCCCCGGCTAGTGCTGGTCACAGCGGACGGGCTGCATCTGAACGGAGTTCCGGTCGCAGCTAATGCCTTGGCGGCGCGGCTGATCCCGCTGACGCAGGAGATGTCGGACGCCATTATACTGCAACCGGACAAAACAGCGTCGCTCCAGCAGATGATGGATGCTGCGGTGCTTCTGACTGATGCAGGCTTTACCGGCCTTGTGGTCATGGAGTGAGCGGCATGGATTTCTCCACACCGAAAAAGCGCGAGACGGGTGAGCCGATCCTGCCGATGATCAACGTGGTCTTCCTGCTGCTGATCTTCTTCCTCCTGTCCTCGCAAATCGCGCCGCGCGCGCCCTTTGCGGTGGTGCCGCCGAAACTGGAGAGCGGAGATCCCTCGGCGCCCGAGGCCGTGCTGTTCATGGCCGCCGATGGCCGCCTGCATTTCGCGGGCGCGCAGGACGAGGGCGCCATCGCTGCAGTGACGGCGCAGGCCGGGCAGATTGGGGTGCTGACCCTGCGGGCGGATGCCCAAGTTCCGGCACATGAAGTTGCGGCGCTGATTGCCAGGCTCAGGGCGGCGGGCATCGCATCGGTGACATTGACCGGAACCGGATCATGAGCCGTATCGCGCTCTTTCCGGCATGCCTTGCCTCGGCGGCGCTTTTGCACGCGCTGCCCTTTCTGGCGCTTCCGGATGGCGGCACAGAGGCAGAGGGCAGCGGCGGCACGGGTCAGATCACGCTGGTGGCGGCATCGGCTGAGCTGGCCCAGCAGGTGTCCAAATGGCGGCGCCCGCAGGAGATCACCACTCAGATGTCTGCCGTAGTGCAGCCCGCTCCAATCGCCAATCCGCAGCCCGTCCCGTCTGCCAGCCCGTCCTCTGTGCCGGACCTTCCAACCTCCGCTCTGGCCGTGCTGGCCCCGGCGGCCCAGGCAGAGGCCGCACCCGAAAAACCCGCACCCCCACCGCCGCCGCCTGCTCCCCCACCGCCTGCGCCTCCGCCGGTTGCTCCGGCACCGCCTGCGCCAGCCCCGCCGCCCAAACCGGCGCCAGCAGCTGAGGCTCCGGCAGAGGCAAAACCGGCAGCGACCTCGGTGGCCGTGAACCAGCAGGCAGCAGGCAGCGGCCAGCGCAGCGCCCGTGGTGACAATGGGGGCGACGAAGCCAGCACCGGAAACGCTGCCCGGGATGCCAAGCTGAAACGCCGCTGGGGCGCGGCCATCCTGTCTAGGATTGAACGCCAGATGCGGCGCCCCCGTGGCGGCGATCAGGGCAAAGCCCGCGTGCGCCTGAAAGTTTCGACCCAAGGACGGCTGATCGGGGCCTCTGTCGTGCGCAGCTCCGGCAGTTCGACGCTGGACCATGCCGCATTGCAGGCGGCGCAAAAAACACGGTACCCACGTGCTCCCAAGGCGCTGGCGCCGGGTACCTATACCTTCGATTTCTCACCCCGTTTCACTAGGTGACGCTTGCAGTTCAGCGTCCTCGGGACAGGAACAAGGAGTACAGTAAATGCCGCGCAGGACATGCCGGTCGGGAGGCATTTCTGTGCCACTGGATGACCGCTGGAAACCTGCTGACCGGCAACCGTGTCAGTCGGCGATTTCTATGCGGACTGTGTAGGGGGCGGAACGCACCAAAGGTGCGATATCGCCATCGAACGCCCCGAGACGCACCAAGCCGCGGGAGTTCTGGAACGGTTTGTAGAAGATCGCCAGATTGCCCCAAGGCGCATATAACGTGATGTCGCCGGTTTCGGGCTTGTAGCTTGCCGGTGCGCCTGTTGTGTCAAGTTTGCGGGGCAAGTCCGCGACCTTTTCGACCCCGTGGTAATCCGTAAGGGTCAGCTCAAGCGGCAGCATCGCCGCAAAATCCCGTCCGGCAGCAGTATCGTCCAGCGTTGCTGAGAGGCGGTCTTCGCCAAATATGAACTCGATTTTGGTCATGGTGCCTTCTTTCTGTGTCGCTGTACCAGATGTTTCTGCCACGACGGGAGCGGACAGCGCGAGCGCACTCATCAGTGCCAAAGCCGGAGTTTTGAGCCAGTTCACGTTCATTGTCCTCCTCAGATTTCCTGAAATGCGACCAAGGCGTAATTGAGTGTCCCGCCTTGGCCATGATGATCAGGCCTTGGTCATGTCGATCACATAGCGATAGCGGGCCTGTTTTCTGACGACCTTTTCACAAGCCGCGCCGATCTGATCCGGAGTGATCATTTCATAGGTCGCTGCGATGCCGTGATGGGCGGCAAAATCAATGACCTGCTGCGTTTCGGCGATGCCACCGGTCATCGAACCTGCCAGGCTTTGACGGCCGAACCCCATCATCATGCCATGCGCCCCTTCGATGGGGAACAGCGCGCCAACATTGACCAGGGTCTTGTCGAGCTTGAGCATATTGAGGAATGGTTGCATCGGGTAGGCCACCGGCACCGTGGAGAGCATAAGATCAAAACTGCCCATCTGCCGGCGCATGGCGTCTTCATTGGACCAGAGATAAGCCTCGGATGCACCAAAGGATTTCGCGTCCTCCAGCTTATCCTTGGATGTGGTGAAGACGACAACCTCGGCACCTTTTGCAGCGGCGAGCTTTACCGCAAGGTGGCCAAGACCACCCATGCCGATCACGCCATAGCGCTGCCCGGGCTGCAAATCCCAGTGGTTGATCGGCGAGAAAGTCGTGATACCTGCGCACAGCAGAGGCGCAAAACCCGCGACATCCACCCCCGGCGGAATGCGAAGGGCAAAGTCCTCTTTCACGACGATCTTCTTCGAGTAACCACCATATGTGACCCCGCCCGAGATCTTGTCCGGGGAGTTGTAGGTGAAGGTGGTGCCATTCAGGCAATTCTGTTCCCGGTCAGCGAGACAGTTCGCACATTCGCCGCAGCTGTCGACCATGGTGCCTACACCTGCGATGTCGCCTTCGCGGAACTTGGTCACCTCGGCGCCGACGCCGGTGACACGGCCCACCATTTCATGGCCAGGGACCAGCGGAAAGGTCGGCATGCCCCAGTCGCCTTTGTAGGTGTGGATGTCCGAGTGGCAGATCGAGCTGTACAGGATTTCGACCACCACATCCTTTGGACCGGCTGCACGGCGAGGGATGGTGTGCGGTGCAAAGGATCCGCTGGTGTCGAAGGCGGCCCAGCTTTGTACATTGCTGGCGCCAAGCGGGCTTGCGGCCTCCTGCGCCTTGGCCGCGCTGGACAGGGCCGCAGCGGCGAGCGGGGCAGTTGCCATAGCCGCGGTGCCGCCGAGGAAGGACCGGCGGCTTTCGCCCTCGCGGGTCAGGATTTCGGCCTTTTGGTTGCAGGCTTCACACATGGGGATCTCCTTGGACGGTTGGCTACGAGGTACAGGACCAAGATACTCCATTCTCCGCATTGGATAATCCCGGCCTGCTGCACAGCATTCATGAGAAGCCGTCATGAATGCTGTGCAGAACAGGCCCATGATCCGGCTGGCGGAGCTCTCTACCTTTTGTCCTATCCAACGCGATCAACCAAAAAGGACAAATGCCATGAAACTCATGCTCACGGCCCCCGCGCTCATGCTCGCCGCCTCAACCGCCTTTGCCCAATCCGTGGAGATCAGCCGGCACGAAGACCGGCCCGGCCAAATTGGAAGCGGCACGGTCTTTACCGGTACGGCCTATATCTCCCCTGTATTCGGCCCCCAGATGAATAATGTCAGCGCTGGCGAGGTGACGTTTCTTCCCGGCGCCCGCTCTGCTTGGCATACGCATCCGGCAGGGCAGATGCTGGTCGTTACCCATGGCACCGGCTGGACCCAGGAGCGCGGTCAGGACAAGCAGGTCATCAAGGCCGGTGATGTGGTCTGGTGCCCGCCCGGTGTTGAACACTGGCACGGCGCAAGCGACAGCACATCGGTGACACATTACGCCATTCAGGCCGTGGTCGATGGCTCGGCCGTCAGTTGGGGTGAGAAGGTCACGGAGGAGGAATACCTCGACTGAAGCGCAACTTAACCATCGATTTCATGAAGGCCGGACATAGATTGTGGAAGAACGACCATGAGCAACAACACACAAATCCCGGCCCCTTTCATGATACGCGAGAACATCAACGACCTGATTGCCTTTGCCGCTGTTGCGGAAGAGCGCAGTTTCACGCGGGCTGCGGCACGGCTGAACGTGTCGCAATCCGCGCTGAGCCATACAATCAAGGGGCTGGAGCAGCGGCTGGGCTTGCGCCTTCTGACGCGCACCACACGCAGTGTTGCCCCGACCATCGAGGGAGAGGACCTGCTTGCCACGCTCAACCCCTGTTTCGAGAAGATCGAAAATCGGTTGCAGGCGCTGAATGACGCGCAGGATCAGCCAACGGGGACAGTGCGGATCGTGGCAGTGGAATACGCCATCGAAAGCATCCTGTGGCCCAAGCTGTCGCCGGTGCTCAAGAAGTATCCTTCGGTGAATATCGAGTTTGTCATGGACTACGGCTATACCGATCTGGCGGCGTCACAATGCGATGCAGGGGTGCGCTATGGTGATCAGGTCAGCGAGGGGATGATCGCTATGCGGATCGGCCCGGATGAGCGGATGGTCTGTGTCGGTGCCCCTGAGTATTTCAAGGAAATGGGCACACCAAAGGTGCCGCAGGACCTGTCCGATCACCGCTGTATCAACCTGCGTCTTTCCACCCACGGCGCGCTTTATGCCTGGGAGTTTGAGGACAAGGACGGCAACGAGATCAACGTCAAAGTCAAAGGTCAGGCCTGTTTCAACACGGTCAATCCAGTGATGCAGGCGGCCACGGATGGGCATGGTCTTGCCCTCATCCCGGAACGCCTTGCCCAGTCGCGTCTCGACAGTGGCGCGCTGCAGATGTGCCTTGGCGATTATTCTCCCTATTTTCCGGGCTTCCACCTTTATTACCCCAGCCGCCAGCGCCCGTCCTCGGCGTTCAGCGTGGTGCTGGAGGCTCTGCGTGAACGCGGCTGAGACCAAAGGAAGGGTATGAGGCTAGGCATTCATGAAATGGCATCATGAGTGGGGTGATCAGGACGCGCATTAAGCTTTCGGAAAAAGGGGCCACATCATCAGGCAGAAGCAACCCAACAGGAGATCCCGATGAAGACCTCTATTGCCGCCTCTGCCTTTGCGCTGATGACCAGCCCGGCCTTTGCCCAGGATGTGAAAACCACGTTGCCCGATGCAGTGGGGCAAGTCTCCCCGGCGCTGGAAGCCTATGCCACGGATACGATCTTCGGCTCGGAATGGACCAATGAGGCGCTGTCGATGCGTGACCGTGCACTGCTGACATTCGCAGCGCTTGTGACACGTCACGAAACGGAAAATCTTGGCAGCTATGTCGCGCTGGCACTGGACGCGGGCGTGACCCCGGCAGAGCTGTCCGAGACGATCACCCACCTGGCCTTCTACACTGGTTTTGGCAATGCAACCGCAGCGTCCGAGGCCGCAGCGCCTGTGTTTGCCGCTCGCGGCGTGTCGATCGATGCCTTGCCGCCCGTGTCCCCGGATCTGTTGCCGCTCAATAAAGAGGCCGAAGCCGCCCGTGAAAAGCTTGTCAGTGGCCTTTATAGCGACGTCAGTATCGGTGTTGTCGACAACACCCGCGAGGTGCTGTTTCTGGACCTCTGGCTGCGCCCAGATCTTGCCCCCCGCGACCGCAGCCTTGTGACCGTCGCCGCCTTGATCGCCGCAGGTCAGCCTGAGCAGATGACCTTTCACCTGAACCGCGCCATGGACAATGGTCTCTCGCAGGAGGAAGCTGGGGCCATGCTGTCGCACCTTGCCTTCTACGCGGGCTGGCCAAAGGTATTCTCGGCCATGCCCATTGCCAAAGAGGTGTTTGAAAATCGCGGGCAATAAGACCGCATGAAGGTTTGGGAAAGGCAGCAAAGTCAGAAGGAGAGATGGATGAAGATCGGAATTCTCGGCTCCGGCCTTATGGGCGCCAAGCTTGGCGCACTCTGGGCAGCCTGTGGTCATGACGTGTGTTTCTCCTATTCTCGCAGCACTGCCAAGCTCGCGCGTCTCGCAGGCGATTGCGGCGGAACATCGGGCACGGTTGCCGACGCGGTCGCAGGAGCGGATGTGCTGCTTATTGCGGTGCATTGGTCACGCATCGACGATGTCCTGCAGCAGGCCGGAGATCTGGCGGGAAAGGTCGTGCTCAATTGCTGCGTGCCGCTGAATGACAGCAACACAGAGCTGGTGGTGGGCACAACGTCCTCGGGCGCCGAAGAGCTGGCCAAGGCCCGGCCCAAAGCCCGCTGGGTGTCGTGTTTCAACACCATCCCGTCCGAGAGTTTCCGGCCTGTGTTTGACCGAAAGGGACAAACGCCCGCGCCGCAGGTCTTTACCTATGGTGATGATGCGGAGGCAAAAGAGATCGCAGGAACGCTGATCCGGGACATCGGGTTTGAACCGCTTGAAACCGGGGGGCTGCGCAATGGGCGTTTTGTCGAACCCTTTGCCATGGCGACGGTCGAGCTGGCCTATGTGCAGCCCGGCGGTCCGGCGCTGACCTATCGATTTGAAAAACTGCGCGGCTGACCGCGCATGAAAGGAGATCAACCATGAAAATCATCCGTTCCGGCAGCGCGCCGTCCAGACCGGGCCCCGAAGACTGGTTCACCGGCTCGGTCCGGATCGACCCGGTGTTTCAGGCCGAAGACCCCGGGCGGGTCAGCGGTGCCCATGTGACATTCGAACCCGGCGCCCGCACCGCGTGGCACACTCATCCGGCAGGGCAAACCATCATCATCACATTTGGCCGCGGACGTGTGCAGCGCGAAGGCGGCCCCGTCGAAGAGGTTAGCGCAGGCGATGTAGTCTGGTTCCCGGCTGGTGAAAAACACTGGCACGGCGCATCGCCTGACACCGCCATGAGCCACCACGCCATCCAGGAAAGCATCGATGGTGTCGCCGTTGACTGGATGGAGAAGGTCAGCGACGAAGACTACAACGGCTGATCTTTGGGGCGAGCAGGCGGGTTAGACCTGCTCGCTGCCCAAGGGTCTTGCATCGGCGATAGTTGCCGCGGGCATCAAGGACGCATGGCACAGTGCGCGCCGCCTTGGCGTTCCGCCATTAATGATCTGAACTCATCAGTGGGTTCAATTCTGCATGGATTATCGCAGGAGCCTGCCTGCCATAAGTTCCACCCCATCAGATACGCACTGGAACTTCTGCCGCTCGATCGACGGCAGGGGAGCCATTGGCGATACACTATGACAAAGGAAAACCCCAATGATCCTTCAAGAAACTTACACTCTTTCCAATGGCGTCGAGATTCCGAAACTTGGTCTTGGCACCTGGATGATCGACGACGCGGTAGTTGCGGATGCGGTCAAGGCGGCTGTGAACCTTGGCTATCGCCACATCGACACCGCGCAGGCCTATGCCAACGAACGCGGTGTTGGCGAAGGAGTCCGTGACTGCGGCGTGGACCGCGGCGAGATTTTCGTGACCACCAAGCTGGACGCCGGCATCAAGACCTATGACGAGGCCAAGGCAGCCATCGACGGCTCTCTTGCCACGATGGGGTTGGACTATATCGATCTGATGATCATCCACAGCCCGCAGCCGTGGGAAAATTTTGCAGGCGACGACCGGTACTTCGAAGGCAATCTTGCCGCGTGGAAAGCGCTGGAAGAGGCGCTTGAAGCAGGCAAACTGCGCGCCATCGGTGTGTCCAATTTCCAGAAGGAAGATCTCGACAACCTGATCGAGAACGCCACCGTCAAACCGATGCTGAACCAGATCCTGGCCCATATCAGCAACACGCCCTTTGACCTGATCGACTACACCAAGAGCAAAGGGATCCTTGTCGAGGCCTATTCGCCTGTCGGTCATGGTGAGCTGTTCAAGAATACCGAGGTCGGCGCAATGGCCGAGAAATACGGCGTCAGCATCCCGCAGCTTGGCATTCGCTATTGTCTGCAGCTGGGCCTGCTGCCTTTGCCGAAGACCGGAAACCCGGATCACATGGCCAACAACGCGGCGGTGGATTTCGAAATCTCCGACACAGATATGGATGCACTGAAGTCCATCGAGAAGATCAAGGACTATGGCGAACATAGTTTCTTCCCGGTCTACGGCGGCAAGATGTAAGCGGCGCCTTCAGGATCGGCCGATACTGAAACAACCGGTGGGGCCTGTGGTCCCGCCGGTCTATTTGTCGGTTCTGCTTGGCGTGCCCGCGACAGTTAGGGCGCGAGAATACGGGCACATGGTGGGCTGGGACCATAGTCACGGGGTCGGAATGATCTTTGGCCCCGTGCTTTGGATGATCGACCTGGGTCTGGTGGTCGCCGGGCTGATCTGGCTGGGGCGCGGGGGCGACGGGACGTCATCGCAGCGCAAAGCGTCCGGCGCGCAGTCCGAACTCGATATGCGATTTACCCGTGGCGAAATCGATTCATAAGAATACGCCGCGCGCAAAAATTATTGATTTCATAAGCTTGCGGGCCGCTTGGGGGAGCTTCCATATAGCCGCTGCAAGGATCATAGCCGTTGCAAGGATCGTCGGGCATAGGCAGTGAGAGAGATCTGAACGCATCAAAAATGCCTCGACTGTGTGTTATTCGAATTTTAGAATGTGATAAGCGCACGAGATGAGGGAGGATTCAGACATGCGTGGAATGCTATTGGGCCTTTGTATAGCCGCCATCGCGGCGCCTGCACTGGCGGATAAGGTCGGCATCACAAAGGACATGATGAGCGTGACCGTGACAACGCCTGGCGGCGCTGTTGAGATCAAGCGCAATCAGGATCCCGAAGCGCGTCTGGGTGAACCTTGGACCAAAACCTCGCGTCCGTGCCCCAATTTTTGCATCCAGCCGATGACCCCTGCGCCGGGCGTGACAACCATCGGCGAGCTGGAAGTGCTGGAGTTCCTGAAATCGGGGGAGGCGCTGCTTGTCGATGGGCGCGTTCGCCCGCAATATGAGCAAGGCACAATTCCGGGTGCCATGTCGGTGCCTTATACCGAGGCGGCCGACCGGCTGGGGGAATTCGGTTGCGAGGTGGATTTCGATGGCTGGATCTGCGAGGGCGAGGTGCCTTCGGTCGTCCTGTTCTGCAACGGGCCATGGTGCGGCCAATCCCCGACGGCCGCGCGCCGCATGATCGAGGCGGGCTTCCCGGCCGAGAAAATCTACTATTATCGCGGTGGCATGCAAAGCTGGAACATGCTGGGGCTGACTGTGGTGCCCGGCGGTTCCTGAGACGAATATACCGACAAGCAAAAGCGCGCGCCTTGATGATTTTGCATCAGGGCGCGTGCTCTTAGTGACGAGGGCAGGCGGTGGTTCAGGCGACCACCCGGTCTGCCTCCCAGGACCCGGCTGCCTCCAGGATCCGCTCGGGGTCGCGATAGGCCTCGCGCAGCAGGTGTTCATACAGCGCGCCTTCTGACTGCCGGGTGACGGGGCCGCCGATCAGCGCTGCAAGAGCCTCTTCCAGCGCATCGACGGTGCCGGAGCCTTCGTCGAACTGCGCCTTCTTGCGCCAGACCAGATCCGGCGGCAGCAGGTCGTCGCAGGCCTTGCGCAGGATCCATTTTTCCGTTGTAGCGCCGGTTGCATCCGGGGCATCGGGGTCGGTGCGGCGCATCTTCAGGTCGGCGGGGATGGCCTGGGCAAAATCGATCAGCTCCCGGTCGAGGAACGGCGTGCGGGCCTCAAGGCTTTCGGACATGGTGACGCGGTCGACCCGTTGCAGATTGATGTTGTGCATGGTGCCAAGGGAGCGGGTCAGCTCATCCGCCAGCGCCCGGGGATCGTCGACATACTCGTGGTGGTAGGTATAGCCGGCGAACAATTCGTCGGCGCCTTCACCGGTCAGCACCGCCTTCACTTTGGCGCGTGCCAGCCGCGCAGCGAACAGGGTGGGCAGCGCTGAGCGCACCAGGTCCACATCAGCGGATTCCAGATGATAAAGGACATGCGGCAAGGCCTCTGCCACGTCCTGCGCGGTAAAGACGGTCTCGTAGTGGTCTGATCCGATATGGTCGGCCACGGCGCGCGCGGCGACCAGATCGGGGCTGCCCTTGGTGCCGACGGCAAAGGTCTTGAGCGGACCCAGTCCCTGCGCCTTGCGTGCCTTCTGCGCCAGCGCCGCGATGATCGAACTGTCCAGCCCGCCGGAGAGGAAGCTGCCGACCTCCACATCCGCGACCATCCATTTGGAAACGGCCCCCTCCAGCACCAGACGCAGCTCCTGCGCGGTGCCGTTGATATCGAGATCAGGCTCAGCCGCTGCGGCGCCCTGAGGCGTGCGATACCATTGCCGCCAGCCGGTGCGGCTGTCGAACAGATGTCCGGGCGGGACCGCTTCGACCTGCTCGACCGGGACGCCGTCGAACGCTTTCAGCTCGGAAGCGAAGACCAGCCCGTCGCCCAGCCGCGCCATGTAGAGCGGTTTGATCCCCAAGGGATCGCGCGCGGCAATGATGCGGTCCTTGGTGATCAGGACAAAGGCGAACATACCATCCAGCTGGGTGACCCAGCGGGAGCGCCCGGAGCGGAACAGGTGCATAATCGTTTCGCTGTCCGAAGCCGTTTCAAACGCCGCATCGCCTAAGATAGCCCGCAGGTCGGCGTGGTTGTAGATCTCGCCATTGGCGACCAGCATGTCTCCCGTTTGGTGGATCGGTTGAGCGCCGTCCTCGGGGCCGATGATCGACAACCGGCAATGGGCCATGGTGAAGGCGGTCTCTGTTGCAGGGGGCTCGATGGTGGGGGTATCTGCATGCCGGAGGACATGCACCTCGTCGGGGCCGCGATGGGCGATCTTCGCGATCATCTCCTCGGCCAGTCCGGCGTCGCTGATATTCCAGAAACAAACAAATCCACACATGGTTCTTGGTCCTCAATCGGTTCCATAGCGGTCGCCATAAGGGCGGGACCGCTTTTTGCGCGCGCCGTCCTTGCCGTGACAGGCCGCGCTGCGTTGTCTTGGCGGCGGCGGGGCAAGTGGGCTGCTGATCGGCTTGGGCCGATGAGCGGGCGCCTTCAAAGTTTTGCGGAACCATGGCTATCAAAATCTCGTGGTTGATAAAAATGAAACATTCTAGCACTATGGATTAGAAAATTTTGATTGTGGTGCCATGCCTCGACGTCTCCCTGTCCTAAACGCCCTCAGATCCTTCGAAGCTGCCGCCCGGCATGAAAGCTTCAAGGAGGCTGCGGCCGAGCTGAACGTGACCAATGCCGCCATCAGCCATCAGGTCAAATCGCTTGAAGAAGCCTTTGGGATGAGCCTGTTCCGGCGTCGTGGGCGTGCGGTTCAACCGACCGACGCGGCAAAACGTTTTGCAGACCGGATCGGCAAGGCCTTCGACACGATTGAGGCCGCTGCGATTGAACTGCAGGGCAATCCGATGAGCGGGACATTGCGGGTGGCGGTCACGCCCTTTTACGGCAATCGCATCGTATTGCCGCGCTTGTCGCGGTTTCATGCCATGTATCCGGAGATCACGGTCGAACCGGAGATGAGCGCCACGGATACCGATTTTCGCAAATCGGATCTTGATGGTGGCATGCGCTACGGCACCGGGGAGTGGCCCGGGCTGACCGCAGTCGAACTGCACCGTGATGAACTGGTGCCGGTGGCGGCGCCCTCGGTTGTCTCGGGGCGGCGTCTGCCACTGTCCGCCGATGAGATTGCCAAGCTGACCCTGGCCTACATCGAGGGCCGCAAGGACGATTGGCAGGCCTGGCTGAACCTTTTGGGTTATGCGGGGGCGCCACCACAGGACATGGTTGCCTATGATAGCCGGGCGCGGGTCGTGGACCTTGCCTTTGCCGGGCATGGTGCTGCGCTGGCCGATGTCAGCCTGACCGCTGCCGACGTGGCTGCTGGGCATCTTGTGCGCCTCAATGAGGCCCGCCTGACCACCGGACGGGGGATGTGGCTGGTCTATCCGGATACGGATTTCCCCGATCCGCGGCTCATTGCCTTTGGCGAATGGTTCAAATCCGAGGTCGCAAAGATCCCGATCGCCTAGGTGCTCGACGTGAGTGGGCCTCTCAGCAGTGAGGCTTTGCTCCGATCTCTCCAATGCGATCTTGAAATGTGCTCTAAGCATTCTAATGGCTGTTGTCAGAACGCATGCGCTGGCATGTCTGGCAGCATGCAGAGGTTGCCAATCGGCTTCCAAGGCTTGCGGCACGACGTCACGAGTGCAGTCGTTGCAGCGGGCACACGGCAAAATTTCGCTGCCAAATCAGCGGCGCAACGCCGGTCTGCTGGCAGGCCAGTTTCAATTCACGAGCCAATTTACATATATATTTTTCCGAATGTAATGGGCGCGCCGGGCCTCGTTCACCTTGAGATCAGCAACCGGCACAGGAGAAAGACATGAGCATGAACAGTGTTTCCTACCGCGAGTACACAGTGAGTTTCGAAGGCGCCGACCGTGTTAAGCTGTCGGCCGAAACCGGCCTTGATACAGGTATTGGCGGTGGCAAATGGCACCGCAACGAAGCTGAGACACAGCAGGTTGAAACGGTATCAACCGATGATGCCTCTGTTGCTGTGACGCTGAGCGCTGAGGCCATCGCAGAGCTGAAGTTCATGATCGAAGAGGAAAAGCTTGCGGGCGATCTCTACGAGGCCTTTTACGATGTTTATGGAGAGGAGATCTTCGCCAATATCGAGGAGTCCGAAGACCAGCACTTTGACGCGCTTGTCGACTATGCAGAGAAGATCGGCGTCGATGTCGATTCCTTCGTTTTCGACACCGCTGGCGAATTCTCCAATCCCGAGTTGCAGGAGATGTACGACACGCTTCTGGAGCAGGGGCTGACCTCGCTAGAAGACGCGCTGGAGGTCGGTGTGGCGATCGAGGAGAAAGACATCGTCGATATCGCGGCTGCGGCCGAGGCCGTGCCGGACACTGCTCTGGCGGACATCTATGAAAACCTGTTGCAGGGCTCATATGCGCACCTTGATGCCTTTGAGGCTGCAGCCACGGACCTTGCAGGTAAAGGCAGACCAGCTGGTCGGGGTGGCGTCAACCGGGAGTAGTTCCGCGCAATTGGCGCACAGCCCGCCCGGCCCATTCCGGGGGCGGGGACAGGACGGCATCCAAAAGGCTATTATAAACTGCCTCGGGGAAAGCTGTCGCCCGTTGTTGTCGCGTATCGTAGTGCAGCAGCATGCATTCAAAGGTCGCGCATTCCTGATCAGCCGACCACATTGTGTGCCCGATCTGCAAACGTTTGCTGTCCACGCCCAGGATCGCCGCTTCGATTGACAAGGTTGCCGGAGCGCGCACTTCCCCCACGTACCGCAGGTGCGTCTCAAGCGTATATAGCGCGCAGCCCGTTTCCTCGAAATATGCGGTACCGATCCCGAAACGGTCCTGCAGTTTCCATGTCGCATTGCTGAACGGGACCAGATAGTAGGCTTCGTTCAGGTGGCCATAGGCATCCAGCCACTCCTGCTGAAGCGGCTCTTCGTGTACGCGAAATGTCGACATCTTCGCTCCCCCGGCTCAGGCAGGTTTGGAAAAGACGACCAGTTTGGTCATCGCCGGGATCAGGTTGTCGACGGTCTCTACCTCGAAACCGATCGTTTTGCCCATTTCCGTCAGCCAGCCCACCGACAGCGAACGGGCGTCGGGGGTGAAGGCCATATGCTGCAACTGCCAGAGTGCGGCCAGCGCGGGTCCGCGGCGGTTCTCTTCCACCATGAAGTCATGCACCATCAGGTTGCCACCGGGAGCCAGCGCCTCAAAGCCTTTCGTCAGCAGGCCTTCGACGTCGTCGCCGGGAACGCCGCTCATCAGATAGGACATCAGGATGGCGTCCTGATTGCCTGGCCACTGGATTTCGATGGCGTTGCCTGGAATATAGCGCACCCGGTCGATCAGACCGGCCTCGGAGACAAAACCCCAGCCGATTTCTGCCACGTTGGGGAAGTCGATGATGGTGGCCTCAAGGTTCTCATATTCGTTGCACAGGCTGATGGTCATCGCGCCGGTGCCGCCGCCCACGTCCAAGAGGGTCTTGGCATGGGACAGGTCCACAGTGCGGGCCAGTGTGCGCCCCGGGCCAAGAGAGCCGGCGTGCTGGCTTTCGGAATAGACCGAAGCCTGTTCTTCATCCGCCATCCAGTGCCGGTAAGAAGCGATTGCATCCTCGGAGAGTTCACCTTTCATCACCGCATTCAGCTGCAGCAGGAAGGGGTACATCTGTTGGTCGATCTGATAGCGCAGATAATCGCCGAAATCGTATTTCGATGTTTTCGAAAGGAAATTCTGCGCGGCGGGGGAATTCTTGATCTTGTCATCGTCCGTGTTGCTCAGCAACCCGACGCTGGCCAGCGCGGTTGTCAGCGTGACGATGCGGTTGAGCGGCACATCCGCAGCCTCTGACAGTTCTTTGGCCGTCTTGGGGCCGTCTGCGAGCAGTGAAAAGATACCGACATGCAGACCGGTGAACAGCGCCTTTGATGCCATGAAACTGAAAGCGATGGACGACAGATCCTCCGCGCTTTCGATTGCATTGTTGTCGAGTGTCGCCGGGGTCAGATCCTGCATGAAGCCCACTTACCTTTCTGTCATTTCGGATGTGTCTGGGAGCATACACAGCCGTAGCTGCCACGCAACAGTAGTGCCGGGAACATGTTACAAGTTGTCGGTTTTGAGCTAAATTTTGATGCATTCTACGGTGGAAACCACTTTCTATGGCCTGCGTTTCCACTCGCAAAGGGCAGGGCACGGATGGGTTTAACCGCACCTAGTGGCAGGGCAGATCGCCTGATGTCTGCCCGACAAGAGGAACGTTTTTGCCCCTCCGCCGCCGCGGTTTGCGCTGAGTGTCGGCTGCGCGGTGTTAACCTGCCTGGCGTTCATCGCCCGTATGGCGGCCTTCACCCATGTAGAGTTTCTGCATATCGACGAAAGGTCCTGTCTCCAGCCGACCGCGGATCGCGGCCCATCCCTCCGGGTTGTCACGGATTATCTGATACAGCTCTGATGGCACGTTCAGGTATTCGATGTATTTTTCCGATGCGGTTTCCAGCCAGGCAAAGACATAGCTGCCGGTCTCTTCGTCCACATCGACAAGTCGCAGTTCAATGCCTTCGGCCAAGGGGGCGGTTTCTACGCTGCGCAGGATATGCAGTTTCATCATCTCGACGATCACATCGTCCAACTCCAGTTGCCGCAGCAGCAATTTTTCCCGCACCGCTGGCCAACCAAAGGTCAGTCGCACGGTTAGCCCTTTGCCGACCTCCTGCGCGGCAGCGGGGGCCTGCGACCCATAGCTGGTGGAAAACAGATCATTGGCCTCATCCTCCAGCTCCAGATGATCGCGCAACCGGTTGGCGGGCATAGCAGCGATCCATTGCCCGCGCCCGGCGTCGAGGTAATTGAACTGCGGTTGCAGGCGAAAACTCTCGCCGCAGGCGGGGCAGGCCGCGTCCTGAAACCGGTCCTCCAGGATGTCGTCCCGTAGGTCGGGACGACGGTCGGCGTTGACACTGCCGACGGCGGACATGGACACGGGCGCCTCGCATTGCGGGCAGAGCAGATTGACGGGATGAAACAGGGACATCGGTCGGCGGCCTTTCGATCAGTCAGAGTTTGGACAACCAGTCAATCGCCGGATGGTTCGGTTTCAGCTTGCCCGAGTGATAGGCGGCATAAAGTTCGGAAAACCATTCGCCCGGCGCCCGGAACTGGTAGCCGGTCATGCCCTTGGCGCGTGCGCCAAGCAGATAGGAGGTCCAGCTGTTGGTATAACTCTCCTGATACACCACCCCGTCGATCGCGAGCTTCTTGGCAGAGGTCATGCTGGACCATGGTTTTGCGGGCTCCGAGGCGCTATCGATATGCGCCTGAACCTGAACGCGCCGGGTTTCCCATTCTTCGTCCGTGCAGGTCTCGTCCGCGGGTTTGTCCGGGGCATGGGCGCTTGTGCTATGGGCCATGTATTCGGTGATATAGTCTTTGTCGTATTTGAACTTCTTGGCAAATTTCTCGGCGATGTCCGAAATCGCCATGCCGTATTCGGTCCAGCCACCGAAATCCTTTTTGCTGCCGTTGCTGTTCATGAAACCGTGTTTGTCATCCACCGCATGGCCAACCTCGTGCAGGGTGTTCCAGTTGAAATAGGTCACCGGTTCTTCGTTCGCGGGTTTGCATTTTTCCAGCTCGGCGCGCTCTTCCGGGGTGGCCGCATCATCCAGGCTGCCGACCGCGTCATCACTGCCGAAGGCATAGTTGGGCGATAGGCCCGCATCACCTTCGTGCATCACGATCCGTTTCTCGTTGCCCTGGTACATGGATCCGCCTTTGTCGGCTTCGTTGATGGCGAATTTCTTCAGCGAGTCATTGTTGAGCGTGTGGTCCAGCGGCAGGTCTTGCATTGCCTTGTAGAAGGCCACGATATTGGGGCCTTTCAGATCGCCATCGGCGATTTCGGTGGCTGGCGCCAAGTTCTTGTTGCTGAAGTTCTTGATATCGCAGCCAAAGCGCGCCTTGAAGGCGACCTTGACCACCGCGCGCTGGGCTTCCGGCTCCAGATTGTCGATCATCGCATCCAGCTCGGCGGTGCCACCCGGGCGTGCCAGGATTTTCTCGATGTCTGCCGGGTCTGGCGGCGTATTGGCCCGCATCTGCGCCATGACATAGGCGCTGGTGCCAATGGCGCGTGCCTCTTCCAGCAGCTTGATAGCATCTGCAGGCTGTTTACCTGCGTCCTGCGCCGCGGCATCCGCCAGTTTCTTGCGCATGGTGTCGATGCTGGGTTTGATGGCGTAGCGGTGTTCGTGCCCTTCGAGCACGGCCAGACGGGGCTCCACTTCCGGTTCGGCGCGCAGCTCTTTGTACGTCTTATGCTGCTTGGCCAGCTCCAGCGCCGTCTTGGTCAGGGCGATGGCCTTTTCGATATCGGCGCTGACCGCAGCATAGTTCTGGCCACCTCTGGCAGCGGTTTGCGCCCCAGTCAGCAGCTTTTCAACTTCGGCGACCTCGACGGCGACATAGGCGGCTTCTTCGTGGTCCTCGACCGGGGTCAGGGCCGTGCGGGCGCGGGCGATTTCCTGCGTGATGAAGGCATTTTGCGAAATCACCTCATCCGCCGTGTTGCAGGCCTCCAGCGCGGCAAGAAGATGCGCTTTGGCGACCTTTGGCGCCAATCCGTCTTTCTGGCAGTTTTCGATTTCCGCCGTCGCGGTCTTCAGGTGTACCGCTGCGACATCGGCGTTTTCACGGCTGCCGACAACTTTGATCGACAGTTTCGCCGCCTGCACCTGCGGCCACCACGGGGCGCTGTCCTCGTCGCCGCCAATGGCAGAATTCACCACTTCAAGGATGCCATGCGTCTTGGCAGTCGACAGGGCCTCTTCGGCCGAGGTTGCCACTTCCTCTGCCATGGTTTTTGCCGTCGCGTAGTCACTTGGTGCCAGTTTGACCAGCGCGTCATATTTGGCTGTCAGCCGGGTCAGCTGCGCCGCGATGGCGTCGGCCTGCTTGTGCGCCTGCGCCTCGTCCAGCTTGGCCTTTGCCTCTGCCCGGGCGGTTTCATACGCCGAGGATCCGGTGATCGCGGTCAGCAACGCCTTGGCGGTCTCGGTGAGAGCCTTCAACTCCTTCACGGCTTGTGAGTAATCGTTTTCCGTCAGGTCGGTCCGGGTGGTATCGAGCTTGGCTGCCGCCAGCCGGTCTGTCATCTCCTTGATCCGGTCCTTGGTGGCATCGTTGCCTTCGGCGGCCAATGCATCGACCGCTGCCTGCGCATCTGTAACCGCCTGAGGGTAGGGCGCCGCCGCTGCGAGAAGAACCTTGCAGGCCTCGATCTTTTGATAGGCCTTTTCGAACATCCCGCGCGCGGCCGTGTAGGTATGCGCGGCCTTCATCGCCTCATATTTGGCAAAATCCGCATCCGCGCGGGCGATCTGATGTACCCCGGCTTCCTTGCCCGGTCCGATCAGCGTGGCACGGGGCACCTTGAAATAGGGACCTTCCCAGCCCAGCACGGTTTTGAGTGTCGTCAGATCCGCGTCGGTGGCCTTTTCCCAACCGGCTGCATCCTTGGCCTTCTCCGCGGCGCCTTTGAAATCCCGCGCGGTTTGCAGCCGGATACTCTCGTCGATCAGCGCCTGTATCTCGGTCTTTCGATGCTCCAGCTGTGTTTCTACATCGCCTCCCTCGGTGGTGATCTTGGCGATCACTGCGGTTGCCTTGGCTCGGTCCGCCTTGATCGTCTTGTAGAGCTCACCTTCCGCGCGGGCCTGGTCGACCATAGCGCGTGCGGCGGCAAGCTTGGCCTCGGCGCCGTCGTAGTCATAGGCCTCGGGCTTGATCAGATCGTCTGCTTCGCTGGTCAGACGGGTGATGTCATCCAGATGCGGCTGCAGGCAATTGGCATCGTTCAGCGCCGCCAGCCCAGCCACCCGCGTTCCCAGCGAGGTTTTCAGTTCCTCATAGGCGTGATGCTGATGGACCAGCACCATGGCGAGTTTCAGATTGGCGATGGCGCTGTCCAGATGCGCGCGCGCGTCGTCATATTTCTTGGCCTTCTTGGCTTTTTCAGGCTCGGCAGCAGGCACCTGGGCCTTGGCGATCAGCACGGTGAAATCATTGCCGGTATCCGCCGCGACCACCTTGTCCCGGATATCGGTGAAGACCTTGAAGGCCGGATCCCATTTCTTTTTCAGGTTATCCAGCGCGGCGGTATCGGTCAGCCCGTCGAGTTCAACCGAGGCTTCTGCCGCAGCCTTAGCGCTGTCGATGCGTTTTTCCGCATCCGCAAGGCAGGTGTTGGCCGTGGTGAAGTCGAGCTTGAGCGCATGGGCCACGGCTTCGGCCAGCAGCGCCTCGGCATCGGCCAGCATGCCTGCGGCTTGCGGTACGTTCTTCAGCGGTGCGATCTTGCCCTGAACGACCTGGCGCTTTTCCTTGTAGGCCTTGCAGGCGTCCGCCTGTGCAGTGGTCGCAGCCCAATCCCCGGCCGTGGCATCCAGCAGGGATATGGCGGTTGAGTATTTGTGAAGCGCCGCTTCCGCCTTGGCCGAGGCGAGATCGCTTTCCATTTTCAGAATGATCACCTGGATGCCCGAGGCGCCATCGTGGTCCTTGAACTCTTTCAGCTTGGCCTCAAAGGCGGTTAGCTTGGGCGCGTATTGCTGCACCACGGGAATTTCGGTTTCCAGAAATGCGCGCAGGTGCCAGAACTTGCCAAGGGTCTTGAGTGACTCGGCGTAGTCCTTGCTCGTGGCGACATCGGAATCGTTGTAATAGCCATTCGCCTCGGCCAGCTTGACCGTCAGCAGGTTTTTGACAGCGCCGGGAAGCGTGGCCCAGTAATCGACCCAAGTCTTGGCCTTGGGCCGGGCGTCTTCATAGCTTTCCCGCAGCGTCCGCACCCGGGCGGTTTTGGCGTAAACTGCGGCGATCTCATCCAGCTTCTTGATGCCATCCTTGAATTTCTTCGCGGCCTTGTCCTGCTGCGCCGCATCGTAAAGGCGTTCCATCTCGCGGGCGGCATCATCGATCGCTGGATCGCCGACCGTCACCCCACGCGCAGCGTCGGCCAGCTCCTTGCGGTCGGGGTCCAGCGCCATGAAATGGGCAAAGTCATCGGCCAGCACCTCGGCCTTGGTGATCTCGGCCTCAGCAGCCGTGAGCGCCTCAGTCGCGGTTTTCAGATCGTGAGCCTTTGCCTTTGCGATGGCGTCCGTGCGGATGTCGTTGATCTTGGCGATTTCGGGCGTGATTTCCGGAGCCCCGGCCTTTGGATGGCTGGTCAGGGGGACCATCCGCAGGTCAAAGATCGCCAGCGCCTTGCCAAAACCGGTCTTGGCTTCGGTGTCGGTGGCAACTGCCTTTTCAGCCCGGCAAGGGCCTTTTCGCCAGCGTCCAGCTTGGCCGTGCTGCTGCTTTCGGGCTTGGCCTTGGCTTCGTTCGCCAGCGCCTCGACTTTCTCCAGGGCGGTCTTCCATTTGTCCGGGGTCTGGCTGACCGCCTCGGGCACGATGGTGTTATAGGTCTTCACCGGCCCGTCGCGCAGCTCTTTCAACGCGGCTTCGATACGGGCAATCTGGTCGGAAAGGTCGGTATCATCCGTATCGCCACCGGCTTCGCCTGAGGGCGGAGCGGATTGTTCGGGCGCTTTTTCCGGTGCGTCCGGGCGGGGGATCGTTGTCGTGTCGCCGCCTTCGGCCGCCTCGGCCCCTCCGCTTGGCGGGGCCGGTTCTTCCTGAGGTGCCTCGGCCGCGGCCTGACGAGCCTTGGAAATGGCCTGTGCCAGCGGACCGACCGCCTTAAGCGCGCCTTCGAAATCAGGCGGCGTGGCTTCCACCCTCGCGGTGATCTGAGCCCAGACCGCCTGAATTTTCTCGGATTGGGTTGTCTTGAAGGAGAGTACCTCGTCGATCAGCGGCTTCAGCTTGGCTTCTGCCTGCTGCCACTTTGCCTCAAGCAGGGTTTGCCGCTTGGCCCGCGCAGCGGCGTCCTGGGCCGCAGTCTTCATCTCGGCCGACAGCTTGGCCACATGTTCTAGCGCCGTGGCAAAGGCGCCGGTGTCCGCCTTGGCCTGCAACGCCTTCCAAAGCGTCTCGACCCGGGAAAGATCAATCCTGGCGATCTGACGCAGCTTTACGAGGTTGGCTTCGACCTTTTTCGCGGCTGCAGCCCATTTCTCCTCTGCCGGATCAGTGGCGCCTGTGGGCGCTGAAGGGCCATCCGGTTCTGCCGTTTCCGTCGCCGTCTCGCCGCTTGCGGCCTCCTTTGCGGCGGGGGGCTCTTCGTCCTCATCTTTTTCCGCCTCGACGACCTGTCCGTCGGGGTTCTGAATGATGATGCTGTATTTCAGCCCGACGACCATGAACATTTTCTTGGTCTTGCGGGCCATGCCCGGCGGGATCTTTCCTTCGACAATGAGGGTCAGTTCCTTGCCGTCCAGTTTCAGCCGTCCAAAGGTGAACTGCGGCGTCTCTCCATCGGATTTCGCCTGCTTGCCAAGCACCTTGGCGGCTTTGGTCTTGTGGGTGAGAAAGACCGAGTCTTCGATCTTCTTGCCAAAACACAAACCAAAGGCCAGCTCGCGTTTGCGGGCGATTGCCATCTGTTGTTTGATTTCTTTCGCGGCAGATCCATCAAGAGGCATTGGGCAGCTCCTGGACTGAAAAACTGTTTAAAAATAGCACGCTACACACTTGCCTCTTTCAGGGTCGCACGCGGTTAACGTTTCGGCAAGAATTTTTTTCTTGTGAAACCGTACAGACTGCGCAGACTCTGGGGGCATATGCACCAAGGTGAGATTATGCCGATTTTCCCGATAACCGGCTCTGCCACATGAGGATTTCAGGTCCCTTTCTGGCCGTGATCCTGGCAGTCAGTGCCGGGGTTTGCGGTTGGAGTTTGGCGGGATTTTCTTATGCCTCGGAGCACGCCAATGCACCCAGTGGAGGGTTCCCCATGGTTTCACCCACGGCAGAGAGTTTCGATGGCGCCTGGATCGTGCAGCGGGTAAAGGGCATCGACATTGCGGGCTTTGACGAAATGCGGTTCGATTTTGCCGAGGGCACGCTCTACGGCTCCAGCCCCTGCCGCAGCTTCACCACCACCTATGGGCCGGACCTGCAGAACCTCATGTTCACGCCGTTTGATATCGGCGGCGGGCTCTGTGACGAACAAACGATGATCGCAGAGCGCGGGTTCCTACAGCAGCTGGGTCTGGTCAACCGGATGGAACTGGCCGAGGACGGACAGCTGGTCATGTATAACTTTGATGAGCCGCTGCTCTGGGCGGTGCGACTGCCCGGCTGAACCTGCGCGAGGCCTAGGCGGGCAGGGGGGGTGCCTCAGGTGAGGACCACGAGCCAGAACCACACCGTCAGTACCGAGGCCCCGGTTGCAATCAATACCGAGGAAGCGGCGACGCGCCGGGCGCGGCCATACATATTGGCAAAGATATAGGCGTTAAAGCCCGGCGCCATCGCAGCATTGAGAACACCGGAGCGGAACAGATCCTGTTTCAGGCCAAGAGTGCTGCCAAGGGACCAGACGATGGCCGGGTGCACCATCAGGGCGGTCACGCAGACAAATGCGATAGTGCGCAGATCACCCTCGGGGCGGTATTGCACCAGTACGCCGCCAAGGGCGAACAGCGCCGCCGGGAGCGCGGCGCGGATCAGAAGCTGCAGGGCATCGTCAATTGCACCGGGGATGGTGAGGCCGATCAGGTTGGCGGCAAATCCCAGTGCAATCCCGAGGATCAGCACGTTGCGGAACATCGCAGTCAGCACCGAGCGCGCCATCTTCATGCTGCCGTTGCCGCGGTTCTTGACGATCTCCATCACGGTGATGCCGATGCCGTAGCAAAAAGGCGAATGGAACGCGATGATCGCATAGTTGCCGGTCAGATTGTCGGGGCCAAAGGCGCGTTCGGTGATCGGCAGGCCCAGCAAAACCGAATTGGAGAACAGGCAGCAGAAGCCGATGGCCACGCAGTCTTCCCAGTCGCGTTTGAAGATCAGCCGCGCACCGAAGAGGCCGATCAGAAAACAGATCCCCGCCCCGGTGTAAAAGCTGACGAGCAATGTCGGGTCAAAACTGCTGGAGAGATCCAGATTGGCAATCGCCCGGAACAACAAGCAGGGGATGGCAAAGCTCTGGGTGAATTTCATCAGCCCTTCGATATGGCTGTGCGTGAAATATCCCTTCATCGTTGCGGCATAGCCCGCAGCGACCACCAGGAAAACGGGCAGAATGACGTCGATCAGGCTTTGCAGCATATAGTCGTAGTCCTAATGGGCGCTCGCCCGGTTGGGCGGCCCTAGATCGGACTGCGGATCACCATGCCATCATAGGCGGCAGAGATATGATCGGGGGTTTCTGCCTCGACCGTGGCATAATCCATATCGATATGCATGTTGGTCAGCACCGCGCGCCGGGGCTGCATCCGCTCGATCCACTCCAGCGCCTGCGTCATGTTGAAATGCGTGGGATGTGGGGTGCGGCGCAGGGCGTCCAGAACCCAGCAATCCATATCCTGCAGCTCGGGCAGGGCACTGTCGGGGATGTCGACCACGTCGGGAAGATAGACCAGCCCGCCCATCCGGAACCCCAGCGCGTCGATCGATCCATGCCCGACCTCGAAGGGGCGGAAGGGGATTTCTCCGCCAGGGCCATCGATAACAAAGGGGCCATTGATGCTTTGCAGATCCAGGATCGGCGGATAGGGCGATCCTTCGGGTTGCACAAAGGCATAGCCAAAGCGCGACAGCAGGGCATTCTGGGTATCGCCATCGGCGTAGACCGGGATCCGCTTGCGCATGTTGAAGACGAGCATGCGCAGATCGTCGATGCCATGCACGTGGTCGGCGTGGGAATGAGTATAGACGACCGCGTCCAGACGTCCGACCTCTGCATCCAGCAGCTGGCTACGCATGTCCGGCGAAGTATCGATCAGCACCGTGGTGGTGCCGTCCGGGCCGTCGCGCTCAACCAGCATGGAGCAGCGCCGCCGTCTGTTGCGCGGGTTCTCAGGGTCGCAATCGCCCCAGTGACCGCCAAGGCGCGGCACCCCGCCCGAAGAGCCGCTGCCGAGGATGGTAAAGCGCAGTTCCGCCATCAGGCGGCCGCCTGATATTGCGCTGCTTTCCAGAACAGCCGGTCGAAATTTTCCTGCGTCTGGGCCGCGAAATCGGCGTAGTCCATGCCAAAAGCCTCGGCGCCGACTTTGGCGGTCAGGGCAGAATAGGCCGGTTCATTGCGTTTGCCCCGGTGCGGCGGCGGTGCCAGATAGGGCGCGTCGGTTTCCACCAGAATGCGATCGATGGGCGCGGCGGCAAAGATGTCGCGCAGCTCCTGGCTTTTGGGGAAAGCGGCAATCCCGGACATCGACAGGTAAAACCCGAGATCCAGCGCCGCCCGGCCAAGTTCCGCCGAGGAGGAGAAGCAATGCATCACGCAGGAATAGCTGCCGTTTTTCATTTCTTCGGACAGGATGCGGGCCATGTCGTCATCCGCGGCGCGGGCGTGGATGATCAGCGGCAGGCCGGTTTCACGGGCGGCGGAAATGTGATTGCGTAGCGAGACCTGCTGAATCTCGGCGCTGTCCGCGGTGTAGTGATAGTCCAGCCCGGTTTCGCCAATGCCGACGAATTTGGGGTGTTTGGCCAGCGCCACCAGTTCATCCACGCTGACCAGCGGCTCATCAGCCGCGCTCATCGGGTGGGTGCCTGCGGCGTAAAACACCGGCGCGTGGGTTTCGGCGATGGCGCGCACCGAGGGTTCATTCTTCATCTTGGTGCAGATGGTGACCATCCGGGTGACCCCGGCTTCGGTGGCACGGGCGATCACCTGATCCAGCTCGCCAGCGAAATCCGGAAAATCCAGATGGCAGTGGCTGTCGGTGATCTGGGGAAGGGATGTGCTGCTCATGCCTGTCTTTCGTCGTCTTGTGCGCCGCAGCCCCGGACCTGCCCAGACCAGCCCGGACGAGTCGGGATCAGCGCGACGCGGTTTCCTGCATCTTGAAAACCGTATCTAGGACTAGCGCGGCGGGGTCAAGGTTCACGGCCTGACCGTGGCGGGCGCGTGCCGTTGCTTCGGCAGAAAGGTCAGCCCATGCCCGGCCTTTGTGCGGATCGGGGGCGAGGCGCTGCAACATGGCGGTTTCACCGGGGGCGGCCTCTGGCTGGGGCGGCTGGCCGGTGGCGCCGGTGCGGGCAAGGCGGGCCATAGCGACCTCGGTCAGGGTCAGCAGGAGTTCGAATTTCTCCGCGCCGCCGCGCTGGGCAGCGGTTTCGGCCAGCGCCATGGCGCGCTGGCGATCCAAACGGGGCAGCGAATCGAGGATCTGCACCAGTTCGGCGTATGTCTTCAGCCCGCCAAGGTTCAGAAGACGCAGCGCCGCGCCGACCGATCCCGCAGCCAGCGCCGCAAGATGATCGGCGTTTTCTGGCAGCTCGGCCCCGGATTGACTGAGGGCGGCCTGCATATCCTCTGCCGACAGGGGGCCAAGGCGCAGCGTGCGGCAGCGCGAGCGGATCGTCGGCAACAGGCGCGAGGGCTGATGCGAAATGAGAAACATGGTGGTCCGCGCGGGCGGCTCTTCCAGCATTTTCAAGAGGGCGTTGGCGGCGCTGGGGTTCATGTCATCGGCGGCATCCACGATCACCACGCGGCGCCCGCCATCAGTGGCAGACAGGCCGAAGAACCGGTTCAGTGCGCGGATATCATCGACAACGATCTGATCGCGCAGCTTGCCCTTGTCGTTATAGCTGCGGGTGATCGCGGCCAGCCCCGGTTCGGCCAGGGCGTGGATCCGGTGCGATACCGGGTGATCCGGGTCGATGTCGAGCGTGGTTGCTGGCGGCGGCGCGCCGAACAACCCGTCCTCGGCCGGGGGGGGTGCGAGAAGAAAGCGCGCGATGCGCCAGGCCAACGTCGCCTTGCCAATGCCCTGCGGTCCGGTCAACAGCCAGCCGTGATGCAACCGGTCCGAGTTGAAGGCGGTAAGAAAATCCTGCTCTGCCTTGTTCTGGCCGAATATCTGTGGGGTTTCCCGCGGGTGTGGCGCGCCTGCGGCCTGATCTGCCCGCGGCAGCTCGTCCTGCGCGCTCATACCGGGTGTCCTTCGGGGGAAAGGGCCGCCAGCGCCTGCGACAGAACGTCCTGCGCGACCGTATCCAGAGCACGGTCGCCGTCCAGAACGCGGAACCGGTCGGGGAATTCCTGCGCCAGTGCCAGAAACCCGGCGCGCATCTTTTCCTGCAAGGACAGGCCGAAATCCTCGAACCGTTCTTCGGTGCCCTGACGCCCCTTGGCGCGCGAGAGGCCGGTGGCCGGGTCCATGTCGATCAGGATGGTCAGATCCGGTTCACGGCCGATCATCAGGTCATGCAGCTGGTCCACCGTAGCGCGCAGATCGCCGCGCGACAGGCCCTGATACATGCGGGTGCTGTCGGCAAACCGATCGCAGATCACCACCTTGCCAGCGGCGAGCGCCGGTTCGATGGTGCGCTCCAGATGATCCCGGCGCGCGGCTGTGAACAACAGGATTTCGGTCTCCGCCGACCATTTGTCGGGATCGCCCTCCAGCACCAGCCGCCGGATCTCTTCGGCCCCGGGGGAGCCGCCGGGCTCGCGAGTTAGCACCACCTCGCGCCCTGCCGCCTGAAGCGTCTCGGCCAGCAGCCGACACTGGGTGGATTTTCCGGACCCGTCGATGCCTTCGAAGGTGATGAACAATCCGCGTTCGGGACCGGGTGTCACAGCGCGTCCTCGGGGCCGTTCAGAAAGCGTTTGATCAGAACCTGCGCGGCGGTCTTGACCCGCACCGGAAAGCCACCTGCGGGCACGTCATTCGCCGCCACCAGCGGTAAGCGCACCTCGGGCAACTCATCGGGCTGGAAGACCAGCTCGGCCAGTTTGTCGCCCTTGCGGACCGGCGCGTCGATGGGGCCGGTGTAGACCACCTCGGCGTTGATCTCACTGCCGGTCAGGGCGGGCACCAGGATTTCCAGATCTTCGGCCGGCACCAGGCCTACCGATCGTGCAGCGCCGCGCCATACTTCGGCTTCGGCGACAGGGGTGTCAGCTTTGGCGATGGTTTTCTTGGTAAATTGGCGAAACGACCAGTTAACGAGGGCCTCTGCCTCCTCTGCACGCGCCTTGGTGCTGGCCAGCCCCGTGATCACGAAGATCACCCGCCGGTCGCCCTGTTTGGCCGATCCAACAAGGCCATAGCCTGCCTCACTCGTGTGGCCTGTTTTCAGACCATCGGCGCCAATGCCCAGCGTCAGCAGCGGATTGCGGTTGCGGGTGTTCGACGGCGCGCGTCCATCAAATTCAAAGGTCTTTTCTGAAAACAGCGGGTAATACTGCGGAAAATCTTCGATCAGATGCTGAGCGAGAATGCCCAGATCCTGCATCGACATGCGATGCCCAGCGGCGGGCCAACCGTTGGAATTGGCAAAGGTGGCATTGGCCATGCCCAGTTCGCGCGCGCGCTTGGTCATGTAACGGGCGAAACCGGCCTCGGTTCCGTCCGGGCTCAGGGCCTCGGCGATCACCGCGCAGGCATCGTTGCCAGACAGCACGATGATGCCGCGCAAAAGATCCTCGACCCGGACACGGTCGGTTGTGTCCAGGAACATGGTGGAGCCGCCATAGCTCATCGCGTGTTCGCTGACCGGCAGCTGTTCATCCAGCGTCAGCCGCCCATCGCTCAGGGCTTCAAAGGCCACATAAAGCGTCATCAGCTTGGACATGGAGGCCGGGGGCAAAGGTACCTCGGCATTCTTCGAAAGCAGAACCGTATCGGTGCTTTGATCTAGCACGAAGGCGGCGCGGGCCTTTGTATCAAAGGCCGAGGCCGGAACAGAGGCAATGCTCAGCATAAACCCGGCGCAGGCGGTCAGTTTCAGTGCGGATTTGACAAGATCGATCACCGGTGTGTCATCCTTGTTGGTCTGTGTGCAGGCGACGCGGGGCTGGGGGCGTCATGCAGGTCAATTGGTCACCGCGTAGGCATCCGAGAAGCCAGCCTGTTTGACGCTTTTCAGCAGCTGGCTGCGCTCGCTCTTGGTCTGTGCCGGTCCGACGACAACGCGCCAGAAGGGTTTGCCGTTGGAAGATTGCTCATAAACGATCGGGATCATGCCTGCATTGCGCATCTGACCTGCGGTGCGATTGGCGTTTGCCTCGACGCTGAAGATGCCGATCTGGATATAAGGCTTTTCAAGTGGCGAAACGCGTGTTTTTGGCGTCGCAGGCGTGGGCTGTGGTTTTGCAGGTGCAGCCGCCGTGCTCGCGTCTTGAGCCGACGCATCAATGGCAGCAGCAGCCCCGGCGATCGGGTCCAGCGGTGCCTCTGCTACCGCATCGGGCGTCAGTGCCTCGCTCTGTGCCGTGGTATCTGCGGCATCCTCCGCCGGTTCTGCAGCGACCTCTTCCGGTGCGGTTTCGCGGCGCAGGGCGGTGACGTTCAGTTCGACCGGGGCGCCTGCCAGCATGCCCAGAGCCGCTGCCGCATCCGAGGAGGCCTGAATGCGCGGTCCGGGAATTTCACGCTCGCGGCGGAACAGGGCGCCGATTACGAATTTTCCATTGGCGCTGTTGCGGATGATGACCCGTTCCGGATCCTGCGCATCGGGGTGGGCCACCCAGACACCACCAAGGGAGGGACGCCCGTCCCAAAGCCCGGCCTCGGTCACCTGAAACACATCCGGCGATTCCACGTCGCGCTCCACCAGTTTGGTGCTGCTGGCGGATGTCGGCGCTGTGTCGGTCGCAGAGGCTTTGGGCTGCAGGAACGGCAGCCCGGCGCCGTCTTCACAGGCGGTCAGCATCAGCAGACATAAAGCAGACGCGCAGATCCGCGCGCCGGTTTTTCCGATTGGCGTGGCCCGAGTTCTGGCCTGTGTCATGGTTCTTCCCTTGCCTGTGCTCAAAGCGGCGATGCGCTGCTTGCCGGGTTCCCGGTCATCGTTTGATTTTGCAAATGATAGCCTGCGTCTTCTTGCATGAAAACCCTGTCCCCAAGCGGGCGGCACAAAAGCATGGCAATTGGCATTATTTCGCGTGCGTTTACATCGGGCGCAACTCCTTGTTCGAAAAAGATGGCACGATTTTCCCTTGCACGATGTGCTGGCGCGGCCTAAACCGCCAGCTGACCGGGGAGGTGGCAGAGTGGTCGAATGCGGCGGTCTTGAAAACCGTTGAACGTGAGAGCGTTCCCAGGGTTCGAATCCCTGTCTCCCCGCCACCGATTGCATGATGCGATCACCCCCCGATCTTCTTTCGCAATATGCGCTGATCTTGTCCGTGCTATGGCTGCTCCAAGGATGCGATGCTGCGGGCGCAGGGTCCGCGGCGACAACAGGTTGGAACAGCTCAGAGGAAACAAGATGGCCGAGCTTATCCGTCAGGCCGACCTTGAGGATGCCGAGGCGATTGCAAGGATCGCCAATGACATGATCCGGGATACGCTGATCACCTTTACCAACGACGAAAAGACCCCCGCTGCCCTGCAGGACGTCATCGGGGAACGCGGTCCGCGTTATCTGGTGGCCGAAGTCGACGGGCAGGTGGTTGGATTTGCGACCTATGGCGCGTTTCGCGGCGGGCCGGGGTATCGGCACACGGCGGAGCATTCGATACAGCTTGCTCCGGCAGCGCAAGGGCGTGGGCTGGGGCGGCGGCTGATGGCGCGGCTTGAGGATGTCGCCCGCGCCGACGGCATCCATGTGCTGGTGGCCGGTGTCAGTGGCGCCAATCCCGGCGGCATCGCTTTTCATGCTTCGCTTGGCTTTGCCGAGGTAGGCCGCATGCCGCAGGTCGGGCGCAAATGGGGGCAATGGCTGGATCTGGTGCTGATGCAGAAGGTCCTGTCAGAGACGGGCTAACCCGGGGCGGTGGCCTTTGCCTGTCCGTTTTAGGGGCGGTTCGCGTATTTTCTCGAATGCAATTAAAGGAAATATCAATTCTGTCCGGTCAGGATGAGGGCTGCTTGTCGCTCGAAACAGAAGGTTTCCATGGCCCATCGCAATTCTGCACTGGCGTTTACAGCCCTGTCGTTTTCTTTTCTGGCCTCCGGTCTGGGGGCGAGCGAACAGTTCTCAATCGTCAGTGAACAGTTCTTTCAGAAGGGCGCGGGAGACAGGCGCCCGGTTCTGGCCATCCCTGCCAAGGCAGAGATCATTCCGCGCACGAGTACAGAGACACGGGCACAGCCCGATCTGGAGGCTGAGATGGAGGCGGTGCAGGCCAATCTGGCCAGCCTTTTCCGGGGCCGCAGCGGCACCAGCATGTTCCGGGATGTAACGCGCCGCAGCACTGTCGGTGGCGATGCGGCGCGCAGGCTGATGCAATTGATTGCCAGCGCCGAGGCGGGCAAGGCGCAATATGATGCGGTGCAATACGCGGCAACGATCCGTCCTTCGAAACTGCCGACGCATATGACCATCGGCGATATTTACAAATGGATCGACGACACCCCTGGTCAGCAGCATGCCATCGGCCGCTATCAGTTCATTCCGGCCACCCTGAAACGGCTGGTGAAACATGTGGGGGCCAACCGCTCTGACCGGTTCTCTCCACAGCTTCAAGACCGGCTGGCGCAACAGCTTCTCGAAGAGGCCGGCTTCAGCGCGACCGTGGCAGGGGATATGAGCCGCCATGACTTTATGAACAATCTGGCCAAGATCTGGGCCGGACTGCCGACCTCCAGCGGGAAGTCCTACTATCACGGTCTGGCGGGCAATAAGGCAGTGCTGAGCTGGGCCAAGTTCGACAAGGAAATGGCACAGCTATTCCCGGGCTGACAGCGGGCCATGTGTTACCCGGCCTTTTTTCCGGGGCGAGAGCGCGCATAGACGCGGTGCATCACGACAGCAGTCAGATACATCGGCACCTGATAACAGCCGAGAAAGATCAGCAGCGGATCGGTGGTGCTTGCGGGTAGAGCGATCAGAAACAAAGCAAAATTGCGGTTGCCCGCGACCACGGCATAGGGGGCGGCAACCGCTTCGTGGCCCCGGCGGCGCAGCACGGCATAGGTCAACAGCTGCATGCCGAAATTGGCAGCCAGAGCGAAGGTCATCCATTTGGCGACCAAGAAGGGATCCTGTCGCAGCGCAGGTCCCAGCGCCGCCATCAATCCCACCACGATCACCGCAAGCGCCAGGGTCGTCATCCCGTCCAGCGCCTGCACCTCCGCCTGACGCAGGTCGGGGCGGATCAGCTGGCGCAGTACAAAGGCGGCAAGGACGGTGAGGGCGATAGTGCCGATGAGCCGCAGTGTGGCCCAGAGGACAGCTTCCAGCCCGCCAAGATCGGGCACCAGCAGGAAGACCGGGATCACCGTCAGCGGCATCAGCGCCGTGCCCAGCACCAGAACGCGAAAGGCGGGCTCTGGCGCGTGTCCCAGCAAGAGGGTGATATTGGGGGCGCCGGTGACTGACGGGGCGCTCAGCATCAGAACCAGCGCAATTGCCGCGGGCGTTCCGGCGAGACCGGCGAGCCAAAGGAGCAGCAGCGCCACCAGAGGTAGCATCAGTTGCAGAACCAGAACCGCCCGCAGCGATGACATCCCTTCGGAGAGGCCACCAAGGGCGGCGCGGGCACCGATGCGGAAGGCGGTCAGGAACAACAGTCCCGCCACCATTTGCGGCAGCCAGGTACGCAGGAGCCGAGCCAGATCCGGCAGGAAAAGCCCTGCCACAAGGCCCAGAACCAAAGCGGCCCGGCCGTGCCGGGCCACAAAGGCAAGCGCAGTCAGCATGCTCTCAGCCCGCTCCTTAGCCGAACGGCGTGCTGCGGATGTTCTCCGGCAGCCAGGTGGCCAGCTCGGGCCAGGCCACAAGGATCACCACCATCACCAGCATCAGGCCGACCATGGGAATGGCAGTCTTCGAGATGTAGGAGATCTCGTGCCGGGTCATGCCTTGCAAAACGAAAAGGTTGAAGCCGATGGGCGGTGTCACCTGCGCCATCTCCACCACTACGACGATGAAGATGCCGAACCAGATCACGTCGATTCCGGCCTGTCGGATCATCGGCTCGACAATGGCCATGGTCAGCACGACTGAGGAAATGCCATCAAGGAACATCCCTAGCACCACGTAGAACAGCGTCAATGCAATGATCAGCACCAGGGGCGACAGGTTCATCTGATCGATCCAGCCAGCCAGTGCCCGCGGCAGTCCGGTGAACCCCATGGCCAGCGACAGGAAGGAGGCGCCCATCAGGATCAGTGCGATCATCGCCGAGGTGCGTGTCGCGCCCATCAGCGAGGCCGAGAAGGTGTTCCAGGTCAGCGAGCCCTGCGCCAATGCCAGCGTCATCGAACCAAGGACACCGACTGCGGCGGCTTCGGTCGCGGTGGCATAGCCCAGGTACATCGAGCCGATGACAACGGCGACCAGCAGCAGCACCGGGATCAGGAACCGGCTTTCGGCTAGCATCTGCCCAAGAGTCATTTTCGGCTCTTCCTGTGGGCGTTCGCCTTTGTAGAAAAAATGCCAACCGACGATATAGGCCATGAACAAACCGGCCAGCACCAGCCCCGGAAAGATCCCTGCCATGAACAGCTTGGTGATCGATTCATTGATCGACACGCCATAGACGATCAGCGTCAGCGAAGGCGGGATCATCAGGCCCAGCGTTGCCGCGCCCGCCAGCGTGCCGATGATCATGAACTCAGGGTACCCTCGCTTGCGCAGCTCGGGGATCGACATCTTGCCAACGGTGGTCAGCGTCGCGGCGGAGGAGCCCGAGACAGCCGCAAAGATGGTGCAGCCGGCGATATTGGTGTGCAGCAGGCCACCCGGTAGCCAGCGCATCCAGGGCGCAAGGCCACGGAACATATCCTCGGACAGGCGGGTGCGATAAAGGATCTCTCCCATCCAGATGAAGAGCGGCAGCGCTGTCAGCGTCCAGCTGGAGGCGCCGGTCCAGATCGTGGTGATCATCGCGTCGCCTGCGGGGCGGGTGGTGAACAACTCCATCCCGACCCATGCCACGCCCATCAGCGCAAGGCCAATCCAGACCGAGCTGCCAAGCAGGGCAAACAGCACAAAGAGAAAGATGATTGTGGTGTAGATCTCGCTCATTCCACGGCCTCCGAGGTGATGCTGGACCGGCGGGTGATCAGCAGGCGACACAGGTAGTCCCACAAGGCAAGCGCCAGCAGAACGGTGCCGATGGACATGGGCAGCTGCGGCAGCCACACCGGGGTATAGACCCATTCGGACCCGGTCTTGGCCCAAAGCTCCCCCCATTTGCTAGGGGCGGTCGCGAACATGGCGAAAAAGGACAAGAGCCATTCCGGCACGAAATCCTGCCCCTGCGTGCGGTCATTCAGCATCTTGGAAAAGATGTTAGTCTTGATTGCGTAGCGGGCGAAATAGGTCGCGGTGATGGCCGCGATCCACATCGCCACGGCATCCAGCACCAGACCGATCCGGGGGCTGATATTGAGAAAGATCGACACCCGGATATGGGCACCGCGCGTCAATGCATGGGCCAGCGCCAGAAAGGATGTCGCGGCCATGGCATAGCCGGCGTATTCGGTGGATCCTGGAAAAGTCAGGTTGCTCCAGCGGGCGACCATCTGCGCCACGATCAGCAGAAGGATCAGCAGCATGAATCCCGCCGCCAGAACACCAGAGCCGAGATACAGCCTGTCTGTCACGCGTTGCACGGGACGCAGGATGCGCCCGGTGGGGCCGGGGGCCAGCAGGCAGGCCAGCGCCACCAGGGTTGGAATTACAAACAGCCACAGCCACAGCGGCAGGCCCAGAAACGGTTGCCAGTCGCGCAAGTCGACACCCCCAGAAAGTCAGAAAAGATTAGGCTCCGCCCGCACCAGGCAGGGCGGAGCCGTTGCGCCCGGGTGGGCGGATCAGTTGCCGTTATAGGCGTCGAGAATGGCCTTGCCGTCATCGCCGACCGAGGCCAGCCATTCTTCGGTCATCTTGGCGCCGATTGCCTTCAGCTCGCCCAGGAATTCGGGGCTGGCGTCGGTGACGGTCATGCCATTTTCGCTCAGCTGGTCGAAATACCAGTTGGCCAGTTCCTCGGACTTGGCGGCGCAGGCGGCACCGGTTTCATCGGCGGCCTTCTGAACTGCGGCCTGCATATCATCGCCCAGGCCTTCCCAGGCCTGCTTGTTGACGATGACATAGTTGCGCGGCAGCCAGGCGTTGACCTTGTAGTAATGGCTCAGATGCTCCCAGACCTTGCGGTCATAGCCGGTGGAGCCGGAGGAGATGAAGGCCTCGGCAACGCCGGTGGCCAGCGCCTGCGACAGCTCTGCCGCTTCGATCTGCACCGGGATCATGCCCAGTTCTTCGGCAAAGGTGGCGGTGGCGGTGTTATAGGAGCGGAACTTCACGCCCTGAGTATCGGCCGAAGAGCCGACTTCCTTGTTGAAGTAGAAGCCCTGACCGGGCCAGGGGCAGGTGTAAAGCGCCACGAGGTTGAGATCGGACAGCTGGGCGTTCACCTTGTCCTTGGCGGCGGCCCACAGCTTTTCGTTGTCCGCGTATGTGGTGGCGACAAAGGGCAGGTTGTCCCAGCCCAGAAGCGGCGCCTCGTTGGCATGGGCGGACATGAAGCGTTCGCCGATGGGGGCCTGCCCGGTCTGCACGGCGCGCTTGATCTCGCCGCCTTTGAACAGCGAGCCGCCCGGATGCACGGTGATGTCGATCTCACCGCCGGTATAGTCGCGGACCTTGTCGGCAAATACGACGCCCATTTCCGAATGGAAGTTGGTGGCGGCATAGGCCATGGGCATGTCCCATTTTTCCGCTGCGGCTGCCGCAGCCGACAGGGCCAGGGCAGAGACGGAATATGCGACGGTCTTTGTGAAATTAGCGATCATTGTGATCTCCCTGTTTTGGTTGGTCTTTTTTATGGTTCTTATGATTTTGGCGCCTCAGGCGAACCGGTCCGGTTCATAGGGGCGCAGGTCGATATTGCTGGGCTGGCCTGCGATCATATCGGCGACCATACGGCCGGTCTTGGCGCCGCCGGTTAGACCCACGTGGTGATGGCCAAAGGCGGCATAGACGCCGGTGCTGCCGACCTCTCCGATCAGCGGCAGGCTGTCCGAGGGCGCGGGGCGATAGCCTAGCCATTCTTCCTCGCTCTCCGCGACCATCTGCGGGAAACATTCCTTCACCTTGCGGCGCAAGAGCGCCAGCGGTGCCTTGGATTTTTCTTCGCTGAGGCCGCCGAACTCCACCACACCCGCGCAGCGTAGCCCCTGATCCATCGCGGTCGCAACGAATTTCCCCGAGGCAAGCATCATCGGGTTGTTGGGGGTCTGGCTGGGCCCCTTGAAGACGATGTGATAGCCGCGCTCCGCCTCCAGCGGCACGTTGAGGCCCAGTTTGTGCATTAGCGGCTTGGACCAGACGCCGGTGGCCAGCACCGCCTCGCGGCATTCAAAGCGACCCTTGTCGGTGTCCACGGCGCTGATGCGCCCACCGGACAGGTCAAAATCCTTAACCTCGGCCTGTACGAAGCGTCCGCCCATCTCTTGCAGCAATTTCACCAGATCCTGAACATATTTGCCGGGGTTGAGGATAAAGCCGTGATTTTTCATCACCGCGAGCAACTTCATCTCGGGCGCAAGGATCGGCTCCCGTTCCTGTACTTCGGCGCCTTCGATCAACTCGGGCACGAACCCGGCCTCGCGGCGCAGATCCCAGACGTATTTATCCGCGTCAAAGGCCGCGCGGTTTTCATAGGCAAAGCAATAGTCGCTTTCCTGCACCCATTTGGCCGCGGGTGTGCCGTGGGTCAGGGCCTGATGCTGTTCGACGCTGTCGCCGATAACATGGGTCAGCCCCTTGGCGATGCGGCGGGTGTCGCCATCGTTGGCATGCGACAGGTATTTCACCAGCCAGGGCACTAGTTTCGGTGCATAGGACCAGCGCATGAACAGCGGGAAATTGGGGTCCATCAGGTATTTCGGCCCCTTAGGCAGCAGCCCGGGCGTGGTGACTGGAACGATGGCGCAGCTGGCCAGAATGCAGCCGTTGCCATAGGACGCGCCCATGCCCGGCTCGCCCTTGTCGATAAGCGTTACCTCATGGCCCGCGCGGCGCAGCCAGATGGCGGTGGCGGCGCCGACAATGCCCGCGCCGATCACGATGGTCTGAGGCGCGCTCATGCGGGGGAACGTTCTGCGAAACTGTAGGTGGTCATGATTTCTGTCATCGTCTCTGCTGGTTTTGGCCAACCATGCATAGGGAATTATATCATTTCAAATACTATTATCTGGCAGGGGTATCAGGAAAAATGATATGCTTGTGATATGAACCTCAGATTTCGTCAGATGCAGGCTTTTCATGCCGTCATGGAAACCGGGACGGTCACCGGGGCGGCGGCGACCCTTGGGATTTCGCAGCCGGGCATTTCCAATTTGCTGAGCCAACTGGAGCGGCAGACCGGGATCAAACTGTTCGAACGGGTCAAGGGGCGGCTGACCCCCACGCCCGAGGCAACGCTTCTGTTCCGGGAAATCGACACCGTGGTGCGGGGCTTTGATCATGTGACCCAGGCGGTGATCGATTTGCAGAACAAGCAGGTGGGCCAACTGCAGGTTGCCTCGCAGCATTCGATGTCCTTTGGTTTCATGCCGCGGCTGATCGCCGAATTCGCCCGTGACCGGTCGGATCTGTCGATTTCCTTCCAGTCGCAATATTCGTCCAAGATACAGGAATGGGTGCTGTCGGGCCTGTTTGAGATCGGCATCTGCGAAATGCCGCTTCTGTATGATGCGCTGGATGTGCATCCGGTCACCGTGGAATGTCGCATCGCCATGCCGGAGGCCAGCCCGCTGGCCCGGCACGAGGTAATCACGCCCGAATTGCTGGAGGGCGAACCGTTTATCGTGATGGGGCCGGATCACATGACCCACCGCCGCACACGTGAAGCGTTTCTGCAGGCGGGGGTGCCGCTGCGGGCGCGGGTCCATGCGCATCTGTTCAAGAACCTGCTGAGTTTCGTCAAAGAAGGCATGGGCGTTGCCATCATTGATCCCTTTGTGCTGGATTTCGACCGGGACGGCGGCTTTGTCTCGCGCCAGTTTAAGCCCGCAATCCTGATGGAAATGGCCGTCATCACCTCAAGCGCACGACCGCTTTCCGCGATCGGTCAGGAATTTCTGGACCGGCTGAAAACCGCCCTGGTGCCCTATACCCGGGCCGTGTCAGATTGACCCCGCGCGGTCATACCTGCATCGAAGAGGCCACAAGGGGGCATTTCAACGACGCTTATCTATTGACTTGAGGGCCTGCTATCGCGTGAATTTATGATAATTTTACGATTTATGACTGTTTGAGAACGCAAAGCGGGAGGGCACGGATATGGAGCGCGGTGGCAAGACGGTTTACGGAGCGACTGTTGGGATCCTGATGCTTGAAACGCAGTTTCCCCGGGTGCATGGCGATGTGGGAAATGCGCTGACCTGGGATTTTCCGGTGCAGTATCGTGTTGTCGAAGGCGCCAGTCCCGACCGGGTGGTGCGCAATGACCCATCTGACCTGGCCGAGCGCTTTATCGAGGCGGGGCATGACCTAATCCGCTCGGGCTGCGATGGTATTACCACCACTTGCGGTTTCCTGTCGCTGATACAGGAGGAGGTGAAATCGGCGCTTGGCGTGCCGGTGGCTACATCCTCATTGATGCAGGTGCCGATGGTGCAAAGCCTGCTGCCCGCCGGGAAACGCTGTGGCGTTCTGACGATCTCCGAAGAGGCACTGGGCCCGGAACATCTGGCCGCTGCGGGGGCGCCGCCGGACACGCCGGTGGTGGGAACCGATGGCGGGCGCTGCATGACCCGCGATTTTCTGGGGGACAAGCCGACAATCGACTTCGCGGCCTGTCGTCTCGACATGATCGATGCGGGTCTTGGCATGATGCAAAGCTATCCGGACGTTGGCGCCATCGTGCTGGAATGCACCAATATGGTTCCCTATGCGCGGGACCTGCGCAAGGTCACCGGGGTACCGGTTTATTCCATTTACAGTTTCATCAACTGGTTCCAGGCCGGGTTGCTGCCGCGGCATTTCCCGCTAGAGGTGGATGATCCGCGCTGGATGTGACGCGGCGCGCGCAGGCTATTTCTGACTGACGGCGCTGTGCCATTCGTTCAGGAACCGCGCCCGCTTCAGTCGATCCAGGAACACCAGCAGCCCCGGCCCCAGCTGGATCGGCCGAAGGGGAGCGCTGTGATCGCTGGCTTCGACCGGGTAGCGGTGAAACGGGTAGCCGGGATCGGGATCAGAACCCCAGGCTGCCTGCAACAAATGATCGACAAAGGCTCCGGCCAGATCCGGCTGCTGGGCATTTTCCAGGATCACGGCGGTGCGCAGCATCATGTTGGTGTAATCCTGCGGATCGATGATCACGATACTGTCTGTCAGGTCCGTGCGCGCCAGCGCGTAACTGCCCAGCACATTATAGGCGATGGCGAGATCTCCGCGCGCGACATCGCGGATCATCTGCCCCGAACAGCAGTAAAGCCGCACCTCTAGCCCGCCAAAGATCTCCATCAGGCGCCAGTAAGAATCCGAGGTCCGCGCATCCTGGGTGGCAAACAGATAACCAAGGCCGCTGGTGGCGATGTCATAGGTGCCGAGACGGCCTCGGAAGCGATCGGGGTTCTGTCGTAAAAGGCGGATCAGATCCTGTCGGGTCCGGGGCAGTTCCAGCCCGGTAAAGGCGGCGCGCGACAACAGCAGGGACGCAGGCTCCTGCGAAAAGGCAAAGACATGATCACGCCAGTTCGCCCAGTCCGGCATGACGTCGGTCGCGGCAGACCTGTGGCGCCAGGTATAGCCATCGTTGGCCAGTTTGGTCTGCAGGTCCATGGCAGAAGAGACGGCGATATCAAACCGCGCCTGCGGGCCCGAACCCGTGGTCACCACCTCCATCAAAACAGCGCTGCTGACGGTGGTGTATTCGATGGCGGTGCCCGGCCTGTCCGCAAGAAAACTCTCGACCAGCGGCGCCAGAACATCCATGTCCGTGGTGGACAATACCCGCAGCGCCGGGGCGCCCTCGGGGCCAAAACGGCGGAATTCCTCTACTTCAAAACTGGATGCGGGCAAGGCCAGCCCCAGGGCCGACACCATCAGCGCAAGGGAAAAGACAAGGAAACGCATGCTCCGGCTCCTGTATCTGAAGGGGCGATGACCAGCTTACCACCATGGGCTTCGGCAACTTCGCGGGCAATGGTCAGCCCGAGGCCGGAGCCGATTGTCCCGGCGGCATTGCTGCCGCGCACAAACCGTTCGGTCAGGGCGGCTGTATCTGTGTCTTCGGGAAATCCACCTGCCTGATCTTGGACTGAGACGATGGCGTCCAGCGGTCCCTGCCGCACCGTGACCTCAACATTGGTTTCCGAAGGGGCGTATTTGATGGCGTTATCCAGAATATTGCGCACTGCGTTCTGGATCAGAATGGCATCGCCCCAGAGCGGCGCAACCCCGTCGCAGGCAAACTGCAGGTCGATATCCTTCAGATCCGCCACGGGCCGCAGCCGGTCGACCAGGTCATGGGTCAGCGTATCAAGGGCCACCTCCTTACGCTCCAGACTGTCGGTGCGGAAGGTCACCATGGCATGATCCAAAAGCTGCCCCGCCGCGCGGGAGCTTTCGTCGATAGCGCGGATCATCTCACGCAAGGAGGCCCGATTTTCTGCCTTGTCCACCCGGCGCAGGGTGATTTCGGCCTGTGCCCGGACCGTGGCCAGCGGCGTGCGGACCCGGTGCGCGGCCTCGGCGATGAAGTCTTCGGATCGCGCGAGGGAGACCCGCAGGCGTTCAATGAACCGGTTCAGTGATTGCACCAGTGGCAGCATTTCGCTGGGCACCGCATGGCGGACCGGGCGCAGATCCTTAGGGCCGCGGCGCGAGACAACTGCACTGAGCGCGTGCAGCGGCTGGATGCTGGATTGTGCGGCCCAGACACCAAGCAGGGCGGAAATCAGGAAAAAACCGCCGCCCATCAGCATGGCCCAGCGGGTCAGCCGCCCCAGCTCGGCCGCCTGTCCTTCGCGGGTCTGAGCCACGGTGATGACCACATCAACCGGTCCGTTATTCAGGGACAGGCGCCGGACCAGCGCCACCATGCGCAGGCTGCTGCCGCGGTAGCTTTCGGTATCAAAGGCGGGATCTCCCGGGGCAGGGCGCTGGGCGGTCTGCGGCAGGTCTTCGTATCCGGTCAGCAGCTGGCCATCCTGACGCACACTGTAGAACACCCTGTCGTCGCTGACATTGCCCAGCATAGAAAGCGCCGCATAGGGAATATCGAGGGTGACGGCGCCGGATTGTACCCGCACCGAATCCATGATCGATGTCGCCGAGGCGAGCAGGATGCTGTCATGGGTGCGCTGAGACACGTCGCGCGTAAAGACAAGAACGGTGAAAAACAGGATCGTGGCCAGACACGCCGCGCTCATCACCACCTGCAGGATCAACCGGCGCCGCAGCGATCCGCTGGTGCGCAGGGGAGGGGGCTGGGGTGCGGGGGGCTGCGGCGGGGTCATGCCAGCGACATCCGGTAGCCCAGCCCGCGCACGGTTACGATGGCTGCGCCGGATCCGGCAAGGCGCTTGCGCAGCCGACCCACATAGACCTCGATGGCGTTCTCCGACACTTCCTCGTCGTAGGAAAACAACCGGTCCACCAGTTTTGCCTTGGAATAAATGCGGTCCGGGGCGCTCAGGAAGATTTCTAGCAGCCGCAGTTCCTTGTTGCGTAGCGGCACCGGGGTTCCGGCCACCACAAGCGTGCCGGCCAGCGGATCAAAGACCAGATTCGCGAATCGCTGCTGGTTGGAACTGTTGCCGCCCTGACGCCGCAGAACCGCACGGCAGCGGGCTTCCAACTCGGAAAAATCAAAGGGTTTGGTGATGTAATCGTCAGCGCCAAGGTCCAGCACGCCGACCCGGTCCGACACTTCTGATCGCGCCGTCAGCACGATCACCGGGGTCTTTCCCTCGCGGGCGCGATGGGCTTTCAGGAAACTGCGGCCATCCCCGTCCGGCAACATAATATCCAACAAAATCAGATCGTAATCCGTGGTTGCGGAAAATGCCTCGGCGTCCCGGGCGCCTGGCGCATGGTCGACAACATGGCCATCCATCCGCAACCGGTCACAGACCGCAGCTGCCAGGCTCATGTTGTCCTCAACCAGCAGAAATCGCATCCCATCCTTGTCCTTGATCCGGCGCATGCTGACAGGTCTGTGACAGGTCCGTGTCAGCTTTGCGTGTTCTTCATTCAGTCATGAGCGGCTTGGCCGCCACTTGTCAAATGGGAGGACAACACATGACATTTACCTTGACCCGACGGGCCCTGATGGCTGCGGCGACCGCGACCCTTGCCCTTGGCGCACCCGCGATGGCCGAAGACATGGCCGTCGACAGCATCCATTTCCTGATTCCCGGCGGCGCCGGCGGTGGCTGGGACGGCACCGCGCGCGGCACCGGCGAGGCGCTGACCAAGGCAGGTCTTGTGGGCACGGCATCGTTCGAGAACATGTCGGGTGGTGGCGGCGGCAAGGCCATCGGCTACCTGATCGAGAACGCCGACAGCAACCACGGCACCTTGATGGTGAACTCTACCCCCATCGTGATCCGTTCGCTGACCGGGGTCTTCCCGCATAACTTCCGCGACTTGACCATGGTTGCAGGCACCATCGGCGACTACGCAGCCATCGTGGTGGGCAAGGACAGCCCGATCAATTCCATGGCCGACCTGATCGCCGCCTACAAGGCAGACCCGCGCGGCACTGCCATCGGCGGCGGCTCGGTTCCGGGCGGAATGGATCATCTGGTCGCGGCCATGGTGATGAAGGCAGCGGGCGAGAACCCGACTGAGGTCAAATACATCCCCTATGACGCGGGCGGTATGGCCATGGCGGCGCTGCTGTCGGGCGAGATCAAGGCGCTTTCCACCGGGTTCTCCGAGGCCATCGATCTGGCCAACGCGGGCGAGGTGAAGATCATCGGTGTTACCGCAGATGACCGCGTACCGGCCTATGCCGATGCCATGACCATGAAGGAGCAGGGCATAGACGCGAGCTTTGTCAACTGGCGCGGTTTCTTCGGTGCCCCCGGCCTGCCGGAGGAGCGCAAGGCGGCCTATCAGGCAGCCATCGCGAAGATGTACGACACGCCCGAATGGGAAGAGGTGCGGGCTCGCAATGGCTGGGTAAACATCCACAACAGCGGCGAAGACTTTGAAAAGTTCCTCGAAGGTCAGGAAGAGGTCATCAAATCGCTTATGCAGGAACTCGGGTTCCTCTGATCCCGTGTCGCCCAATCGGCGTCGCCTCCGGGGCATCGAAAGATCTGCCCGGGAGGTGACGCCTTCCTTTATCCAAGATTTCCCCGGAGAAGAGCATGGCGCTTGACCGATGGATCGCGCTGGTCATCCTGCTGATCAGCCTCACCTATGGCTATGCGGCCTATTTCACCATGGACGCAGGCCTTCCCCCCTTCATGAAATTCAATGCCATCTGGCCCAGCACCTTTCCCAAGGTCCTGTCGGTGCTGGCGGCCATCTGCGCCCTGATCATTGTGTTGAGCCCGCAAAAGGGCGACAGCGGCCCCAAGGTTGGCGACATCGATCACCGGCGGCTTGGCGATTATAAACTGGGGCAGGCGCTGGCATTGCTGGCCCTGATGGTGGCCTATGCGCTCTTGCTGCGGCCCGCCGGGTTCCTGATCTCCACGGTAGGCTTCCTGACCCTTGGCGCGGTGATCCTGGGTGAGCGCAAGCTGCACGTCCTGCTGCCCATCGCGGCGCTTGCGGCGGGCGCCGTCTGGTATCTGGTGCAAGAGGTTCTGGGGATCTTCCTCAGCCCCTGGCCGATCTTCTTTGGCGTGGGAGGCTGATATGTTCGAAGGTATCATGATTGGCCTTTCCAGCGCCTTTTCCCTGACGAACCTGATGATGGTGATCGGCGGCTGTCTGATCGGCACATTCATCGGCATGCTGCCGGGCCTAGGCCCGATGAGCATCATCTCCATCATGATCCCGGTGGCGATCACCATTGGCGACCCTTCTGCGGCGCTGATCCTTCTGGCCGGGGTCTATTATGGCGCGATCTTTGGCGGCTCGACCTCGTCAATCCTGATCAATGCGCCGGGGGTTGCTTCGACCGTGGCGACTTCGTTTGACGGCTATCCGTTGGCGCGGCAGGGCAAGGCCGGTAAGGCGTTGACGGTGGCGGCGATCTCGTCCTTCTGCGGGGGCAGCATCGGCGCGGTGCTGTTGATGATCTTTGCGCCCGCGCTGGCAACCGTGGCGCTGCTGTTCCATTCCGCAGAGTATTTTGCGCTGATGGTGGTGGGGCTGTCGGCCATCGCGGCCTTTGCCGGAACCGGTCAGGTGGTGAAGGCGCTGCTGATGACGTTGTTGGGGCTGATCATGGCCACTGTGGGCGAGGGCGCGCTGTTCAACATGCCGCGTTTCACGATGGGGATCATGGATCTGCAGTCCGGCTTTGGCTTCATCACCCTTGCCATGGCGATGTTCGCCTTGCCCGAGGCGCTGTATCTGGTGCTGGATCCCAGCCGTTCCAAGACGGACGGTGGCAGCAGCGAGATCAAGGACCTGCGCATCACGCGGGACGAGGCGCGCGCGATTGCCCCGGTGATTGGTCGCCAATCGATCCAAGGGTTTTTGATCGGGGTGTTGCCGGGGGCAGGGGCCACCATTGCGTCTTTCCTGGGCTACGCGGTGGAGCGCAATATTGCGCCCAAGGAGGAGCAGGAGCAGTTCGGCAAGGGCTCGGTCAAGGGGCTGGCCGCACCGGAAAGCGCCAATAACGCGGCCTGCACCGGATCCTTCGTGCCGCTGCTGACGCTGGGCATTCCCGGATCGGGCACCACGGCGATCCTCTTGGGTGCGCTCATCGCGCTCAATGTCTCGCCCGGACCGCGTTTGATGATCGACGAGCCGCAGATCTTTTGGGCGGTGATCATCTCCATGTATGTGGGCAATCTGGTGCTCTTGGTGCTGAACCTGCCGCTGATCCCATACATTGCCAAGGTGCTGGCGGTGCCGCGCAACTACCTGATCCCCTTCATCCTGTTCTTCACCCTGATGGGGGCCTACATTGGGCAGAACAACGCGACCGAGTTGCTCATCCTCGTTGGGCTTGGCGTCTGCGCGACCATACTGAGGTTCGCGGATTACCCACTTGCCCCCTTGCTGATCGGCTTCATCCTTGGCTCAATGCTGGAGGATAACTTTGCCCGGGCGATGCAGCTTTATGACGGGCTGGGATTCCTACTGGACCGGCCGATGACGCTGGCGCTTCTGGTGTTGGCGGGACTTCTGGTGCTGTTGCCAAGCTATCGCGCGCGCCGGGCGCGGCTGCGGCAAGCGGGCGTTTCCGACGGCGACTGAGTATTAGCCCTGAAATTATGAACTGGCCCGGGCGGACATGCCGGGCCAGTCTTTTTGTCTGCGTCGGATGGTCCTCTGTCTGACGCTCGCCCACTCTGGCAGGGTCTGACGGGAACGCGCGCAGATGCCGGGAGGGCTGCACATGAAATTACTCACCTCGACCCTTGTCCTAACGACGGCCTTGCCGCTGGCCGCCTTCGCGGATGTGCTGGAGGTGCAGAAGGTCACCGATGATGTCTGGGCGTTGGTCGGCCCGAAAAGCCAGCGCAACCCCGAGAACCTTGGCAACAATGCCACCTTTGGCGTGGTGGTGACCTCCGAAGGCGTGGTGCTGATGGATCCCGGTGGATCGTGGAAAGGCGCCGAGATGATTGACGCCACCATCGAACAGATCACCGACCAGCCGGTGACCTATGTGATCGACACCGGCGGGCAGGATCACCGCTGGCTGGGCAATGGTTACTGGCAGGCGCAGGGCGCAACCGTGATCGCATCCGAGGCTGCCGTGGCGGATCACAAGGACCGCCAATCCATGCAGATGACGATGCTCTCGCAGCTTTTGGGGGATGAACTGGCAGGCACCGAGCCGCGCTATGCCGATGTGACCTTTGACGCCGGTTATGATCTCACTGTCGGCGGTCTGACTTTCCAGATCACCCATCACGGGCAGGCCCATACGCCGGGCGACAGTTTTGTCTGGCTCAAGGACCGGGATGTGATGTTCACCGGGGATATTGTTTATGTGGAGCGGATCCTTGGCGTCGGGCCGCAGTCAAATGCCAAAAGCTGGATCGAGACCTTTGAGGCGATGGCGGCCTATGAGCCGACCCATGTGGTTCCCGGCCATGGCCATGCCACCACGCTGGAACAGGCCCGCGCTGACACCTACGAATACCTTGTGAACCTGCGCTCCCAAATCGGTGCCCTGATCGAAGAGGGCGGTGACATCATGGACGCGCCCGGGGTTGATCAGTCTGCTTTTGTCGGGCTTGAGCAATTCGACAGCCTGGCCGGGCGCAATGCGCAGACGGTCTATGAGGAGATGGAGTGGGAATAACCCCGCTTGCCGTTCTGTAACCTGTAGCCGCCTCCATCCTGGGGGCGGTTTTGTTTCGGCCCCTGTCATCGGGCCGTTACAAAATCTTCACTGTCATACTCTCTTTATTTCCTATATTCATGAAGTATGGAGAAAAAGATTCCCTCCCGCCTGACCACGCTTGGCCATCCACAGCGACTGGCCATCTTCCGGCTGCTGATGCGGCGCTATCCGGACCGGATGCCCGCAGGTGAAATCGCCGGGGCGCTGGGTCTGAAGGCCAGCACCCTTTCCACCTATCTGTCTGCGCTGATGCAGGCGGGGTTGGTGACGCAGGACCGGGCCGGGACCTCGCTGCTCTACACTGTCGATATGTCAGCGGTGCAACAGACCTTTGACTATCTGATGCTCGATTGTTGCCGTGGGCGTCCGGACCTTTGCCTGCCCGCCGCCACTTCCCCCCAAACAGGACATCCCGCCATGACCGCGCGCAAATACAACGTGCTATTCATTTGCACCGGAAATTCCGCCCGCTCGATCTTTGCCGAAAGCATCCTGCGCGACCGGGCGCCGGACCGGTTCAACGTTTATTCCGCCGGAACCCGACCCCAGTCAGACCTGAACCCCTTCGCGGTGGAGGTGCTGCAATCCAAGGGGCACGACACCGCGCATCTGCGGGCCAAGAATACTGCCGAGTTCACGGGACCGGATGCGCCGCAGATGGATTTCGTCTTTACCGTCTGCAATCAGGCCGCAAACGAGGAATGCCCCGCCTGGGACGGTCAGCCGATCAGTGGCCACTGGGGCATGCCGGACCCGGTCAAGGCCGAGGGCACCGATGCCGAAAAAAGCCTCGCCTTTCATCAGGCCTATGGCGCGCTGAAACGCCGGATCGAGGCCTTTACGGCGCTGCCCATCGAAACACTGGACCGCATCGCCCTGCAACACGCGGTGGATGATATCGCCAGCCAAGCACAGGAAGACACCCAATGACCACATATGCTGTGAACGGCCTTGGCCGGATCGGAAAACTTGCCCTGAAACCGCTGCTGGAGCAGGGCGCGCAAATCGCCTGGATTAACGACGCGGTGGGTGATCCGGAAATGCACGCACATCTTCTGGAGTTCGACACGGTGCATGGGCGCTGGGATGCAGAGTTTTCCCATGATGCAGACAGCGTGACGATCAATGACATGCGTCTTCCCTTCATCGGCACCTCCGATCTGTCCAAACTGCCGCTCGACGGCGTGGATGTGGTCATCGACTGCACCGGTGTGTTCAAGACAGAGGCCAAGCTTGCCCCCTATTTCGACGCGGGCGTGAAAAAGGTCGTGGTCTCCGCCCCGGTCAAGGATGGCGATACGGCCAATATCGTCTATGGCGTCAATGAGGGCACCTATGATCCGGCGCGCCACAGGATCGTGACGGCTGCCAGTTGCACCACCAATTGCCTGGCGCCTGTGGTCAAGGTGATCCACGAAAATCTGGGTATCCGGCACGGCTCCATCACCACCATCCACGATGTCACCAATACCCAGACTATCGTCGACCGCCCCGCCAAGGATCTGCGCCGGGCGCGCTCGGCGCTGAATTCGCTGATCCCGACAACCACCGGCAGCGCCACGGCAATCACGCTGATCTATCCGGAGCTTACCGGGCGCCTGAATGGCCATGCGGTGCGGGTACCGCTGCTGAATGCCTCGCTCACCGACTGTGTTTTCGAGGTGGAGCGTGAAACCACGGACGAGGAAGTCAACGCCCTGTTCAAAGCGGCCGCGGAAGGGGAGCTGGAGGGCATCCTTGGCTATGAGACCCGCCCGCTGGTCTCGACCGATTACACCAATGATCAGCGCTCTTCGATCGTGGATGCGCCCTCGACCATGGTGATCAATGGCACCCAGGTGAAAGTTTATGCCTGGTATGACAATGAAATGGGCTACGCTTGGCGGCTTGTCGATGTGGCCCTTATGGTCGGAGCCTCGCTGTGAGTCAGCGCCCCGAGGGACTTTCAGCCTATATAGCGGTGACGGCGGCCTATTGGGCCTTCATGCTCACCGATGGGGCGCTGAGGATGCTGGTCCTCCTGCATTTCCACACGCTGGGGTTTTCCCCTGTGCAGCTGGCCTATCTCTTTGTCCTATATGAGATCGCCGGGATGGTGACGAACCTTTCGGCGGGTTGGATCGCGGCGCGCTTCGGGCTGGCGGCGACGCTTTATGCCGGGCTGGCGTTGCAGATCGCGGCGCTGGGCGCGCTGACGCAGCTTGATCCGGACTGGGCCATTGGTGCCTCGGTTGTCTTCGTGATGTGTGTGCAGGGGATTTCGGGCGTGGCCAAGGATCTGGCCAAGATGTCGTCGAAATCGGCCGTGAAGCTCTTGGCGCCCTCGGCAAACGGCGGATTGTTCCGTTGGGTGGCGGTGCTGACCGGAGCGAAGAACGCGGTGAAGGGGCTGGGGTTCTTGCTGGGTGCGGCGCTGCTGGCGACGCTTGGGTTTAGCTGGTCGATCATTGCCATGGCTATGGTTCTGGCGCTGGTCTTTGCCGCCATCGTGATGCTGATGCCACCGGGACTACCGACCGGGCGCAAGGGCGCGAAGTTTTCCGAGGTGTTCTCGAAATCCGCCAATGTGAACTGGCTGTCGGCGGCGCGGGTGTTTCTGTTCGGCGCGCGCGATGTCTGGTTTGTGGTGGGCATCCCGATTTATTTCTACGCGGTGCTGTCGGATGGATCCGAAGCGGGCAACCGCGCGGCCTTTTTCATGATCGGCACATTCATGGCAGTCTGGATCATCCTCTATGGCGCGGTGCAGGCTGCGGCGCCCTGGCTGCTGGGTGCAGCCAAACGGCCCGAGGGCGCCTTGATCCGCGCCGCGCGCGGCTGGGCGCTGGCGCTTTTTACCGTGCCTGCGGCGCTGACCCTTGCCGTCTGGATGTCCCCGGCGCCGCAGCCTTGGATGACCGCTGTTCTGGTCCTTGGCCTTCTGGCCTTTGGGGCGCTGTTCGCGGTGAACTCTTCGCTACATTCCTACCTGATCCTCGCCTTCACCAAGGCTGAGCGGGTGACAATGGATGTCGGGTTCTACTACATGGCCAATGCGGGCGGGCGCCTCGCTGGTACGCTTCTGTCCGGGCTGACCTATCAGGCCGGGGGGCTGGCGCTTGTTCTGGGGACGGCGGCCCTAATGGTGGCGCTGTCGGCGCTTGCCGCAGGAAAATTGCATGTCGAAGGGGCGGAGGTCGCACCATGAGCATCTTTGAAAGATATCTGAGCGTCTGGGTCGCGCTGGCCATGGTGGCAGGCATCGTCATCGGCAATATCGCACCGGCGTTGGTGCAGATGATCGCGGCGGCGGAACTGGCGCGGGTCAATCTGGTGGTTGCGGTGCTGATCTGGGCGATGGTCTATCCGATGATGGTCGGCGTCGATCCGGCCGCGGTGAAGGATGCCTTCAAACAGCCGCGGGGCTTGGGCATCACGCTGGTGGTCAACTGGTTGATCAAACCCTTCACCATGGCGCTGTTGGGGCTGTTGTTCTTCGAAGGCGTCTTTGCCGATCTGGTATCGCCCGAGGATGCGCAACAGTACATTGCCGGTCTGATCCTTCTGGGCGCGGCGCCCTGCACGGCTATGGTCTTTGTCTGGTCGCAGCTGACGCGCGGGGATGAGAATTACACCCTGCTGCAGGTGTCGCTGAATGATGTGGTGATGGTCTTTGCCTTTGCGCCCATCGTCGCCTTCCTGCTGGGCGTCACCGATATCGAGGTGCCCTGGGAAACGCTGGTCCTGTCGGTGATCCTCTTTGTGCTGCTGCCGCTATTGGCGGGGATCTGGACCCGGAAACGTCTGGGCAGCGCGGCGCGGATTGAGGGCTTTCAGGCCCACGTCAAACCCTGGTCAGTGATCGGGTTGATCGCGACGGTGACGATCCTGTTCGGCCTGCAGGGGCAGGTGATCCTGGACCGGCCCGAGGTTATCGCCTTGATCGCGGTGCCCATCCTGATCCAGTCCTATGGGATCTTCGCGCTGGCCTATGGCGCGGCCTTCGCGCTGAAGGTGCCGCACCGGATCGCCGCGCCCTGCGCGCTGATCGGGACCTCGAATTTCTTTGAGCTGGCGGTCGCGGTTGCGATTTCGCTGTTTGGGCTGAATTCCGGCGCCGCGCTGGCCACCGTGGTCGGTGTGCTGGTCGAGGTGCCGGTGATGCTGTCGCTGGTGTCCTTTGCCAACCGGACCCGCAGCCGGTTTCCCGGCAACGGGTGAAGGCGCAGGCGGCGCTTGGAGTCAGACCCGGCCCATGCCGATGAACAGCTGGCGATCCTGATCCTTGATTGCCCGGCGCCCGTGCATGATGCGGGTATTGTCGAGCACAGCGATATCGCCGTCCTGCCAGTTGATCTCGGTGGTGCTGTCTTCGGCCAGTTCGCGCAGCTCCTCGATCTCTTCGGCGCTGACCAGGCTGCCATCTGCCAGCCGGTAGACGGGCGGCTCGTAATTGTGCGACGGGCCCAGAACCGCATTGGCAAAGCCTGCAGCGCCGGACAGGGCCGAGGGCCGCACCGGGTTCAGCGTGATATGATAGGTGAGCGAGCCATCCTCATGCATGTCGAAATCCTGGTTCGGGATCGCTGCCTTGAATTGCAGGATATGCTCTTCGGTCACCTCTTCAGGTTCCGAGATCGCGGGGTGTTCATTGGCCAGGTAGCGTTTCCACAAAAGTTCCGGCAGCTTGCGCGAGACGGTCATCGGCTGGCTCCACCGGGCGCGCTGCGCCTCCGACATGCTGGCCAGCACATCGCGCCCGTCGCAGATCGTGGTTTGCGAGCCTTCAAAGGCGGCCTTGGCGGAATAGAAGGCAACGATATCGGGGCAGACCGGGGTGTTGCCGTTTTCGATATGCAACCCGATCGGGCCAAGCCCGGCATCCACCATCTGGGTGTTGCGCTCGGAAAATTCCCGTGCGGGGTCAAAGGTGATGGTGCTGCACAGCTCGGCTGTCAGGGCGCTGAAGGCGGCCATGTCGACATCAAAGCCCCGCAGCAGCGCCCAGCCGTCGCGGCTCAGATGGTCGCGGACGGCGGCAATGGCGGGGGCGTCGATCTGGCTGCCGGTGCGCGCGGCGCGGATCACGGTATAGGTCATGATTGGTCTTTCTACTTGAAATCAGAAGGGTCTAGACGCGGCGCAGGCTGTCCAGGGCGGCGATGGTTTTCTCGGCGCGGGCCTGAGCCCCGACAGAGCGGTCGACCAGCTGCGGGAACAGCCGCTGGACTTTGACAAAGAACCGCTCTTTGCCGCGGGGAAAGCTCTCGCGTTTGCCTTTGCGGATTGCCTCCCAGGCTTCTGTAGCCACCCGTTCCGCGCTGTCGAGCGTCATCTCCAGCGGTTCGATCAGGGCGCCGAACTCGTTTTCGGCGGCGGTGCGGGCGGCGCGCGGGGCGATATAGGTGACACCAACGCCGCTGCCAGACAATTCGCGCCGCAGCGCGTCAGAAAAGCCCCGCAAGCCGAATTTCGTCGCCGAATAGGCCGCGAAATAGGGGTAGGCGATATCGCCGAAGACAGAGCCGATGTTTGCCACGCGTCCCTTGCCTGCGCGCAGGGCGGGCAACAGATCCCGGGTCAACGCGATCGGGGCCATCAGGTTTGTGTCCGTCATCGCCTGCAGCTGAGCATCGCCGAGATCCGTCAGCCGCCCGACGGTCAGGCAGCCGGCATTGTTGATCAGGATATCAAGCCGCCCACCGACCTGCGCGAGCAACCTTGCGCGATCTTCGGCGAGTGTCACGTCTGCGGGAAGGATGGCGCTCTCAGGCAATCCTGCGAGCGTGGCGGTCTCTTCCAGCTTGTGCCGACTGCGTCCGGTGATCAGCGGCATATGGCCAAGGCGTGCGGCCTCCATCGTCAGCGCGCGGCCGATGCCGGATCCCGCGCCGGTGATGAGAACGGTCTTTTTCTGGGTCATGAGGCAAGGCTTTCGGCTGTCTGGGAAAGAGGCTGCGCCGGGCGGTCGTTGATGATCCGGGCGGCGACAGCGCGGTTCGGGGTGCCTGCTGCAAAGAGCAGGCCCGGCTCTGCCGGAGAGGTCAGGACTACCGCCGCAGGCCGTGCATAGGGCGGGATCCCTCCGAGTGCGGCGGCGATCTCTGCGCCGCTGACCGGGGCCGCGGCAGCGACCACCAAAACCAGCGATCCGTCCTCGTGCAGGCCAAGGGCCGAACTGACGACGCGGGGATCAGCGTTGATCCTTTGCTCGACCCACTCGGGCGAGATATTGCGCCCGGCGCCGGTGACGATCAGCGCATCCTTGCGCCCGTCCACGATCAGGCGCCCGTTCTCGATGCGGCCCAGATCGCCGGTGTGCCAGCGGCCGGGGGGCGGATCGCCATTGAGGTACCCGGTCATCACGGTGGGACCTGCGACGGTGATCTCGCCGTCGATGATCTGAACGTCGAGCCCCTCCAGAACCTCTCCGACGGTGCCGATGGCATTGTGTCCGGGGCGGTTCATCGCCACCACGGCGCAGCATTCCGACAGACCATAGCCTTCGTGCGCCGGGATGCCGAGAGCCTCGGCGGCGCGTAGCAGCGCGGGCGAACTGGCGGCGCCGCCGACAGCCACGAAGCGCAGCGAGTTGGGCGCGCCGCCATCCTTGCTGCTGAGATCCTGAACCCAGCGCCCCAGAAGCGCGGGCGCCAGCAGGCTGGTGGTGGGCCTTTCGCGGGCAAAGGCGGCGGTCAGCGGAGCGATATCGGCGCCGAAGAGGGCGCGGGTGGCGTTGAAGTCAAACCGGGTTTCCGCGCCCGCCAGAATGGGCAGGAAAATGCCGCAGATCTGTTCCAGAAGCTGCGCCATGGGCAGGATCGACAGGTGACGGTCGGTGTGCGTCGGGGACACCACGGGCAGCAGCGCATTCAGCGAGGCCTGCAACTGGCTGCTTCCGATGACAACGCCCTTGGGCCGCCCGGAGGAGCCGGAGGTGTAGATGACCCGCTCTGCCTGCGCCGCTGTCGAGGTCGGGACGGCCGGGGCTGTGGCATCGGCATGGCCGAGCGACAGGGGGATCTCCGGCAACCCGCTTTGCCCGGCGGTTTCGGGAGCCGTGATGAGTGCGCCGATCCCGGCGTCCTTGATCACATGGGCAATCTGCTTGGGCGCAAAGAAAAACGGCAGCGGCACCTGCCGACGGCCGGTGAGGGTGAGCGCCAGATCGGCCACCACATAGGCGCAGCCGCCCGGCAGAGCGATGCCGACAGTGCGCGGCGCACCGTTCAGCCGCGCCGCCAGCGCGGTGACTTCGGCGGCAAGATCGGCCCAGGTCAGGTTGTCGCCATCGCCGGAAAAGGCGACCGTTTGCGGGCGCTCTGCCGCGTGGCGCCACAGGGCCTCGAATACCATGTCCATTATGCAGCGCCTCCCTGAAGACCGGGCAGCGATCCAGGCGCAGCGGTGCCGGGCGTCAGCAATGCCAGATCCGTCTCGGTCTCGATGAAGGCGCAGACCCAGGGATCGGTGTCGTAATAGCTGCCCCAGCTGTCCGGATCCGCCACGTGGTCCGCCGCAGCGGCGCAAAGGGGAATATAGCCCAGCCCGGTGCGGGTCAGCAGGCGGCGCAGGGGCAGGGTGGCGGTGAAGACCCCGCAGACCACGCCCTGCTGCCGTCCCCAGTCGATCATGCGGTCTAGGAGCGGCAGCACCGGAAAGGGTGACACCGAGGCCAGCGATGTGACCTCCATGATCTGGTCCGCGCGGATGTCGCGCCCGGTGCGCTCCTTCAGGACCTCGCAGAAATCGCCATTCAGGTAGCAGTCCGAGAAGAACCCGTCCTGCGCCGTGCGGATCCCGGCCGCACAGAGAATCTTGCCTTCTGCGTTGGAAGCTGCTGCCAGAACCGGGGCAAAGCCTTTGACCTGCGCCGCATAGGTGGTGTCGTAAACGTCACGGATATGGGCCTCAGCGGCTGCACGGCCGGGAGAGGTCGGTGTCAAAAACTCAATTCGCATGGAGCGCCTCGTTTGGATTTCCTGTTGTCTAGGGAAATCGCGCGCTAGGCTTACAGCCCGCTTACAGGTTCGCAGAACCATGGGCGGAGGAGGTCAAGTATCTGTGATGTTTTATGAAAATTCGATGCTGAACCGGCTGCCGCCGCCATCCCGGTCGGCGATGTCGACCTTGGCGCCATGAGCCTCGGCGACGGCCTTGACGATAGCCAGACCAATCCCCGATCCCTTGCCCCGGCCCGGCTCGGAGCCGCGGTTGAAGCGTTCGAACAGCGCCTCGCGTTCCGCCTCCGGCACCCCGGGACCGCGATCCATAACCGCGATGCCGGGCGGATTTGCCATGACGCAGATTTCAACCTCGGTTCCGGCGGGGGAATAGATCAGCGCGTTGCGCACGAGATTGTCCAGCGCGATGGCCAGAAGGCCCGCATTGCCGCGGATCCGGACGCCCTTGGCGCCGGTGACGGCGAGGCTTTTGCCCGCGCGGATGGCGTTCGGGGCCTGAGCGCAGGATATCTGCACCGCCAGATCGTCCAGAGTAATCTTCTGAAAAGTCGAAGGTTCCAGTGCGTCGGCGCGGGCCAGATCGATCAGCTGTTCAAAGATCTGCTCTAGCTGTTTCAGATCCTGTTTGAGGCGTTGGCGGACCTCGGCGTCACCGATGGTATCGACGCTGGAGTGCAGCACCGCGAGGGGCGTGCGGACCTCATGCGCCACATTCGAGGAAAACGCGCGCTGCGACCGGTAGCCTTTTTCCAGCCGGGCAAAGGCGCTGTTAACGGCAGCGACGAGGGGCACGATCTCGGACGGCAATCCTTCGGGCGAAAGGCGCTGGTCCGGGGCGTCGGGGCCGATACTGCCGGCCTGCTGCATGACGCGATCCAGCGGCCGCACGGAGAGCCGCGCCGCCAGCAGCGCCGATGACAGTACCAGCACCGCACCAAGAACGATCCAGATGATCTGCTCTTCTACCTCGTGCCACATGGCATCAAGGATGCTGGTATCGGCGATCGGGGCATAGGCCGAGGCAAGGACGCAGATCTTCATCCCTGCATTGATGCCGCACAGCGCCATGCCGCGCCGCTCTCCCGGTAGATCGATTTCGGTTGCGGTGCCAAGCGGCAGCGGTGCAACCTGCGCCTTGATCTGCGGAGAGGTCTCGCCGCCCGCGAGCAGCTCCATCTCCGGACCAAACACCGTATAGCGATAGGCCCCCTCGGCGCCGCGAAACCGGAGTGATTGCACCGGCAGGCCATAATGTTCGGCCTCTGGGTCGGTCTGGACCAGGACCTCGTTTGCTTCGCGCAGCAGGGTCTCTTCGAGGTTTTCTTCCAGATGTTCGAAAAACTCGGAAATCAGGATTGTGACCGACATTGCGATGGCAAGCAGCAACGCCAGGACGATATTGACCGCCAGCTTGCGCTGTAGCGAGCCGGGTCCGCCAAGGGGGGCATGGACAGACTGGGCAAGGGACTTCATTGACCGTCGTCTTCCATCAGATAGCCAATGCCGCGCAGCGTGTGGACCGTGCTGGCAGCGCCCAGATCCTGCAGTTTCTTGCGCAGCCGGTGAATCGCGACCTCGATGGCGTTCGGCGTTGGCGGCGCATCAAATCCGTAAAGGGCGTTCTCAATGCTGTCCTTGGACAGGATGCGCCCCTTGCGGCGCATGAAGACCTCCAGCAAATCCAGCTCGCGACGGGAAAACCGGGCGGGCTGGCCAGCAATCTCAACGGAACGATCGTTGGTGTCAAAGCGGATGTTGCCAAGGCTCAGCTTCAGCCCCAGCGCACCGCCCGGGCGGCGCAGAACGGCGCGGATGCGGGCGATCAACTCGCTGCTGTCAAAGGGTTTGACCAGATAATCGTCAGAGCCGGCGTTGAGGCCCTTTACTCGTTCGTCCAGTGCATCACGGGCGGTGCAGATGATCACCGGCGTGTCGGCATTGGCCTGTTTGATCCCATCGAGCACCGACAGCCCGTCCATGTCCGGCAGGCCCAGATCGAGGATGATAGCGTCATAGGAATAACTGCGCGCGGAATGCACCGCATCCGCGCCAGTCGCCACCCAGTCGACGACGAAATCATTGCTTTCAAGGCTGGCACAGGTGTTTTGCGCCAACCTTTCGTTGTCTTCCACATAGAGAAGCCGCATGGGCTGCGATCCTATTTGCGCAGGTAGGTCACGGTTGACCCATCATCGGCCTTGAAGGAAACATGTGCAAGGTCTCCGTTCTGGTCATACCAGACATCGCGCTCCAGATCGCCTGAGATACGATAGTGATGGGCGCGCAGCTGGCCGCTGCGGGTGGGGACATTCTGAACACCCAGATCGATCACCCGCACCGACATGACGGTACCGTCGATGGTGTTGAGCAACTGGCGGCGTTTCAGAATATCATCGTTCCACAGGCTGGCGGGCAGCAGGCCACGCCCCTTTTCGCTGATCTGATGCGCGTCGCCGTCATCATCGGTGGCCGAGCGGATCGAGGTCATCTTGCCATTTGCCCATGTCTCGACGCTGTTCTGCTTGAAGGCATAGGCATTGACGCGGATCAGCGGGATCTTGACGGCGATATCGGTGACGACCTGGACGGAGTATTTGGCGGCAGAGCCGGAGAAGCTGTAGCTGAGCTCTCCGATGTCCTTGCCCTTGCGAATGACGTCAAAGCGCAATGCGCCCTGGCTGGGTGGGGAAGAGGCCAATACCGGCGTTGCCAGCCCGATGGCTGTGACCAGAACGGCGAGTTTCCTGAGGATCTGCATGACACGCTCCTTGCTATTTTTGTACAGGGTTGGCGCCCGATATGGGTGGTGCCGCTTACGCGAACCTTACGGGCGTGACCGGCGCATGGGCCGTGCGTGGCGATAAATGCAAAAAAAGGGAGCCTGCGCTTGCAGGCCCCCTTCAGGTTCTGGGATTGTGTCGGAGTTACTCGGCGGGCGAAGGTGCTGCGCCGGTTTCCGGGTGGTGGTGGTGCGAGCCCACCGGCCGGATCAGGAGGTTGGCAAAGAAGGCCACTACCAGCAGACCCGCCATGCAATACATGGTCGTATTGTAAAGGCTCGGCGTCGGATCGACGATGCCCTGCGGCGCGATCTCCATCAGCTTGGCGATTGTCACCGTCTTCGCGGACACCAGAGCGTCCAGCTGCGACACCGGCGCGCCGAAGGCGGTTTCAAAGGCCTGCGCATCTACCTTGGCGGCAAGATCCGTAATCGCATTGTTCACCGACATCTGACGCAAGGACGTGATCGCAAGCGGACCCAGCACACCGGCGGTGGACCATGCGGTCAGCAGACGGCCGTGAATGCCGCCCACGTGCATGGTGCCGAACATATCCGCCAGATAGGCCGGGATGGTGGCAAAGCCGCCGCCATACATCGAGAAGATAATCATCGTCGCGACGTAGAAGCCGATCAGGTAGAACATCGACGGGTTTGCTGCGCCTGCGGTCGCGAAATAGGGGATCGACAGGTACAGGATCGTGCCAAGGATGAAGAAGGCGTGATAGGTGTTCTTGCGCCCGATGAAGTCAGAGGTCGAGGCCCAGAAGAAGCGGCCGACCATGTTGAAGACCGAAATCATCAGAACATAGGTCGAGGCAAAAGCCGCGGTCACGATCAGCGGCATGGTGGTGCCGTAGATTTCCGACATCATCGTCTTGGCGACGCCGATCACACCGATGCCAGCCGTCACGTTGAAGCACAGCATCACCCACAGCTGCCAGAACTGCGGTGTTTTCAGCGCCTGGTCGATATGGACGTGGTTCTTGGTGATCAGACACGAAGCGGCCGGTTTCGGCTCCCAACCTTCAGGTTTCCAGCCCTCTGCCGGAACGCGATAGCTGAAGGAGGCGATGATCATCACAATGAAATAGACGATGCCAAGGGTCAGGAAGGTGGAGGATGCGCCGGTGTCGCCGGTGCCAACCACATAGACGCCAGCCTCGCCGCCGCCGGGCAGGGCTGCCGCCTGGGACGCCGATGCGATGACAACCTCAACCATGCCGTTTGCGGTCTGGGCAAATACTCGTCCGCCTTCGATCACGGTGTCGATGGCTTCGCGCGTGCCAAGGTATTCAGGTGCCTTGGCATAGATGGACAGCAGCCAGCCTTTGACCGGGGCCGCGATCATCGCGCCGCCGCCAAAGCCCATGATGGCCATGCCGGTTGCCATGCCGCGACGGTCCGGGAACCAGCGCAGAAGGGTCGAAACCGGCGAAACATAGCCAAGACCCAGACCGCAGCCGCCGAGGGCGCCATAGCCAAGGTAAACGAGCCACAGTTGATGGCTGGCGATCCCTGCCGAGCCGATGAGGAAACCGCCGCCCCAGCAGAAGGCAGCAACGGTGCCGACCATGCGCGGGCCAACTTTTTCCAGCCATTTGCCGGCAAAGGCAGCAGCCAGGCCGAGGAACACGATGGCGACCGAGAAGATCCAGACCACCGAGGTCAGGCTCCAGTCGTCAGCAGCGGGGCTGACAACGCCCAACTGGCGCGTCAGAGCAGGGTTGAATACGGACCAGGCGTAGACCGAGCCGATGCACAGGTGGATGGCGATTGAGGCCGGGGGGACCAGCCAGCGGTTGAAGCCGGGGCCTGCGACGATGTTTTCCTTCAGCAGAAAGGAAAGCGGCCCCCGATTGGGTGCGGAACTCATATGGATTATCCTCCAAATTATTGACCGGCTGGCGTCTCTCTCCTCCCCGAGGTCGGCTGCCGAAGCTGGGCATGCGAGCGCATGCGACGTGGTAGTCTTCGGCTGTTGTGAAGGGGTGCGTCAATGTTTTAAATATAAAAAACAATAACTTACATTGACGTTTTGTCGGGGTGCTATAGTCGCCACCTGGGGCAATTTGGACATTTTGGAAATTGTTTCCCGGCCAGGGGGTAAAATTTGCGCCAGTTTGTCCGGTTGTTCAATTCGGTAAAAATATGCGTGATCAGGTGTCGGCAGAGCGCGCCAGAGCGCGAGGGGCTGGACGATTCCCGGCTTATAATCCCCAAGAGGCGCATTTACGGTCGATGGTCTTTCGCGACACGCCCAGCCTGCGGGCGGCTTCCGAGCGGTTGCCATCGACAGCCTCCAACGCGCGCAGGATCTCGCGTCGCTCGATCTGATCCAGCGGTTCGATCTGGCCGCTGCCGTCCGCCGGGTGGGCCAGCGTTTCCAGGGGAAAGCTGCCGAAGATCAAGGAGCGCTCGATGAAGTTGCGCAGCTCCCGGATATTGCCCGGCCACTTGTGGCGCAGCAGGGCACTGCGGGTACGGGGATCGATCTGCAAGGGCGCGCGGGTCAGCTGCTCGGCGATCTCCTGCACGAACAACTCGGCCAGTTCCACCACATCGGTGCCGCGCTGGCTCAGCGGGGGCATCACCGCTTCGATCACATTGAGGCGAAAGAACAGATCCTCGCGGAAACGCCCGGCGGCGACTTCGTCCTTCAGAGATTTGCTGGTCGAGACGACAAAGCGCACATCCAGCTGGGTGCTGCGTTCGGTGCCAACAGGGCGGACCAAGCCATCCTCCAGCACCCGCAACAATGCCGCCTGCGCCGACGCGCTGAGACCTGCGATCTCGTCCAGGAACACGGTTCCGCCCTGCGCCGAGGGCAGCAGACCTTCGCGACCGCCCTGCGCGCCGGGGAAAGCGCCGGGCGCATGGCCGAAGAGTTCGAATTCTATCATCTCTGCCGGAATGGAAGCGCAGTTGATCGGCACGAAGGGATGCGCCGCCCGGTCCGAGGCTGCGTGCAGGTGCCGCGCCGCGACTTCCTTTCCGGTGCCAGAGGCGCCGGTGATCAGAACCGGCGTGCTGACATCGCGGACCTGATCCAGCACCCGCCGCACATCGGCTATCGCGTCCGAGCTGCCGATCAGTTGGTTGCGCAACCTGCGCCCGGTGTCGGCGCTGTTCAGCTCGTGCAGCAAAAGGGCGTTCTCGCGCCGCAGCTGAGCCATCTGGATGCAGCGTTGTACCGCATTCAGCATTTGGTTCGAGCGGAAGGGCTTCAGAACAAAATCCGCGGCCCCGGCGCGCATCGCCTCGATCGCGGTTTCCAGATCCGCATAGGCGGTGATCATGATGGTATCGGTAAACCCGCCGGCGCTGCGCTGATGGGCCAGCCAGTCGATGCCCTTTTGACCGGGCATGATGTTGTCCAGGATCATCACATCGAAATGCCGCTGGGCCAGCAGCTCCCCGGCTTCTTCGGTCGTCGCGGCCTCGGCGACCTCTCGGCAGTGGGGCGCGAGCGTTTTGACCAGGAAGTTGCGCATGCCCGGTTCGTCATCCACCACCAGGATGCTGGCCTGCGCCAGCCGGTCCGTCAGCTCGTTTCCGTTCTGCGCTTCTGTTGCCTGTGCCACCGCAGGTCTACCCGTGTTCTGTTGTCTGAGTGCAATAGGGCATGCCCGCCAAACTCTGCCCGGTCAAGAAAAGCCACCCTACAGGGTCATGAACTCTTCGCGAGCAGGGGGCGGTGAAAAAGCGGTGGAGGGGCAGGGGATCACGTCTGGAACGGGGCGGCCGTCAGCTGGATCTGCCGCTCCAGCTCGCGGGCCACCGGCAGCAGCGGGGCGTCGGCCTTGCGCAGCAGGTGAATGTGGCGCCGGGCCTCGGGATCGGCCAGCGGGCGAAAGACCAGACCAGAGGAGCCGAGCAACAGCATGGTCATTTCCGGCAGGATGGTTATGCCCAGACCGGCGCGCACCATGGCCAGAAGAGAGGTCACATTATGCCCTTGCAGCAGGGCCTCCCGGTGCAGGCTCTGCGCGACCTTGGTCCGGATCCCGGCGGACAGGGGATTGGCGATCAAGGACTGTTCGGCGATGTCGCGCCACGACACCGGCCCGCCGGGCGCTGCCAGCGGATGCCCGTCGGGACAGATCAGACCAAAGGCATCTGACATCAGGTTGCTGCAATGAAGGCCGGTATGCGTTGGCGGATCCAGCGCGGGCATCGCATCTGAATCCGGCAACCCGGCCGTTGCAATGCCGATATCGACCCGGTCCCGGCTCACCTCGCGGATGATGGCACGTGATTCCATATCCCAGACCTCGATCTGGACACCGGGAAACCGCGCGATGAAACTGGAAATCGCCTGCGGCAAGATGCTGCCCGCCACCGAGGGCACCGCTGCCACGCGCACCCTGCCGGTTCTGGCGCTGGCAAATCCTTCGATTGCGCGCACCGTGGTGTCGAATTGCTGCAACTCTCGGTCCGCCTGTTCCAGCACAAAGGCGCCAAGCGCAGTCAGCTTGTTCTTGCGTCCGGTCTCGAACAACGGCTCGCCCAGATGGTCCTCCAGCTGTTTCAGCGTCATCGAAACCGCTGATGGCGTGCGTCCCAACTGCTGTGCCGCCCCGGTCAGCGTGCCGGAATGGGCCACCGTGGCAAAGCATCGAAGCATCTCAATTTTCAGCGCCATTTTCAAAATTTCTGAAATGAGTTTGAGTTGTTTGAGTTTGTGTGAAAGCGGATGCCGAGTCCATAGTTTCATCCAAGGCAAATATCGGACCCGGAGAAACGCCATATGGACCAAACTGCACTGCGCCGTGTTGCATGGGGGCGGCCCTGATGCGGATCGACGCGCTGCAATATGCCAACTGGTCCGAAAAGATCTTTCGCCAGCTGCGCGAAGGGGGCGTTGATGCGGTGCATGTCACCATCGCCTATCACGAAGGATTTCGTGAAACGGTTCTGAACTTTGAGCAATGGAACCGCTGGTTCGAGCAATACCCGGATCTGATCCTCAAAGGCACGCAGGCGGGCGATATCGATCGGGCGCGGGACAGCGGGCGCACCGCCATCTTCTTTGGGTTTCAGAACCCGTCCCCGATTGAGGATGACATCGGGTTGGTCGAAATCTTGCACACGCTCGGCGCTCGGTTCATGCAGCTGACCTATAACAACCAGTCGCTGCTGGCGACGGGCTGTTACGAGGCCGAGGACAGCGGCATCACCCGCATGGGGCGGCAGGTGATCCGCGAGATGAACCGTGTCGGCATGGTGATCGACATGAGCCATTCTGCCGACCGTTCCACCATCGAAGCGGCAGATCTGTCGCAGCGTCCCATCGCCATCACACACGCCAACCCGCACGGCTGGATGCCTGCCTTGCGCAACAAGCGTGACGATGTAATCCGGGCGGTGACGCAGAACGGCGGCATGATTGGCTTTTCGCTCTACCCGCATCATCTGAAGGACAAATCCGACTGCACGCTGGACAGTTTCTGCAGCATGATCGCCCGCACCGCCGATAGGTTTGGAGTGGAGCATTTGGGGATCGGCTCGGACCTGTGTCAGGATCAGCCGGACAGCGTGGTGGAATGGATGCGCGTCGGGCGCTGGAGCAAGGAGATCGACTATGGCGAAGGTTCCGCTGACGCCGCCGGATTTCCGCCGATGCCGGATTGGTTCCGCGACAACCGCGATTTTGGCAATATCGAAACCGGCTTGCGCGCTGTTGGCATGAACGCGGGTGAGGTCGCCGCGATCATGGGCGGCAACTGGTACCGCTTTTTCAGCGAGGGGTTCGGCCCGGCATAGGTCATTTGCACCGGGTCAGAGGAAAACACACGAAAAACAAGGGTAAGCAAAGAAGGAGGGCAGCTTGGAAAGGGAAGCATCGGATCACCGACCCGCTGGGCTGCGTCCGCCTGAAACCGTGATGCGCCTTGCACGGCTGGGATCTTTCCATCAGTCGCGGCTGTCCTTCATGCGCATTCTGACCCGCCGGATGCAGGCCGAGGGCTGGTGCTTTGACAGGCCGGTGTTCGAGATCGGCGACGACGGGACGGGACACGCGGTCTACAGCGCCCATGGCCCTGAACGCAGCTATTCCCTTGTGGCCTTTGCCCATGACCTGCCGCCGGAAAAACGCTCTGACCGGGTGATAGCCGAGGCCTGGGATGCGACCTTTGCCTTGTTCGATGGTGTTCCGGGCGCCGACGACATTGCCCGCCTGGCGCAGAACGTGCCGCTGCAAGAAGCTGGCCGGGTGAGCGAGCGCGAGCTGTCGGTGTCGCGGGCGAACCGCTCGGTGCGCCTTTGGGAACACGTAGTCTCGGCGCTGGCGGCAGGCTGCCAGCCAGACCCGGCGCAGATCGAGGCGGTCGGCTATCTGATGCGGACCACGGCGGTCTATGGCTCGGGCAAACTGGGCGCTGCCGACCGCGAGATGATCGCGGACAGGCCGGAATGCGCGGCACCGTTTCAGGCCGAAATGCTGTCGGTGTATCTGACCCGGACCTTCGTTCGGGATCTGGTGCAGCACATGGCGGATGCCCGCGCCCGTGCTCGTTCGGGTGGGGTTGCGGCACGTCTGGATCCGGCGCTGGCCCGGCGTCTGGGCATCGGCAATTCCACCGGCCTTGGCATGGCGCCCTTTCTGCTGAACCACCCGGTTCTTTTCAACAACTGGATCACCGCGCGGGAAACCGCGCTGGAGCGGGTGCGGAGCCTGCCGCAGGCCAGCCCGCAAGAGGTGGCCCGGTTTCGTGACCTTTTTGCCCGCGCCCGCCGTTCCGTGGCGCACTGGCAGACCGGGCACCCGGGGCAGGCGTGGAAGCGATCCGTGCTGATCTCGGATATCGACCATCTGGCCGGACATCTGGAGGGCGATGTTCTATCGGTCCCGCACCCCTGGGATGGTTTGTACCTCTGGGCCGAGCGCTCTCTGTCCTGCGAAGGGCAGGAATGGTTGGTGTCGCTGATGCTGGAACCCTATGGCGCGCTGGTCGATGATCTGGCCACCGCCATGGCCTGTGGGGAGGGGGAAACCCGGCGGATTGCTGGCGCCATGACGCTGGGACGTCTGCGGCAACTCGTGCAGCGCTCCCATGACTGGGCGCTGGCCATTGACTGGGATCTTCCCGAAACCACTGCCCGCGTCTGGTATGTTTCGGAGGAAAAACTGGAACCGCGCCTGGGTGAACGGGCCGAGGAGCCTATCGCCCCCTATGAGCAGCCTTTGGCCCCGGGGCGCGATGTGGCGGCGCTGTATCACGCGATGGAAGGCTGGCCCGAGGAAGCGAGCGTGGCGGAATTTCTGCTGCGCCACCCGGAGCACAGGCATGCGGTGCGGCGGGTACAGATCGTCGCCGAGGCGCCCTATGCCGAAATCCGCGACAATACGATTGCCTGCGATCTTCTGCCGATCGACATGCTGCGCTGCAAACTGTCTTTCTTCGGGGCGATGCATTTCGATCCGCGGTCCGATCGCTGGGTGCGGATCTGCATGTTCGGTAATGCGCCTTATCCCGAAGAGCTGTCGGCGCGCGATGGAGATTTCTGGATCTATCCGGATCCGACGGAGATGCCGGACGCATGAACCTGTCGCTGAACGAGATCGAAGCCATGTGCAAACGCGCGGCGCGGGGCGCTGGGCTGCCCTGGGGGCTGGCGGAGGAAGCTGGCGCGGCGGCGCGTCTTCTGGCCGGGGTGGCTTTGCCCGGCCCGGAGCAGCTGGCCGCGCTGCTGGCGCGCAACGATCTGCGTCCCGTGGCCGCGCTTGCTCCGACGGCGATAGAAGGCGGACGCTGGCGCGCGGCCATGGGGCGGCTTTGCCCTCTGGTGTCGGGCAGTGCGCTGAGCGACCGGGCCGCCCAGCTTGAGACCGGTGCGTTTTTTGAGATGGAGGAGGTGGATTTTCCCTTGCTGCTCTTGCCCTTTGTGGCGGCGGCAGCGCAGCGGTTGGACCGGCCCGTAGCGCTTGATTGGCCGAATATACGGCTGGTGACCGATGGTCGCCAGATCTGCGCGACCGGCACGCGGCAAGAGATGCTGCGCGATCATGTGCCTTGGCTGCGCTGCCACGCGGAGGCAACGTTGGGGTCTCCCCTTGCGCCAGTCAGGCGCGGGCAGGTCACAGATGACGTCTGGGCGCAGCTGTCCACCTTCGCCCATCGCACCTATGCCCCGGCGACTGAGGCCTCGCGCTTGCGCGGGGCAGGGGCCGGGTTGGCGGACGATGACTGATACGGAGATTGATACGGGATGAAGACGTGAAACGGACAGAAAGCGGAGACAGATGAGCGCGACAGAAACCCTCTCTCTGGCAGAGATCGAAGATCTGGCGCTCCGGGCGCTGATGGCGGCGGGGACCAGCCGTGAAAATGCCGCGCCTTTGGCCCGGGCTACGGCCATGACCGAAGCGGATGGAGTTGCCTCGCATGGTCTGGCCTATGTGCCGATCTACGCCGAGCATGTGACATGCGGCAAGGTGGACGGTCAGGCCCAGCCGCAGGTCTCCAGATCCCGGCCCGGCGTAGTGACTGTGGATGCAGCCACAGGGTTTGCCCATGCCGCGATCGATCTTGGGTTTGAACATCTGATCCCGATGGCGCGGGAGCAGGGTGTTGCGGTACTTGCGATCCGCAATTCCTACAATTGCGGCGTTCTGGGTTGCCACACGCAGCGCTTGGCGCAGGCGGGTCTGATGGGCATCGGCTTTACAAACGCACCGGCGTCGATCGCGCCATCAGGCGGAGCGCAGCCGGTTCTGGGCACCAATCCCTTTTCCATCGCGGCGCCAGGCCCCGATGGGCAGGTCGCGGTGCTGATCGACCAATCTGCAAGTGCCATCGCCAAAAGCGAGGTGATGAAACACGCCCGCGATGGCAGACCGGTTCCCGAAGGCTGGGTGCTAGATGCGACGGGCAATCCGACCACGGACCCGGAGGCGGGACTGAAGGGGACCATGGTACCTGCCGGAGGGTACAAGGGCGTTGGCGTCGCGCTGATGGTCGAGATGATGGCGGCGGCGATGACCGGCGCTTTCCTGGGCAGCGAGGCCAGCCCGTTTTCTGGCCCCGTGGGCGGGCCGCCCCGCACCGGACAGTTTTTCATTGCCATCGATCCGGGCGCGACCTCGGGTGGAGGTTATGCAGACCGCATGGGTGCGCTTGTGGCCTCGGTCCAGGCGCAGAAAGGCGCGCGCCTGCCGGGCGATGGGCGTGCCGCAGCACGGGCGCGGGCAGAACAGGCCGGGGTCGCGGTCAGCACGGCAACCCTTGCGCGGGTGCGGGCACTGCTGCCGCCCCGCGACTGATGCAGGAAAGGATGCTAGCAAGATACCATCTGGCTTGACGGGTGCGGGTTGGCATCGCTAGGGTCCGCGCCGGAACTCTTTCAAGCAAATGATGTCGCGTCGGCGCCTACTCATGGCGCTAAGATATCAGGTGCCCGTGTCCTGTGAGCCTGGTGCGGATTATGCCGTTTCACCGGGAGTTTACCGGGCTGTGTGCGCACGACCACCTCCGGGGGCTTGTCCTGTCGGTAAGGGATACCTAGAGGCTGCGGTCTGTTTCGGGGGAGGCACGTGGATGTGCCCGGAACGTGGTGCTGTTTGGATGAATTTTGCCGATGTTGGGCGTTTTTTAACACACAGGGCCCAATAATGGGACACGGTAGGAAAAGGGGCCAAGATATGCATGGTCTGATCAACAGGGCGATCCAGGCTTTTGTGACCAGCACCTATGGCGCGGACCGCTGGTATGAAATCATGGATGTGGCTGGGCTTGGGTTTCGACAATTCGAGGCCATGCTGACCTATACGGATGACCAGTCGAACAAGATGCTGAGTGCCATGGAAACGGTGCTGGAGCGTCCGCTGCCTGAGATGCTTGAGGATATGGGGACCTTTCTGGTGTCCAACCCTCAGGTCGAAGCCCTGCGCCGCCTGCTGCGGTTCGGCGGGGTCAATTATGTTGAGTTTTTGCATTCTCTGGATGACCTTCCGGGGCGTGCCCGTCTTGCCGTATCCGATCTTTATCTACCGGGCTTGGAATTGTTGGAACAGTCACCGGGTCATTTCGAACTGGTTTGCCAGCCGGGGTTGCCCGGCTATTCAAATGTCATGATGGGTGTTTTGCGGGCCATGGCCGACGATTACGGAGATCTCGTTATTCTGGATTCAAGCGGTGCGCAGGACGGGGCAGAGGTGATTTCCATCACCCTGGTGGAAAGAGAATTTGCCGAAGGGCGGACCTTTGATCTGGGAGCGCATTCCCTATGATGACCAATGAACAGCTTGCCGTCATCGCGGATCAGATCTGCCCGATGTATGCGATCGTGGATGCCAAGGGGTATATCCAGCGCGTCGGCCCCACTCTCAGAAAGCTCCGACCCGATCTGAAATGGGAGGGGCGCCGGTTTTTCCGTGTCTTTGATCTGTCGCGCCCGCGCCGGGTTCGGTCCATGGCGGACCTGGTCAATACCGCCGGGTCCAAATTGCATTTGCATTTTCGGGACACGCCGCAAACCAGCCTGAAAGGCGTTCTCGTGCCTTTGCCACAGGGGCAGGGCGCGATCATCAACCTGTCCTTCGGGATCTCGGTTCTGGAAGCTGTGCGGGATTATGATCTGACCAGCGCGGATTTTTCTCCAACCGATCTCACCATCGAGATGCTTTATCTGGTTGAGGCCAAGTCCGCCGCGATGGAGGCCTCGCGCCAGCTGAACCTGCGTCTGCAAGGGGCCAAGATCGCGGCCGAGGAACAGGCCTTCACAGATACGCTGACGGGCCTCAAGAACCGCCGCGCCATGGATCACATTCTGGATCGGTTGATCAGCGGCGGCCGGGATTTTGCCCTGATGCATCTGGATCTCGATTACTTCAAACAGGTCAACGACACGCTGGGACACGCCGCCGGGGATGCGGTGTTGCAGCATGTGGCCCGTGTCATGGTAGAATGCACCCGCCAATCCGATACGGTTGCGCGTGTTGGCGGCGATGAATTTGTCCTGATCTTCAATGACCTGCGCGATCTGCGCCAGATCGAAGGGCTGGCGAGACGGCTGATCTCCGAATTGGAGGTGCCGATTCCCTATGGCGGCAAGATGTGCAAGATTTCGGCGAGCGCGGGCACTACGCTTTCGGCTTGGCACAGCGGCACCTTTACCGCTGCGGAAATTCTGAATGAATCGGATATCGCGCTTTATGCGGCCAAGGGATCTGGCCGGGCGCAGCATTGCTTCTATGAAAAAGGCATGGAAAACAAGGTTCTGGCCCTCGATCACTGATCGGCCCAATTCCGTCGTGTCTGTCTGCCTGTTGCCGTAGGTTCTTTTCCTCGTCACCTGATTTTTGGCCCTCTTGCAGGCGCCAAAAGCGCGTGCGACGGCCAGATAGCGGGCCAGTTTGGCCCTCCTGTCCCATGCTTTCACCAGATTGGTCTGGTCATTTTTGCCAAAATTGGAGCTTAACGCCCTCCCAGTTGCCGGTGTATCCGCCCTTTGAGTGTTGTTTTCAGAGGCCGAGATGACCAATCAAGACCCGACCGCCTTTCGCCCAAGCGTTTGCCCGCTGGATTGCCCGGATACCTGTAGCCTCTCCGTCAAGGTCGAGGGTGGCAAGATTTCCGAAGTCCGGGGATCGACAGCGAACCCCTTCACCGCCGGGGTGATTTGCAACAAGGTGGCCCGCTGCTATCCGGATTTCGTGCATGGCGCGGCCCGCCTGCGGCACCCCTTGAAGCGGACCGGCCCGAGGGGATCGGGGTCTTATGAGCGGATCACCTGGGAGGAGGCGCTGGACCTGATCCATGCAGGTTTCAACCAGGCAATCGAGGCGCATGGGCCGCAATCGGTTCTGCCGCTTAACTATGCCGGGCCGCATGGTGAACTGGCCGGGGGCTCAATGGACCGGCGGTTCTTCTACCGGATGGGGGCGACGTTGCTGGATCGCGGGCCGCTCTGTGGTGGTGTGCGCGGAGAGGCCTACGCCAGCCTCTTTGGCAGCGCGCCGGGCATGCCGCCGGAGCAGGCAGTGCAATCGGATCTGATCCTTGTCTGGGGCAACAACGTCACGGTCTCCAACCTGCATTTCATGCGCGTGATCAAAGAGGCCCGTAAATCCGGCGCGCGGGTGGTGGTGATTGATCCCAAGCGGATCAAGCTGGCCGAGCAATGCGATATGCACCTGCAACTGCGACCGGGGACCGATGTGGTTCTTGCCCTGGGACTGGCGGCCGAGTTGGAGCGGCGCGATGCGCTGGATATGGCCTTCATCGGCAAATGGACCCATGGGTTTGACGCCTTTATGGAGGAGGCCCGCGCCTATACCCCGGATCGTGTCGCCGACATCTGCGGCCTCCCTGCGGAAGAGCTGCACCAATTGGTGGACTGGATCGTCGCGTCCCGCCGGATGGCAAGCTCCTTTGGCAACGGGATCGAACGGACCCGCTCGGGCGGTGCCGGGCTGCGGGCGGCGATGGCTCTGAATGCGCTGACAGGCCATCACGGGCGCCTCGGTGCCGGGGTGGTCGCGAAATCCGGGGCCGCCGCGCCAAAGACCTCGTCCCGCCTGCAGGGGGATCATCTGATCCGGCCCGGCACGCGCTGTTTCAATATCGTCGATGTGGCGGAAAAGATGCTGGACCGGAGCCTTGATGTGCCGGTCGGGGCCGTGATGATCTACAACCACAACCCTGTTGCAACGCACCCCGATCAGGACCGGATGATCGAGGCCCTGATGCAAGAGGATCTGTTCATCGCAGGCGCGGATGTGGTGATGACGGATTCCATGGCTTTTTGCGACGTGATCCTGCCTGCCGCCAGCCATTTCGAATATGATGACATCTATGGCGCCTATGGGCAGAACTACATCCAAAGGGCCGAACCGGTGATCGCGCCGGTGGGGGAAAGCCTGCCCAACACCGAGATCTTTCGCCGTTTGGCAGCCCGGTTCGGGTATCAGGAGCCCGAGTTCCGCGACAGTGACAAGGACCTGATGGATCAGGCCATGGACGCGTCGCATCCGGTGTTCGGGGGTATGCCACCCAGCGAGATGTCCTGCGACCGGGCCATCGCGCTGACCGCAGGGGGTGGCAGTCCGCTGGTGCTGTGCCAATCGGTGATGCCGCAGACGCCGTCGGGGCGGATTGAGCTGTTCAGTCAGGAGCTTGAGGATCGGTTCGGATGCGGTGTCCCGCGCTATGACCCCGCCCCGCAGGATCTGCCGCTGGTGCTGGTCACCCCCAGTTCGGACAAGCGGACCAACGCGACCTTTGGCCATCATGCGCTGTCGGCGGGGGCTGAGGTGGTACAGGTGCATCCGCAGGATGCCGAGGCACGCGGACTCAGCCATGGCGATCCCGTCACCGTCTGGAATGCCCGGGGCGAGGTGACCTTTACGCTGGAGGTGACAACTGCCACCCGGCCCGGCGTGGTCTACAGCCCCAAGGGCACCTGGCTTTCCAGCTCGCGCAGCGGCCGCACGGCGAATGCGCTGATTCCCTCGGCTCTGCGCACGGATATTGCCGGGGGCGCCTGCTATAACGAAACCTTTGTGGATCTGCGGCGTGGGTGGGACAGTAGACCGGACTGACGCAATGGGGCAGTATTGGGCGGAACGTGGAGACCAATACCGTGCAGCAGGTACCCGGGCCGACCTTTTCCATTGACCGCAGTCTGTCTGTTCCCGTGTTCGAGCAGATCTGCACGGCGCTGCGGACGCGGATCGCGGCAGGAGAGATCCCGGAGGCCAGCCAGCTGCCGGCCACCCGCAGTTTCGCGGTAGAGCTGGGGGTGTCGCGTTCGACCGTGGTGGCGGCCTATGAGCAGCTGGAAGCCGAAGGCTACATCGCGGGAAAACGCGGTTCGGGGTTTACCGTCTGCGCCATGGGGCAGGTCGAACTGCAGCCGGTGCATCCTGCACCCCCGGAGCATGCAAAGGAGACGCCGCGTGCCCTGTTGCCCTTCAACAGTGGAGAGCCGGACATGCGATTGTTCCCGCACCGGCAATGGGCGCGCTGCGTGTCGCGGATCTGCCGGGTGGCGCCGGAAACCATGCTGGATGGTGGCACGGTCCGGGGCAATGCAGCGCTGCGCCGGTCCATTGCGGCCTATGTGGCAGAGTGGCGGGGGATCGAGGTGGGCGCCGAGCAAATCATTATCACTGCGGGGGCGACGGATGCGCTTGAGCTTTGCCTGCGCACGTTGGCACCACGCGGCAGCGCCATCGGGATCGAGGATCCGGGATATCCGCCTCTGAACCGTATCGTGCAATCGCAGGGGCTGCGCTCGCATTACCTGCGTGTCGATGCTCTTGGCGCCTGCGTTCCCGCAGAGGATGCGGATCTGAAGGCGGTGGTGCTGACGCCATCGCATCAGCATCCGCTGGGCGGGGCGATGGCGCCGGGGCGGCGTCTGGAATTCCTCAACTGGGCCAAACGGACCGGCGCCTGGATCATCGAGGATGATTATGACAGCGAGTTCCGATATGCGGGGCGCCCTATTCCGGCGATGGCGGGGTTCGATGGGCTGAACCGGACGATATACCTTGGCAGTTTTTCCAAGACCTTCTCGAACGCGCTGCGGATCGGCTATGTGGTCGCGCCCGAGACACTGATTGCGCCGCTGCACGACAGCCTGCTGCGCTTTGGCACCCGGGCCAGCGGCATGCCGCAGCAGGCCCTGGCCGAGTTCATCGACAGCGGCGAGTTCTACCGCCATTTGCGCCGGGTGCGGCGTATCTATGGTGAGCGGCGCAAGCATTTGCTGGCGCGGCTGCAGCAGGAGTTTTCCGCCTATGGCAGCGCGCCGGACCACGGTGCGGGCATGCAGCTGGTGTTTCATCTGAACGACGGCTGGCAAGATCACGAAGTCTGCAAGCGGGCGCGGGACGCCGGTCTGGGGTTGCGCCCGCTTTCGGGATTTGCCGCCGAGGTCACCGGGCTGAATGGTCTCGTTCTGGGCTGTTGCCACATGGAGATCCGCGAAATCGACAAGGCGCTGGCCCGCCTGGCGCAGGTTTTTGACGGCGAGGCCGAGCTGAAACAGGATCAAACCTGACGGCGGCGCGAGCTGCGCAGGAGTATGGATTCGTGCTGATAGACCCGAGGCGGTCCGCAAAACGTATTCAAAATTAGTGGCTTAAGTGTTTGTGAAAATTTTGTTGGCGCGAGATAGGTATTTCGTATAACGATTAAAAAGAAGATATGCGGGATAACTATCATATCAGTTATCCAGTTCGGGGAGGAACTATGCAGATAGATGGACATGTGGCGCTGGTCACAGGTGGCGGCAGTGGCCTTGGTGCGGCGACGGCCCGGCATCTGGCCGCAAAAGGCGCGAAAGTCGCCATTCTGGATTTCGATATCGAACGGGCAAAGGCGGTCGCGGATGAGATCGGCGGCATCGCCCTGCATGTAGATGTCAGTGATGAGGCCGCCGTCGGTGCAGCCCTCGACAGCATCGCAGAGCAGCTGGGCAGCGCCCCCCGAATCGCGGTGAGCTGCGCCGGGGTCGGCATGGCGGCGCGCATCGTTGGTCGTGGCGGCAAGCTGTCGTTCGATGTGTTCGAAAAGACGCTGCGGGTGAACCTTTTTGGCACCTACAATGTGATGAGCCACGCCGCCCGCCTGATGGCAGAGCTGGACCCGCTGGCGGATGGCGAGCGCGGGGTGATCATCAACACCGCTTCGGTTGCCTTCGAGGGTGGACAGCTGGGGCAGGCGGCCTATGCGGCCTCCAAGGGGGCGATTGCCTCCATGTGCCTGCCGGCCGCGCGCGAACTGGCGCAATCGGGTATCCGCGTCATGGCCATCGCGCCTGGCCTGTTCCAGACCCCGATGATGGAAGGGCTGCCGCCCGAGATTTCGGCGCAGATCACCGCCAATATTCCCTTTCCTGCCCGGCTGGGCGCGCCCGAGGAATACGCGCTTCTGGCCGAGCAGATCGTCACCAATCCATTTCTCAATGGAACAACCATCCGGCTGGATGGCGCTGTGCGCCTGCCGCCGCGCTGAAGGATCCCGCGCATGAGCGATCAGATACTCAAAATCGACATCAATGACAGCATCGCCACCCTGACGATGAACCGTCCGGACAAGCGCAACGCCATGTGCGAAGAGCTGCTGGAGGCGCTTGATGCTTTCTTCTCGGCGCCGCCCAAGGAGGTGCGTGTTGTCATCCTGACCGGCACTGCGGGGCATTTCTGCTCGGGGCTGGACCTGTCTGAACATGTGCACCGTTCGGCCGAGGAAAACCTCTATCACTCGCGCCAGTGGCACCAGGTGATGGAGAAGATCCAGTTCGGCGGCCTGGCGGTTGTGTCCGCCATGTTCGGGGCGGTGATCGGTGGCGGGCTGGAGCTGGCAAGCTCGACCCATGTTCGCATCGCCGAACCTTCGACCATCTTCCAGCTGCCCGAAGGGCGGCGCGGCATCTTTGTGGGGGGCGGCGCCACCGCGCGGGTCGGGCGTCTTCTGGGCGCGGACCGGATGACCGAAATGATGCTGACGGGCCGCAAATACGATGCCGAAACCGGCGTGGCGCTTGGCCTTGCCCACTATGCGGTGGGTGAGGGTGAGGCACTGGAGCTGGCGCAGACGCTGGCGGGCAAGATCGCCCGCAATGCGCCCTTGTCGAATTATCTGATGATCCAGTCGATTGCCCGCATCAACGATATGTCGCAGGCCGATGGCCTGTTCACGGAATCGCTGGCGGCGGCACTGTCCCAGACCACGCCGGACGCCGAGGAAGGTCTGCGTGCTTTCCTTGAAAAACGCGCACCTAAGTTCCGGTGATCCGATGAAGACCGTCATCAAAGAGCCTGAGCCTGAAATGGGCGTTTCTCACGTCAGCGATGAAACACTGCGCGCGTTTGTCGGCTATCACATGAAGCGGGCGTTCAACGTCGTACAGACCGATCTGGCCCGGACGTTGAAGCCTTTTGATCTGCGGATGCTAACCTATACGGCACTGGTGCTGATCGTTGACAATCCGGGATTGCGCCAGTCACAGCTGGCGGATGCGATGGATGTGGAGCGGCCAAATCTGGTCGTGATCATAGACGAGCTTGAACGGCGCGAGCTGATCGTGCGCGACCGGGTGCCGACGGATCGGCGGGCCTATGCGTTGAAGGCGACGCTGGCCGGTCGCCAGCTCTGTGAAAAAGCGGTTGCCGCGGTGACCGCCCATGAACAACGCTTGCTGGAGAACATGGATGCAACGACCCGCGACACGGTGATCGCGGCGATGCAGCTGATCCAGAAGAGCCTGTCGAAAGGATAGACCATGAAACGGACGTCCAATTTCCTGCCACACGCAGTCTCGCGCGAGGAGCGCCCCGACGGCAGCCTGCTGTTGCGGTCTGAATACGATCTAGGGCCGGTGACAGAGCGGACTGGTGACTGGCTGCACCGCTGGGTTGAAGAGGCGCCCGAGCGGGTATTCCTGGCCGAGCGCAGCGGGGCGGGCTGGCGCGAGGAAAGCTATGCGGCGACCCTGCAGCAGGTGCGCGCCATTGCGGCGGCGCTATTGGCGCGGGGCATGGGGGCGGATACGCCGATCCTGATCATGTCCGGCAATGGCGTCGATCACGGGCTGTTGTCGCTGGCCGCGCAATACGCCGGTGTGCCGACCGTACCGGTGGCCGAGCAGTATTCGCTGATCCACGGCGCCCATGGCCGCCTGCGCCACGCCATCGAACTGGTGCGGCCAAAGATGGCCTATGTTGTCGATGCCGATCAATACGGCGAGGCGCTGAAACTGGATGCCCTTGAGGGGGTTGAGATCGTTGCGACCCGCACCGGCGGCGCCGATGTCACGGCCTTTGCGGACCTTCTGAAAGGCGATACGGGCGTTGATGTGGACGCGGGATTTGCCAAGGTGACGCCCGATACCGTCGCCAAGATCCTGATGACCAGCGGGTCGACCTCGAACCCCAAGGGGGTGCTGACCACGCAGAGGATGATGTGCGTCAACCAGACACAATTGGCCGACAGCCTGCCGTTCCTGCGGGCACGCCCGCCGCGCATCGTGGACTGGCTGCCCTGGAATCATGTCTTTGGCGGCTCGCATAACTTCAACATGATGCTGGCCAATGGCGGCAGTTTCTACATCGACGATGGCAAGCCGGTGAAGGGCTTGTTTGATCGCACCGTCGAGAACCTGTCGATGGTAACCGGCAGCCTTGTGTTCAATGTGCCCATGGGCTTTGCCATGCTGTTGGAGGCGCTGGAAAAGGACGCGGGGCTTCGTCAGCGTTTCTTTGAAGAGCTGGACATGATCTTTTACGCCGGCGCCTCATTGCCGCAGGAGGTCTGGTCGGGTTTCGAAACCATGGCGATGGAGATCAAGGGCGAGGTGCCGTTGATGACCTCTTCCTGGGGGCTGACGGAAACCGCCCCGGCGACCATGATCCAGCAGGAGCCGACGGAAAGCTCGGGCGTGGTGGGCGTGCCAATGACCGGCGTGACCCTGAAATTGATCCCGGATGACGACATGCGCTGCGAAGTGCGGGTCAAGGGACCGAACGTGATGCCCGGTTATTTCGAAGACCCGCAAAAGACCGCAGAGGCCTTTGACGAGGAAGGCTATTTCATCACCGGCGATGCCATGGTGTTCGTGGACAAGGACGACATCAACAAGGGCATGCGCTTTGACGGGCGGATTTCCGAGGACTTCAAACTGCTGACCGGCACCTGGGTGCGGGCGGCGGGCCTCAGGATCGAAATGCTCTCGACCCTTGCACCGCTGGCCGCCGATCTGGTGGTGACCGGGCAGGACAAGAACGAGATCGGCGTGATGATCTTCCCCAACCGCGAGGCGATCGAGGCAGCAGGCTTCACGCTGGAGGAAGACGGCGGCGCGCTGGTCTGTCCGCAGCTTCTGTCCGACATTCATCACCGGCTGAACGAGCGCGCAGGTCGCATTTCCGGCTCCTCCACCCGGGTGGTGCGCGCCATTGTGCTGGCCGAGCCGCCTTCGCTCACCGATGCTGAGATCACCGCCAAGGGCAACCTCAACTTCCGCAAGGTGCTGACGCGCCGCGCAGATCTGCTGGAGCGGCTTTATGATGACGCTGCCAGTGGCATTGCGAAACTCTGATAGGAACACAACGATGGTAGATTTTTCCAAGGTCCGCGCGATCGATTTCCACACCCACGCCGAGGAACCCTGCGGCTGCCATGCCGATGACGGCTATGATGAGCTGCAGGCAACCATGGCCAGCTATTTTGGCGCGCCCTGGCAGCATCCGCCCACCGTGCCGCAGACCGCTGCCCATTACCGCCAGCAGAACATCGCCGCGGTGATCTTTCCGGTCGATGCCGAACGCGAAACCGGTTATCGCCGCTACAAGAACGAAGAGGTTGCCGAGCTGGCGGCCGAGAACGACGACGTTCTGATCCCCTTTGCCAGCATCGACCCGCACAAGGGCAAGATGGGCGCCCGCGAAGCGCGCCGCCTGATTAAGGATTTTGGAATCAAGGGCTTCAAGTTTCACCCGACCATGCAGGGCTTTTATGCCAATGACCGTATGGCCTATGACCTGTATGAAGCGATTGCCGAAGAAGGCGGTATCGCCCTGTTCCACACCGGTCAGACCGGCGTCGGCAGCGGTATGCGCGGCGGCAACGGCATGCGGCTGAAGTATTCCAACCCGATGTATATGGATGACGTGGCGGTGGACTTCCCGGACATGAAGATCATCCTCGCGCATCCGTCCTTCCCCTGGCAGGAAGAGGCGCTGTCGGTCGCTCAGCACAAGCCCAACGTCTATATCGACCTCTCTGGCTGGTCGCCCAAGTATTTCCCCGAGATCTTGGTGAAATACTGCAACTCGATCCTGAAGAAGAAGGTGCTGTTCGGATCCGACTGGCCGATGATCACGCCGGAACGCTGGCTGTCTGATTTCGAGAAAATTGCGATTAAGGACCACCTGCGCGAAGACATCATCAAGGGCAACGCCATGCGTCTGCTTGGGGTCGACTGAGATGGAGATCCCAGCACCAAAGCTGCGCCATGCCTTCCGCCTGCGGGTGGAACTGGGTGCCTCGATTGAAATGGGGCAGGGACGCGCGGGTGTGCGACGGATCATACCGATCATCGGGGGCAAGGCGCTTGGCCCCGATCTGACCGGCGAGGTGCTGAACCTCGGGGCCGACTGGCAGACCATCTACAGCGATGGCGCCGCCCATCTTGATACGCGCTATGCGGTGAAAACCGAAGACGGCGCGGTGATCGAGATCGTCAATGTGGGCAGCCGTCACGGCCCGCCTGATGTGATTGCGCGGCTGGCCAAGGGCGAGGATGTGGACCCCACCAGCTATTACATGCGCACGGCCGCGCGGCTGGAGACCGGCGATGACCGCTATGCTTGGGTCAATCACATGCTCTTTGTCTGCTCCGGTATCCGCCGGGCCTCTGCCGTTGAAATCGACTATTATGCAGTGGAATAACCAATGAAGCCTTTTGCCGCCCCTGTTGAGGACATCCTGTTCACGCTGAACCATGTGGTGGGCACAGCGGATCTGCCGGATTGGGATGCGGAATTCGCAGCTGAGATTGCCGGGCATTTCGCGGCCTTTGCCGAAGGTGAGATCGCACCGCTGGATGAACCCGGTGATCTTGAGGGCTGCACGCTGACGAATGGCCGCGTCGCGATGCCCGCTGGGTTCAAGGGTCTATACCGTTCTTACGCTGAACAAGGCTGGCCGGGCCTCACCATCCCCGAGGAATTCGGTGGCCAAGGCATGGGCGCGATGATGCTGGCGATCACATCCGAGATTTTCTCAGGCGCCAATCATTCCATGCAGATGGTCACCGGGCTGGTGCCGGGCGCTGCGCGCACTCTGACGCGGTTCGGCACGGCGGATCAGCAGGCCCGCTACCTGCCGTCGCTGGCCTCGGGGGAGACGCTGGCGACCATGTGCCTGACCGAACCCGGAGCGGGATCGGACCTCTCGCGCGTGCGCTGCCGTGCGACCTCCGATGGGGATGGCTGGCAGATCACAGGTGAGAAAATCTTCATCTCCGGCGGCGATCAGGACATGAGCGATAAGGTCCTGCATCTGGTGCTGGCGCGGACCTCGGACAACGGGATCAAAGGGCTCTCTCTGTTCCTGTGTCCCTGCACCCGCGCCGATGGCAGCCGCAACGCTGTCACCGTGACCCGGATCGAGGAAAAGATGGGCCTGCATGCCTCGCCCACCTGCCAGCTGGCCTTTGATGGCGCCGAAGCCGAGCTGATCGGGGCCGAGGGGCAGGGGTTGATGGCGATGTTCACGATGATGAACCACGCCCGCTCTGATGTGGCGCTTCAGGGCGTGGCCCATGCGGCGCGTGCTTATGATGTTGCGGCCTCCTACGCGGCAGAGCGCCAGCAGGGGCGCGGTGCCGACGGACAGTCGGTGACGCTGGATGGGCACGCGGATGTGCGCCGGATGCTGGACGACATCGACGCCGGTGCGCTGGGCGCTCGCGCCATCGCGCATCTGGCCTTTGTCACCATGGAGAAGGGCGACAATCCTGATCTGGTGGAGTTCCTGACCCCCCTGGCCAAGGTCAGCGGCACCGAGGCAGGCATTCGCGGCGCTGAACTGGGAGTGCAGGTGCTGGGCGGCTATGGGTACTTGCGCGAATACCGGTTGGAGCAGACCTATCGCGATGCCCGCATCACCGCGATCTATGAAGGGGCTAACGGCATTCACGAACGCATGCTGGCGACACGTCTGCTGGGTACACCCCCGGCGGAGGCCTTCGCGGCCTTCATGGCGGCAGAGGGCAAGGAGGCAGAGGCCGTTGCTGCTGCCTTGGAAGGCTGGAACCTTGCGCGAAAACAGTTGCTGGACAACCCTGACCCAACCGCCTTTGCGCATGAATTCTATCTGCTGACCCGCGATACGCTTTTGACGGCGCTGTGGAGCCGGGTTCTGCGGGCCGCATCGGCCCATTCGGATCCGCAGCGGCTGACGCGGGTCGCCACGCGCCAGCTGGAAGTGATTGCCGCAATGCGTCCGGCGCGGCTGGCGTTGCTGGGAGTTGCGCAAACCGCCGGGGCATAACCATCCGGCGCAGGTGAGGAGATCTGCGCCGTCTGGCCGAGGAAATTCACTGTTGAGCAAGGGGAGAGGTAAATAGTTTACTGGTTAAGTAACTTTCCAGGAGGAGACCCGTCGCGCCTGTTTGTGGGTGACGGAGGAAAGACAACAAAGAGGAGGAAATCACATGACACTTAAATCCCGGATTCTGGCGCTTGGCGCCGCCGCGATGATGACGCTTGCCGCGCCGCTGGCCGCAGAGGGCTGGAAACCCGATGGAGCGCTGACCATTCAGGTCGGTTTTGGCGCCGGCGGATCGACAGACACCATGGGCCGCGTGCTGGCCAGCGTGATGGAGAAGAACACCGGCTGGGACATCGTGGTCGAGAACAAGCCCGGCGGCGGCGGCGTTGCCATGTTCACCGGCCTGTCGCAGCGCCCCCCGCAGGGCAAGGTCGTTGGCATGGGGGTTAGCATCCCCGTTCTGGTCCAGCTGGTTCAGCGCGGCGATCAGCTGCCGTTTGATGTCGACAGCTTTGATTACCTTGGCACCGTCGCCAAGGCAGAGCTTGCGCTGGTGGCCAGCGCCGATGCGCCCTTTGACGATTTGGAGGGCCTGATCGCCTATTCCAAGGAGCAGGGGCAGCTGGCGGTTGCCACCATGGCACCGCCGCAGGTTCTGATGATGAAGGCAACGACCAAGACCACCGGAGCGGATTTCAACCTGGTGACCGCTGATGGCGGCGCCGAGGTGATGAAGCTGATCCTGGGCGGTCAGGTTCTGGCGGGTTTCGGATCGGGCGAGCAGTTTCCCTATCTTGAATCCGGCGACATGAAGGTGATCGCGGGCGCCAACCAGTCGCGCTTGAGCTATGCGCCGGAGGTCAAGACCTTCGTGGAATCCGGCATCAACGCCTATGTCGACCCGGTGTTCTATCTGGCGACCACAAAAGGCACCGATCCTGCTGCGGTCGAGGCCATCGCAGCCGCGATCGATGAAGCGGTTGCCTCGCCGGAAATGGCTGAAATCGTGCAGAACGCGGTCAAGGGCGCGCCGATCAACATGGGACCCGAGGGCACCCATAAGATGATGACCGACGGTCTGGCAAACGCAGCCGTGTTGTTCGCGAAATAAAACCGCAAACCGCCCTGCGCGTGCTCGCGCGCAGGGCGGTTTCAGAACTTGGGAGGGTTCCATGGGTTTGTCTGCCGACCGTGCTTCGGGCGCGTTCTTTCTTCTGCTTGGTCTTGTGCTCTATTTCCTGGTCATCCCCTCCTATGTGGAGCGGGTCGAAGGGGGAAATCTGTCACCGGATACGATGCCCAATCTGATTTCCATTGTGATCGCCGTTAGTGGCGCGTTCCTGATGCTGAAACCGACCGGTCACCGCACCCAAAGACCGCATGTCTTTGCGATTACAGGCGCCTATGTGGCGGTTCTGGCAGGTGGGATCTATGCGATGTCCGTGTTCGGTTTTGAATATGTCGCCCCGCCGCTGGCGTTTGCGATCATGTGGATGATCGGGGAACGCCGCCCGGCCTGGCTGGCGGCGGGCGTCATCGTCATGCCCGCGCTGATCTGGTTCCTGGTGACCTACGCGCTTGGCCGCGCCTTGCCCTGAGGGAGTGTGACCATGGTGGATTTTTCAACAATACTGGCCGGATTTGGCGATGCCTTTTCCCTGATCAACTTGCTGTTCGTCATCTGCGGCGTGATCCTGGGGCAATTCGTCGGCGCGGTGCCCGGCATCGGCCCGATCATGGCCATGGCGATTGCTATTCCCTTTACCTTTGCGCTGGATCCGCTGGTGGCGATTTCCTTTCTGGTGGGGGTCAACAAGGGCGGACTGGTTGGCGGCGCGGTGCCTGCGGTTCTGATGAATACCCCCGGCACCCCCGATGCCGCCGCAACCGCGATGGACGGCTACCCGCTCGCCAAGAAGGGTAAGCCCCTCAAGGCCACCAAGATGGCGCTGTTTTCCTCGGTGACGGGCGATACCTTCAGCGACATCGTATTGATTACCGTGTCGGCGCCGCTGGCGGTTCTGGCCCTGCGCATGGGCCCGATTGAGATCGCCGCGCTGATGATCTTTGCCTTTTCCGTCCTGGCCGGGCTGATCGGCAATTCCCTGACCAAAGGCATCATCGCAGCGGCGCTGGGATTGCTGGTGGCTTCGGTCGGGAGCGATCCGGAGCATTACACGCCTAGGCTCATCTTTGGCTATTGGGATCTGTTCGACGGGTTGCCCCTGCCATCAGTTGCGATTGGCATGCTCGCCATTTCGGAAATCCTGCGACGCATGTCCGATGCCCATGGCAGCGTCCGTTCCGCCATCATCATGGAGGATACCGGCAACCCGGACGACCGTCGGGTGACCTGGGCGGAATACTGGTCCTGTCGCTATACCATGCTGCGCGGTGCCACCATCGGAACCATTTTCGGCGCCTTACCGGGGATCGGTTCGACCGCTGCCGCCTTCATGTCCTATGCCTTCACCAAGGCCCGCTCAAAAGATCCGCAAAGCTTTGGCAAGGGCAACCTGCATGGCATCGCCGCAGCCGAATCCGCCAATTCCGCCGTTGTCGGCTCCAACCTGATCCCGCTGTTGACGCTGGGCATTCCGGGCAGTGTCAGCGCGGCGCTGATCATCAGTGCCTTTATGATCCACGGCATGCAGCCCGGCCCCTTGCTGTTCGAAAATCAGGGGCGGCTTGTCTATGGGCTGTTCGGGGCCATGATCATGGCGAATTTCATCAACCTGTGGATCGGGCTGGTCGGACTGCGGCTTTGGGTCAAAGTGGTGTCGGCGCCGGAGTCCATCATCTTTTCCTCGGCGGTTCTGTTGTGTTTTGTCGGGGTGTCGATGGCGACCAACGGATTGTTCGGCGTTGCGATCATGCTGATCTTCGCGGTGATCGGGTACCTGATGTCGAGTTTCGGCTATCCGCTGGTGATCTTCATCATCGCGTTCTTTCTGGGACCAAGATTCGAGAAATCCATCGCACAATCGCTTGCGCTGACGAACGGGGATCTGACCCAGGTTCTGAAAAGCCCGGTTGCCGTCGCTTTGCTGCTTTTGTCGGTGGTGTCTTTCGTGTGGTTCCTGGCCCGCAGCCGGGAGGCCGAGCTGTGACTATCTGAGCTCGGCCGAAGGTCAGAGCAGCATGAACAGAGGGAATTGCCCAAGAGGGCGGTTCCCTTTTGCTCTTCGAGAGGGAGGCCTACGGCGGTTTGAACGGATGAAGCCTGATCAGGGCAGCCGATAGGGTAGGGATTAAAGGGCTGGACCCGGGCGGCGCTGCGGCTGGATTTTACTGGCTCGAACCGCGCAACAGGACCGCAAACAGCATGCCAGGCTAAGATAGCAGTATGGGAGAAAGTGGCAGCCCGTAGGACGGGCAGTCATACTCTACCGCTGTCTCACCTCATATCAAAATCCTTTTTTACCATACATTTAAGTTGATATGATGTCTCAGTTCGTTGCACGCTATCTCAACGTTTCTCGTGCTTGATGATGGGAAGAATGATGGCAGGGAGAGTTCGGCAGCCCCTTACGGCGAAAACGGTTGCTTCGCTATCAAAGCCGGGAATGTACGGCGACGGGAACAACCTTTACCTTAAGGTTTCCGGCGAAAACGGAAAGTCTTGGATTTTCCGGGCGATGGTGCAGGGCAGGCGCAGGGATTACGGGCTGGGATCAGCGGGCCTCGTGACTTTGAGGGAGGCTCGCGACATCGCGCTCGACATGCGCCGTATCGCGCGTTCTGGCGGTGACCCGAGGCCGCCTGAAAGCTCTGACGAACTTACATTCTCGCAAGCTGCAAAACGTGCGTTTGAAACTCAAAAGGTGAAGTGGAGCAGTGACAAGCACGAAGCGGCTTGGTGGGCGACATTAGAACAGCACGTCATACCGGTCTTGGGCGATCAACCGTTGAACAAGATCAATACGAAAGATGTCTACGAGTTGCTGGAGCCAATTTATCAGGCCAAACCGCCAACAGCAAAACGCGTTCGCCAGCGGATGAAAGTAGTCTTCGCTTGGGCAAAAGGGGCGGGCTATTATCACAAGGAAAACCCGGTCTCTAGTCTGACGTCTGCATTTCCATCTCCGCGAAATTCTAGCAATCACCACAATGCCTTGCCCTGGCAAGACCTACCGGATTTCATGCTTAAACTTCACCAACGCGAGGGCTTGTCCGCTCGCTTAACCGAGTTCACGATCCTAACTTGCCTGCGTTCAGGGGAGGCGCGCTCAATAGAATGGGCTTTCCTGCAGGGAGATACGCTAACGATACCCGCGCATCTAATGAAATCTCGGAACCGTCACCGTGTGCCGTTATCACGTCAATGTCGAAAGGTCTTGGACCTAATCCCAAGAGACGATCCACGCCTTGTGTTTCCGGGTTCGATCAGCCGAAAAACTGGTGAGCGATCAATCCTCTCGGTGAACGTATACAAGGCTCTTTACAAGCGCATGGGTGTCGACGGCTTCACAACGCACGGATTTCGTTCGACGTTCAAAGACTGGTGTATGGATACTGGTGTGGGTGACTGGGAGGTTTCTGAGGTAGCCCTTGCGCACGTACCGGGAAACTCTGTCGAGCGGGCCTATGCCCGCACCGACTTGTTCGAGAAGCGACAAGAACTGATGCAGAAATGGGCTGACTACGCGATGCAGCATGTCTGGCCGAAACCTCCGAGGGTTAAACTCGCCAAACACCGAAGGGCGCGCCTTTGACTGTGGTGCGGAAAGCCCGGATAATGCGGTCTTTGCAGACTTTCCTGATCGAAGGCAGTAGTAGTAGGCGAAACCGAAGCGCAGGCACCAATAGGAACAGGTTGTGAAGCAAGTACAGTATGCAGATCACTTCATGACAATCGATGAGGTTGTTGCGGTAACGCGCTTTTCCCGCGCCAAAATATACAGACTTGTCCAAAAGGGCGATTTCCCTGCCCAGCGCAAAATCGGTGCATCGGCTCGTTGGGTGGCAAGCGAGGTGCATGATTGGATGGCAAGGCAACCATCAACATCACGCAGGCAAGCTCCTGTTAAGCGGAGGATCAAGATGCCTAAAAGCATCAGGCGCAAAATGGGAATGTAGAAGGAGTAATCTTTTCGAAAAATCCCTACGCTACATCCCCCTTACACACGAAGTCGAAAAAACTCTGTGGGCAAAAAACCAAAGGGACATCACGGATTGCTAGCGTCTCATTCAACCAAATTCCCTACATGAGAGCTAGAACTAGGGGCAACCGTACATAACGGATTGCCAAAAATTTCGGCCTAAATGTCTGAATTTAATAACTATTGGTGAGACATGCCTTACATAAACTCCATAAACACGTCCGTTGCAATCGATTGCAGCGTAATCTGCCCTTCTGCGCCTATCTAAATCGGCGGAAACCGTGTCGCGGAGACACACTGGTAGCCCAACTCCATAAAACGACAGTAAAAACCTATTAACTACCAGTCCAGGTGACCAGGTGTGCTCAAACGAACCAACGTTCATAGGAGCACATCATGGATTTATCGGACAAATACATTTCGTACATTCGGGTCTCAACTGACCGACAGGGAAAGAGCGGACTTGGACTTGAAGCCCAAAAAACAGTTGTAAACGGTTTCATATCGCAGTCTGGCGGTAAGTTGATCAGCGAATACGTTGAGGTAGAAAGCGGCAAACGCAATTCGCGGGAACAGCTCCAACGCGCTCTAGAAGAGTGCAAACGAGAAGGCGCTATGCTCGTAATCGCCAAGCTCGACCGACTTGCCCGTAACGTCCACTTCATCTCAGGTTTGATCGAAAGCGGCGTTCCCTTTCGCGCTGTGGACATGCCCGAAGCAAATCGTTTCGTTCTCCACATAATGGCCGCTGTGGCCGAACATGAGGGCCGTGCAATCTCTGAGCGCACCAAAGCTGCTCTGGCGGCGGCCAAAGCAAGAGGCGTCAAGCTCGGTGCATCATGCCAAGCCCTAGCAGACAAGAAAATTGCCGATGCCAATGGCTACAGCGAGAAGATCGGCCCAGTCATAGAGCAGCACAAGGAGAATGGTCTTTCGGTCAGGAAGATCGCGGATCGGCTAAATTTCGACAAAGTGCCTTCCTATACGGGCGCGCAGTGGCATCCGTCCACGGTGCAACGAGTTTGGAAGCGATATTCTGCGCTACCTGTACGACCAACAACTTGAGGACCCCATGTCGGATGTAGTGCCCAACAGAGAGGATTTCTTAAACCATCTTGGTCCAGGTGTCACAGTATCAACTCGGAACGCAATGATTGACCGAATGCAGGTAACCATTGGGCATTGGGCGTACTTTGGAACCGAGCAGAGTGTGAAAGACGCGCTTTCAGACCTTAGGCAGGCGACCGTCGCCACCGCTGATGGGGCAGAGGTGCCGTTGTTCCGGGGGCGAACGGTCACGAACCTATACCGGGATTTACCGATCACGTTTGCGTCTAGTGGTTTTGGTGGAAGCAGAAACGCGGCAACACCGTTGATCGCGGGGCACCTTGAGCGCGTATCACTGCGAAATTCACGATCAGCTCGCGAGGCTGGTGAGGTTACTCGGATGGTGGCGAATGCTACTTTGAATGTGACCCGTTTCATTCAAGCGCAACAATTCCGGCGGATCACCCGGCTTAGCCGTCCGCGTCTGGTTTCCGAATACGTTCTTGCAATCGAACCGAACCAAGCGTGGTACGTGGATGAATTCCCTTTGGTTCCGGCAACCAACGTACTCATTGGCGAACGCCGGAAATACGCACACGCGCTAGCTCATGACCTATCTGATCATTTCCGCGACAACGTGGAAACTGCGGATCGCTTGCTCTCTGAGGCACTGGTGTTTGGTTCTGATGGGTATGACGTGGAAATTAGGCGGTTGCCACATTTCGGATTGTCGGAAATCGAAATCTATTGGGAGTTCGATCACCACGACCCGATCCGACTTGTGGAGACTATGTCGCCGTGGCTCAGTCGTCTCTCACGGGAATTGCGCCGCACCCGTGAGTTCGTCGAAGACTACCACGAGCATCTGGAAGGACAGAGCCTCAAAATCGAGCTTCGCCTCGCCCATGCAAAGCGTTTGCGGGTCTACTCGAAGACAAACCGTCGGGTTCGTATGGAGGTTATTCTCGAAGCGGTGGCGATTTCCGACATATGTGGTGCGCGGACGGCAACTAACTTGGAGGAGGCTGCGGGCTGGGTCAATCTTTTGGTGGCGGATGCAGCACGTGAATTGAACCAAGTGCTCGATGGCGCTCCCGGAGAAATGCATTCTGTCCCTCAGTACACGCCGGTGGAATTGATTTCGCGCGTTCACGCGGCGGTGGAAGACCACCATGTTGCGCGCGCAATGCTGTCGACACTCGTCGCCTACGGGCGGATCGCGCCGGGTTTGAATGATGCGCTTGCCAGTGCCAAAGATGCTTTGGCCCGCGCTGGGGTCATTCAAACAATAAGGCCCGGAAATCGCATTTACGTCATAGCCGACGAGTACGCCGCCGCACTGGAAGCATTGCGGGAGACGACGGGCGCTTGGGCGCGCAACAATCGCAACAGGGGAAACGACTTGCGGTAGACGACGAGCGGACAGTTGGAACTTGTGGCTGTAAGGCGACGCCATCGCTTTGCGGCGAAGATGTGCCAATCAACTAGTATTGTGCGTTTTTAGAGCCGTACCAGGCCGGTTCCCCGTCGTGGGCACCCACACCCTACCGATCGACAACTAGACGTTCCTGCGCGCGCTCTGCTGTTCCACAAGACATGCCTTCCTTTGGCCCCAGCCAAACTTCCACCATGCCTGTGCTTGCTCCGGAAGGCGCTTGAGGTTTGATGGGCGCAACCGTTACAACTGATCTGAAGGGTTGCGGTCGTTGGCTGCAGATAGCTAACCGATTGCCAAAAAGTGGGAAATCCGGATGAACCAGGTTGCAGCAGAATTCAACGAGTACGTGCTATTCTCCGAGGCTGAAAATGACGCCCTGGACAAGCGTAGTTTCGAGAAAGAGGTGCGCGGGAAGAAAGTTATCTATGTCACTTGCATCATTCGAAACAAGGACGTCCAGCTGAAGCCCGAGGAGCGCAACCGCCAACTCTGGTTGTCGCGTCTTGTTGACGCTTTCGGATACAGCCCATCTCGTATCCAAGTCGAATATCCAATCACTTTCGGGCGCGATACGTCAAAGCGGGCTGATATTGTCGTTTTCGACGAACACCGTCCGACGGTCCCCTACATAATTATCGAGGTGAAGCAGAAGAAGTATAAGGACGGGAAAGAACAACTCCGGTCCTACGCTCATGCGACTGGAGCACCTCTTGCGGTGTGGAGCGACGGAATTCTGGCGGAGGTCTGGCACCGCAAGAACCCCAACTATTTCATGCCGATCCACGAGCTGCCTCGGGCAGATCAGACCATTGAGCAGGTGGTTGATCAGCCATGGACAATCCAAACACTGATCGACCTCGAAAACGAGCGGGTGAAGGAAGGCAAGTTTGCCCGATCCCTGCGTGATCTGATTGAGGATATGGAAGACGAAGTGCTGGCCAACGCCGGGGTCGATGTCTTCGAGGAAGTCTTTAAGCTAATCTTCACCAAGCTCTACGACGAGATGACGTCGCACCGCCGGGGTACTGCGCTGCGTTTTCGTAACCAGAATACTGCCGCCCAGCTTAAAGAGGCGATCCAAAACCTTTTCGACGAGGCCAAAAAGAAGTGGGAAGGGGTGTTTCTTGAAGACGAGCGTATCCGCTTGTCGGCAGATCATCTGCAAGTTTGTGTTGGGTCTCTCGAGGAATGGAAACTCTTCAATTCAAACCTAGACGTTATCGACGACGCATTTGAGTACCTGGTCTCCAAATCCTCTAAGGGCGAAAAGGGCCAGTATTTTACGCCTCGCTGGGTGATCGACATGTGCGTGAAAATGATGAACCCGCGAGAGGATGAGACGGTGATCGACACCGCTTGCGGTTCTGCTGGCTTCACAGTGCATAGTATGTTCCACGTCTGGAGGCAGATCATCAAGGACATGGGCAAAGAGGAAAGCCACCTCTTCACAATGGATGAGAAGCCCGCTCGCTGTGTCGATTATGTCCGCGACAACGTCTTTGCCATCGACTTTGATGAGAAAAGCGTTCGTGTCTCGCGCTGTCTGAACCTTATTGCCGGAGACGGGGAAACCAACGTGCTGCACCTAAACACGCTCGATTTCACCAAGTGGGACGAGACGGTGAAGCAAGATGATTGGCAGGACACATACGGCGAGGGCTGGCGGCGGCTCCGCAAGCTTCGCGAGAGCGCGAGGCAGAAAGACTACCGCAACTTCGCTTTCGACGTGCTGATGGCAAATCCACCCTTCGCGGGCGACATCAAGCAGTCGGACATGTTGTCCCCCTATGACCTGGCCCACAACGCCAAGTCGAACAAGCTGGAACGGGCCGTGGCGCGTGACCTGCTTTTCATCGAGCGGAACCTCGATTTCCTCAAGCCCGGTGGGCGTATGGCGGTGGTGTTGCCGCAGGGGCGGTTCAACAACTCGTCCGACCAGCGGTTGCGTGAATACATCATGGAGAAGTGCCGTATCCTCGCCGTGGTGGGTCTGCACCCAAACACGTTCAAGCCGCACACCGGGACCAAGACCAGCGTCTTGTTCGTCCAGAAATGGAACGACGATGTGAAAGCGGGGCCGCTCTGCCCGAAGGTCGAGGACTACGACATCTTCTTCGCCACGCAGCAGATCGAGAGCGTGGATAACTCGGGCCGCAAGGTCTATCGCAAGAACCCGGATGGAACGTTCTTGCGCGACACGCATGGGCATTTCGTCGTCGCCCATGACCTGTTCAATCACGATGGGCTGACCGAAGATGGGGTGGCCGAAGCTTTCGAGGAGTTTGCCCGCAAGGAGGGCCTCAGTTTTTTTCGGGACGCCCCTTCGATCAAGGCCGCCTAAGCGGTCTGTTGGAGGGGCTTGAAGCCACTGTTGCAAGCTCAGGGGATTTGGAACGAACCGCGCGGATCGACGCGGAATACTTCCAGAAGCGCTTTTTGCGGTCTGCCGAATTGATTGAGAAATGGGATCGAGATGATGTGGCCACACTAACCCGTGTTTCGGATGGCAATCACTTCTCGATCAGCCAGGACTTTGTTGATGAGGGCGTGCCGTACTATCGCGGGCAAGATGTAACGGGGCGGTTTTTCGTCGAAACTGCTGCGCCTATTCACATCACCCGCAAGGCTTTCGATCAAAAGCACATGGTGCGCTCGCACCTCAAGAAGGGCGATGTCCTTCTGTCGATCATCGGAACCATCGGGGAATTGAGCCTCGTCGCGTCCGAAGAGCCTGCGACATGTTCTTGCAAATTGGCCATTCTGCGCCCGCGAAAAGTTTCGCCAGAATACCTGGCGGTATTCCTACGCTCCGAACATGGTCAAAACCAAATTGAGCGCATGACGCGAGGTGCGGTCCAAAAAGGCCTGATCTTGGAAGACATGGATCAGCTTTGGGTGCCGAAGGTATCAGACGAGTTCGAAAACAGAATTGTTTCGATGGTTCGCACGTCGCGGACCACCCGTGATTTGAACACGAGAAAGCAAATCCAAGCAGAAGATACCCTGACCAAGTCGCTCGGCCTCGCTGATTGGACGCCGCCCGAGCCGCTTACCTATGTCGCCAGTGTTGAAGATGTTTTCTCGTCGGGGCGCATAGATGCTCAGTATTTCATGCCTGCGAAGGAGCAGGTGAAGAAATCTCTTGCAGCGCTGCCGGGTCAACCTCTCTCAGAGCGCGTGAGAAGCGTCCGCGACCAGTGGGTGCCAAGCCGTGCGGACCCGACAATGCGGGTCCGAAACTATGACCTGACCGACGCGCTTGTGCCATTACTGGATGCCGAGAAGGAACCCAGCGTCGCCGCCGACATTGGGAGTATGAAGAAGTTGCTCAAGGACGGCGAAGTCGCAATTTCTCGCCTCCGGGCCTACTTGAAAGAGGTCGCCGTGGTGCGGACCGGGGATGACATACCGTCTGTCGGATCGTCGGAGTTCTTCGTCCTGCGTCCCAATGGCACAGCGATTTCGCCTGAGACGTTGATGGTGTTCCTTCGCTCCGCTCCGGTGCAGACCATCTTGAAATGGTGTCAGGACGGTTCGCAGCACCCACGTTTCAGCGAGCGCGATTTGCTCTCGATCCCGGTTCCAGACGCCGTTGCCGATGTCTCCGACGAGATCACCCAGATCGTGCAGGATGGCTTCGCCGCCCGCCACCGCGCCCGCAAACTGCTGGAAGCTGCGAAACGCGCCGTGGAGGTTGTCATAGAAGACGGCGAACCCGCCGCGATGGCCTTTCTCGACCAAGCAGAGGAGGCGATCTAATGGCCCTGCCTCCCCATGCCGCAGACTGGATGAACCGGGCCGAGATCGACTACATCGGTCCTTTCGTCAAAGCCTGGGCCGCGTTCAATGCTTGGTTCCGCCATGCGTCGGGCCAGCAACAAGAAAGGGCCATGCTGGATTGGGTGAAGCGCCAGCCCAACGCAGTCAGACGCGGTATTCTCCCTTTGCTGCGTGAGGATAATGATACGGCCGATGCGATCTCCTTCCAGCAGGCGGTGTCAGAGTTGCAACAACGGCTCGACGCGATCCATTTGGAGGTCATGCGCAAGGGTGTTCAGGAGCGTGTCTCCTTGCGGACGGTCTGCATCTACCCACGGCAGTTGAACCACGAGCGGATTGAGCATCGCCGCTATGAATTCACAGTGCGACGGGTGGCCGGAGGCCATATTCAAGTCCGCGTGGCCTCGATAGCGAACGGAGCGGAACGCTTCAACGAAACCCAAGAGCAGTATGATCCGGCAGCGCTGTACGCCTTGCCGTCTTTCACGAACAATTTGTCGGAGGATCAAAGAACGCGGCTTCGCGGGTTGTACAATTCGTGCAATCCTCGGCCCATGATCGACCTGCTGCGCAACGGCGCACCTGCCTTGCAGATCGCTGCGGTAGAGTTTCAATGCACCGATGAAGAGCTGTTCTCCGGTTTGATCGAGACCATCTATGCGATGCGCAATGCACTCCTGCATGGCGAGGTCGAACCAGACCCAACGGTCCTGGCCTGCTATGAACCAGCATATCGGATCGTAATGTGTTTCTTAGAGGCTGTGGGTTAAGTCGCCACAAAGTTTAGCAAGCGAGTAACTTGCAATCGATTGCAAGCTTGCGACCTGTTTCAGCCCGAGTGCAGCGCCTAGGTCTACTCGGCGGCCAACTCCTGACCTGAAGCGCTCAGCCTTTGGACGTACCTTTTGAACGCGGTGGCCGAAGTGAAACAGCGAAAACCAGCGGAACTTGCGAGCGAGATAAGTTCGGCGCTTTCATCGAGCAATACTGCAACGGGCTCAGTCAGTTCCGATTGGACCCCATGGGGCCAAGCCAGATCAAGTATCGCGCGCTGTTCGCCAGTATCTGGGTCGACGTAGTCCCAAGACGTTTCGCCTCTGGTGTAACCTTGGGTTGCAACCCAATCGTTCAACTCTTCCAGCTCTCGCGCCTCTTCTTCGCTAGTGATCCCCCCAAGAAGCGAACGAGTAGTCAAACGAGCGGGCCGATTTGCTTCTAGGATTGAGGCCTCGTCATGCAAGAGTGATGCTAGGAATTTGTTAGCTGCTTCAGACAGGAGTTCTTTCCTTGCTTCGAGGAAATCGCGAAAGTTCTCGACAGGCCAGAGCACTGGATCGTTTGGTATCCACTGAGATGCCAACGCACCGGGGTGCGCATTTTCGATTTCGGGGAAATATTCCTCCGGCTTGCGATCACTGATAAATAGGTTGGTGTCTTTTGTTAGGAAGCAAAAATTGGCAAGCGCGTTCACCTCAGGACGGCTATAGTCGGCTTCGTAAAGCCTGGCTCTTGGAAAGATGTGATGCACCTCAAGTTTGTTCATCTTGCCAAGAAGGTTGCTTTTTAGCGGCAGCCCTGTTCCCCAGTCACGAGCCTCGGTCACCCGGGTCAGCATATAAAGCACTGGATAGAAACGCGCCCCGACGCTCCAGCTGTGGAAATGACCGGGTTCGACACGCAACCCGCCCTGCGAAAGTCGCAGTTCTGCAATCAGCTTGTCGAGGTCTCCCCCGCTCTGTTCAAGAATGCCGAGGTCTTTGTCGATTACGCTCTCAGTAGAGGCTGAGAACCGACCCCACATCCCACTTTGCACATACCAAAACAGAAGCTTGTCACGGGTCTTTTCGTCAAGCTTCCCTCCATGAGTGTCGAGGTAACGAACCATTACCGGGATTGCGAAGCGCGAGAACAGCACCCGATCATGGTCAAGTCCAAGTCGGCCAGCGATCATATTCAAGACAGCATCCGTCTGTCGCACTGCGCGCTTGAGCGCGTCTGCGATGGCCTCGGCGCTCTTATCGTGGAGATACAAAAATTTTGCCTCGCCAGTAAGAATGGTGTTCACCGACCGCAACAGCCAGTCCAAAGAGAAGTCGTAGCCTTCGGAGCGCCAGCGAGAAATGCTGCCTTTCATCGTATCGCGCGCTTCTGGCCAATCAGCGCATATCTTGGCGAGTGCAAGGTCGCCCTTCGAAAGCTTTGTGCCTCCGCTGTTGACGCGATTGAAGATGTCCACCACGACATCAAGGGTCTTGTCTGCCCCTGTAACCTCTTCGATATGGAACGCCTTGTCGCGGATGCCCAGCAGCTGATTAAGTCGCCCCATGTAATCGCCTACTTTTTCAACGCTATTTGGGTCCTTGCTCAACTCTGTCACGAATGCGCCGATACCGGCGTTTCCTTTCTTCATAAGTTCAGTGACATCGATCCAGAGCGGATCATCCCGCATCTTAATCGGTTGAAAAAATTCGAATTCTTCGGTTTCGAGGTTAAAACGTAAGTCAGTAAATGCCTTTTCGTTTCCGTCGAAAAACTTCGGCGGATGGCCTCGGATGACGCCATAGAGCGATGTGATACGTTGTTGGCCGTCTAGCAGAAGTTTGACTACGCCGGGTGCTAGTTTGTTGTCGCCGCGATGTGCTGCCGTTGAAGCATCGGTCGCCCAAACGAGTAAGCTTCCTACAGGGTGTCCTCGGTATAGGGATTGGAAGAGCCCGCGTACTTGCTCTCGTCCCCAAACATAGCCTCGTTGGAACTCGGGCAACGCCATGTGGCCGTTATCGATGTAGTCGAGGATAGAGGAGATTTGCATTCTAAAGACCTAGGCTTGGAGGAAACCGCCTATCCAACATGCCCTTTGTTTTGGTTCAGGCGCAAGCAAAGAGCACCTAGGACATCAGCAAGAACTGCTGGAGTACAAGACAGTCGTAGTTTCGGCGTTCGAAAGACAACTCAGGACGCTGATCCGTTGTTGAGACGCATACAGACACGATGAGATAACCTGATACTTCAAGCGCAAGAATGCCAGCTTGATGGGATGAATGATGGTAAAGTTGGTTTGCGATGAAAAATCATCAGAAATTTCAATAGCTTTTCAGGAAAAGTGGCAGCCCGTAGGGGAATCGAACCCCTCTTTCCAGGTTGAAAACCTGGCGTCCTAACCGATAGACGAACGGGCCACTCTGTGCGTGAGGCGCTATTTACTCAGTCAGGTGAGTGGGCGCAAGAGTGATTTTTGCTCATTTGGGAAGAAATATTCGAGGCGGGTGTTCCGGGTGGTTTCATGGGCAGTTCGCGTCCCCCCAAAAGCGGCGTCAGAAGGCCTGCGCTGCAATTCGGTCAAAGGTTTTCTCCACATTGATATGTCGTGGGCCAGCCTCTTCTTTGCGTATCACTCCCCGATTTTCTGCAACGCTTTATGGTTGTCTTGGTTCCGGCTGTGAAAACTGGCCTAAATATCGATTGAAAGCGGTGCGGGCTAGGCGCTGAGCGTTTTCGGTGCATCGCGCGCGGCCTCTGGGCTTGTGAAGAGAGGCGGGAAGGGTAGGTCAGGCTGCAGTCAGGAGAATCAAGTTTTCGGAAAATCAACATTCTCCTGCGCTGAACCTTCTGCGAAAAACGTAATTTCCGGGCGGGGTTACGTCCGGGTGTGGTCCTTTTTCTCGCAAAAACAGGGGCTGTCGGCAAAAAATCGCCTATCGCCACCGGTCTTGAAAACGAATGGCGGCTCACTATGAGATCTCATGCCCAATGTTCGTTTTTGTAAAATAAATTCAATTATTTGCATTCATCTTTTGCGGTACGCGTCAGAAGGCGTGCAGCGGGCATAATACGGGGCGGGGAGCCTCGTCCTCAGTCTTTTTTGCGTCTTTTGATCTGCGGTTTGTAAACATCAAGACATCCGCATGTGAAGGCGCGCGAACACATGATGCCGAGCCGGTCTTTTGCGGGCGGAAGATTTTGAAACTTTGAAGCGTATTGCCGGGGGACCCATCATGGCAGATCAAGTGCTCAACCAGACACCCACGTATACAGTGACACACACCTTCAGCACAAATGATGTGACTGGTACCTTCGGTGGGCTGACACAGGGCGACGTCCAAGACGGTGATCCTGCCGTTGTGGATTTTTCCGCCGAACCGGTGATCACCAAAGAGGGCGTCGCGCTTTATCCGGTAAACAGCGAATTTGGCTATAACGTCATTGATTTTGACCAAGCGATTGAAAAAGACTTTTTCGACGATCCGGAATACGAAGAAGGCTTCGTTGGCGATCTGTCCGGTGAGGGCGGAGAGCATCTGGGGCTGGTGGTTTCGAACGCCCCCACCGATGTTTTTCAGACCCCGGCAGTTCACGGCACCTGGCTGGCTGGCCTTGGTGGCAACACGGTCAAAGCCTCGACCGAACACTATGTGGTGATGCAGCAGGTGCTGTCGGATCAGCGTTTCCCCGGTGATCCGGATGCAGAATACCAGCTGGACGATAATCTGTGGATTGTTGGCGGCGAATACGACGGTCAATATGTGGCGGACGTGCTGCCTCAGGTCGGCGATGTAAACGGCGACGGTGTTCTGGATCTGAAGGATGTGCTGGAGCCCAATGAAGCCACCATTCAGGAAAACATCGCGGTCGGTAACGACTATTCGGTGACGCTGAAGGATGACGGCAAGCTGCTTTATCGTTGGGGCAATACCATCAAGAAGCCGAACGATGTGCGCATCGAGGCCGAGTTGCCTTTGCCGGACGAATGGTCGACTCCGGATGCCGACAATGATGATCTGATCCCGCTGTTCCAGATCACCCAGGCCGAGCTGGTCACCCGTCACACGATCACCAACAACCCGAACGACCAGATCCGCCCCGAGGATTTCGAGAACGAATCCGCCATTGGTCAGCTGCCCACCTATGAAATCCTTGAGGATGGCAAATGGGTTACCACCGATGACTACTATGGCGGTGATGGCACCCTGTATCCGGCTGGCACCGTTCTGAAAGATCCGGCGCTGGCTGCGGCGGCGCAAGGCTCGACCCTGGATCAGATCGGCGCCATGTCGGAAGATCTGGAAGAGGGCTATACCAACGCCTGGTACACCACCATGGATCGCGAGCCTTTTGAGGCGGTGCTGAATGAAGATGGCACCGAGTACATCGTCGGGCCGCGCTGGCGCCTGCAGCCGGATAAATACGGTCAGGATCTGCCCAGCGTCGTCATTCCGACCGACCCGAGCCTGGAGCCGCCGACCACCAACGATCAGGTGAAATACGAAGTCGGTGAAGACACCCAGACCGTGATCAACCTTCTGGACTGGGAATTCCCCGTATCGCCGCTGGCGATCAGTGCTGGCTGGCAGAACAACGCGGGTTCGGTGTCGATCAACGGTCTCAACATGACCAACAATTTTGACGTGGCCTTCTACGTCAAAGGCGATATCAAGCCTGCGACGCTTTATGACACCCAGCTGGTCATGAGCTATGAAGAAGTCACCATCAACGGCAAGGGTGTAGGTGTTTCCGGTTCCGCCGGGGATGACACTCTGGTCGGCCAGGGCGGCAACACCATGACCGGCGATGACGGCGATGACCTGTTCGTTCTTTCCTATGGTGTCACCAACGACTATTCGAAGATCGTCAGCAGCACTGTCACCGACTTCCAGCAGGGAGAGGATGTTCTGGGACTAATCGATCTCAGCGTCACCGACGTCAACTTCAAGGATGTGGTCTCGCAAAGCGTCGAAGGTGACGGTTTGCACGTCAGCCTCGGCGATTACGAGATCGCAACGCTGAGCGGCGTCACCTCCGAGCTGGAATTGGAAGATTTCCTGCTGATCAACCGCAGCAGCGATACAGCCGTGACCGGAACGAACGATGATGATTACATTGTTGGCGATGATTTCGATAACGTTCTGGTCGGTTTGGCTGGTGACGACACAATCTTGGGTCTTGGTGGTGATGATGAACTCATCGGCAACCGTGGCGCGGATTCGCTTGACGGCGGTGCAGGTGACGATCTGTTTGACAGTGGCACTGGTGCGGATGTTCTGATCGGCGGCACTGGCACGGATACGGCAACCTATGCGACTTCAATCAGAGGTGTGACCGTCAATCTTGAGAACGGAACTGGTGTGGGCGGTAAGGCGGATGGTGACACCCTGACCGGAATCGAAAACGTTATCGGGTCCAATGCTGCGGATACGCTGATCGGTTCAGACGACGAGGGCAATACTCTGAACGGCCGCAGCGGAGACGACCTGCTTGAAGGCGGCGGCGGCTGGGACCTGCTGATCGGCGGTGACGGCGCAGATACGCTGGACGGCGGTAACGGCACTGACCGCGCTTACTATGTGGACTCTGCCGAAGCTGTAACTGTGGATCTCGAGGCGGGAACCGGTATCGGTGGTGAAGCGGAAGGTGATGTTCTGATGAACGTCGAAGCCGTGACCGGCTCGCTGTTCGATGACCGGCTGATCGGGGACGCGGAGGATAACAATCTGATTGGCCGACTGGGTTCGGATGTGCTGATCGGCAACGATGGTGCCGATGATCTGGTAGGTCGTCTGGGTGAGGATACTCTGCGGGGCGGTGCTGGAAGCGACACCCTCGACGGTGGCCGGGCGAACGATCGTCTTGGCGGTGGCGCAGGGGACGATTTGCTGAAAGGCGGCGGCGGAGACGACGTTCTGCACGGTGGTCTGGGTGCCGATACCATCTACGGTGAGGCCGGTGATGACACCTTCCTGTTCAACCGGGGCAGCGATGTGCTTGACGGTGGTTTGGGCGATGACCGGGCTGAGTTCGATGGGGTCGAAGCTGACTTTACCGTTGTGGACAACGGCTCTGGCTCCTGGGAAGTTACCGATAACGCCACTGGCCATGTCGATACGCTGACCAGCATCGAGACCCTGGTCTTTGACGATACGCTGATCCTGGCGTGAGCCTGAACAGATAGAGATTGGAAGCGGCCGTGGACCTTTGGGTCTGCGGCCGCTTCTCTTTTCGGAGTGCCTGAATTGGCCACCGGGGCCGACATCCTCACGGCGCAGAGATCGTCAGGGGCTGATGGGGCCCTGCCTTGGCTTTGTGAAAGGCATTACTACGCACATGCGGATCTGAACGCGGTTGGGCGCAAATCAGTGAATACCACGACAAACTAGGCGGTAAATTTTCGCTAATCAGGAAGGGAAAAGTGGCAGCCCGTAGGGGAATCGAACCCCTCTTTCCAGGTTGAAAACCTGGCGTCCTAACCGATAGACGAACGGGCCACTCTGTGTGTGAGCGGTGTTTAGATATTCCCGTCAGTTGCCGCAAGCGAAAAAACGGGGTTTCAGCGAAAATATTTCCCAGTCGGAACAAGCGCCCGTCAGGACGCTGGCGCGGCGTCCTCCAAGCGCAATTGCGGGCTCTGGCGACCGCCCCAGGTGTTGATCTCCAGCCGTCCGGCAAAGTGGAACCGGGCGCCACCGTGATCCAGCAGCCGGGGACCCAGAGCAGTGTCGAAGGCGCCGAAGCAGATGGCGTCGATGCCGCTGCTCAGCCCGTCGCTCAGTGACAGTTTCAGATGCGATTCCCCGACCCGTTTGGCAAAACGGACCTCAAGATCGGGAAAGGCATAGCGCGGGGCAGGGGCGCCAGCGCCAAAGGGGCCGGCCTGCTCGATCTGCTCGATCAGGCTGACCGAGGCAGCACCGGGCATCAGCATGCCGTCGAGTTTCACATCGGCAGGGCCAAGGTCCCCGGCGCCTTGTTTCGCCAGCAGATCGCCCAGCCGTGCCATGGCCTCTTCCAGCTTGTCCCGTGCGACGGTCAGACCGGCGGCCATCTTGTGCCCGCCGCCCTTGATCAGCTGGCCTTCGCAGGCCAGCCGCTGGATTGCGGCGCCCAGATCGATGCCGCTGACCGAGCGACCCGATCCCTTGCCCTCGTCTCCGTCCAGTCCGATGACCACCGCTGGGCGGCCTGCGGCCTCTTTCAGGCGCGAGGCAACGATGCCGACAACGCCCGGGTGCCAGCCTTCGCCTGCAGCCCAGACCAGCGGTGCGTCCAGTCCACGCGCCTCCGCCTGCTCAAGTGCGGCGGCGCGCACGGCGTTCTCGATGTCGCGGCGTTCGGTATTGAGCTGGTCAAGGCGTTCGGCCAGCGCTGCGGCCTCATGCGGGTTGTCGCTGGCCAGAAGACGCGCGCCCAGATCCGCCTTGCCGATGCGCCCGCCGGCATTGACCCGCGGTCCCAGCAAAAAGCCGAGGTGATAGGTGGAGGGCGCCGAATCCATGCGGCTGACATCGGCCAGCGCCACCAGCCCCACGCGTTTGCGCGCCGCCATGACCCTCAGCCCCTGACGCACCAGCGCCCGGTTGGCACCGATCAGCGGCGCCACATCCGCCACCGTCGCAAGGGCGACAAGATCCAGAAGGTCCATAAGGTCCGGCCCGGTGCCAAGCCCTTTTTCTCGGGCCTGCCGTCGCACCTCGACCAGCATCAGAAACACCACGCCTGCAGCGCAGAAATAGCCCAGATCGCCGTCCTCATCCTGCCGGTTGGGGTTCACCACTGCGACGCAGTCGGGCAGGGTTTCGCCGCCAAGGTGGTGATCAAGCACGATCACATCGGCGCCCTTGGCCGCTGCGATCGGTCCATGGGACAGCGTGCCGCAATCGACGCAGGCGATCAGATCGTGATCGCGCGCCAGTGCTGACATGGCCGCGTCGTTGGGGCCGTAACCCTCGTCGATACGGTCAGGGATATAGAGTGTTGCATCCTGCCCCATGGCCCGCAGCCAGACCAAGAGAAGCGCCGCAGAGCTGCCGCCGTCGACGTCGTAATCGGCAAAGATGGCGATGCGCTGGCGTTGCTCGACCGCCTCCAGGAACCGGGCGGCGGCTGTTTCCATGTCCTTCATGCGCCGGGGATCGGGCAGCAGGTCCTTCAGCGCGGGGGTCAGGAAGCCTGTTGCCTCATGGGCGGGAACGCCGCGCCGGGCGAGGACCTGACAGACGGCGGCGGGCAGGCCTGTTTGCTGAGCCATGGCCTCGGCTGCGCGTTCCAGATCGATGCCCGGCCCCAGCCAGCGCCGTCCGGTGAGTGACTGTTCAACCCCTAGAAAGCTCACGCATCTCTCCCATGCAGGAAGGCCGGGCCCTGCGGACCCGGCCCTTTGAAAATTCAGCCGGACCGCCCCGCCGTACGGGCGCAATCCGGGCAGGTCACTGGCTGGATCAGCCCTGTGCCTCAACCGGGGTGCGGTAGGACATGCGGCGGACCGAACCGGTTTTCGACCGCATCAGCAGGGTGGTGGTTTCCAGCCAGCCCGGCTCGCGCTTGATGCGCGGCAGCAGTGAACCACCGGTGACGCCGGTGGCGGCAAAGATCACGTCCTGGGTGACCATCTCGTCGCGGGTGTAGACGCGGTCCAGGTCGGTGATGCCAGCCTTGGCCGCGCGGCCCTTTTCGTCATCGTTGCGGAACAGCAGACGACCAAAGATCTGACCACCCATGCATTTCAGCGCCGCAGCGGCCAGAACACCCTCGGGGGCGCCGCCTTGGCCCATGTACATATCGATGCCGGTCACTTCGGATTCGGCGCAATGCATGACGCCGGCCACGTCACCATCGGTAATCAGGCGGATCGAAGCGCCGGTTTCACGCACTTCGGCGATCATCGCTTCGTGGCGGGGGCGTTCCAGAATGCAAACGGTGATGTCCGACGGCGCGCATCCCTTGGCCTTAGCCAGCGCCTCGACCCGTTCACGCGGGGACATATCCAGCGAAACGACGCCTTCGGGGTAGCCCGGGCCGATGGCCAGCTTGTCCATATAGGTGTCGGGCGCGTGCAGCATCGAGCCGCGCGGACCCATGGCGATCACAGTCAGCGCGTTGGGCATGTCCTTGGCGGTCAGGGTGGTGCCTTCAAGCGGGTCCAACGCGATGTCCACGCCAGGACCATTGCCGGTGCCGACCTCTTCGCCGATGAACAGCATCGGAGCCTCGTCCCGTTCCCCTTCGCCGATAACGACGACGCCTGCGATGTCCAAGAGGTTCAGCTGTTCACGCATGGCGTTCACGGCGGCCTGGTCGGCAGCTTTTTCGTCGCCGCGCCCGATCAGCGAGGCAGAGGCCAGTGCGGCCTGTTCGGCGACCCGGGCCAGGCCCAGAGACAGCATGCGGTCGTGAAAGGGGGCGTCAGAGCTGGTCGAGGTCATACTCAATAATCCTGTGTCAATCCGTATGGGTTGCTTGTCGATACCCCGCGCAGGGCGCTGCGGGCAAGGGATGATCGCGCGGATTGGACCAGTTCCGTGGCCATTCCGCGCGGTATTTCATGGTTCTGCCTTCTGGATGAGGGCAGGGCGTCGCCTCAGAGCTCTTCGATACGCAGGGCCACAGGCGCGCCATCGACGACGCCAGTGGCTGCCAGACCGGCAAGGGCATCGTCCAACATGGCGCTGGTGCATTTGTGGGTCACGATCAGAACCGGGGCGATTGTTTCGGAATGGCCGTACTGGCGCATCCGGTCGATAGATACGCCCGCATCGCCAAGCGCCGCGGCAACCTTGGCCAGGGCACCGGGTTTGTCCTGAAGCGCCATGCGCAGATAATAGGGCGCGGGCAGGCCGGACATGGCCGAGGGCGCCTCCTGCAGGGTGGCGGCGGGCTGACCAAAGGTAGCAATGCGCAGACCCCGCGCGATATCGCAGATATCGCCGAGCACGGCGCTGGCGGTCGGGCCCTCGCCGGCACCGGGGCCGCGCAGTACGATCTGATCGACGGCATCGCCTTCGATCACCACCATGTTGGTGCCACCTTCCAGCTGGCCCAGCGGCGAATTCGCGGGCACCAGGCAAGGTGCCATGCGCTGTTCCAGCCCGCGGGCTGAGGTCTGCGCGACGCCCAGAAGCTTGATCCTAAAGCCCATGTCGGCGGCGTGGCGGATGTCTTCGATGGCGATCCGCTGGATGCCTTCCAGTTGCACATCGTCAAAGGCCGGTTTGGTGCCAAAGGCAATCGCGGCAAGCAGCGCCAGTTTATGCCCGGCGTCGATGCCGCCCACGTCCAGCGTCGGGTCAGCTTCGAGATAGCCCAGATCGTCGGCTTCCTTGAAGACCGTTTCATAGGGCAAGCCGGAATGCTCCATCCGAGTCAGGATGTAGTTGCAGGTGCCGTTCATCACGCCCATGACGCGGGTGATTTCGTTGCCGGCAAGGCCCTCGGTCAGGGATTTGATAACCGGGATACCGCCTGCGACGGCGGCTTCGAAACGGATCACGCGGCCTGCGGCCTCGGCCTGTTCGGCCAGAGCCTGACCGTGGATCGCCAGCAGCGCCTTGTTTGCGGTGACAACGTCCTTGCCAGCGGCCAGCGCCGCCTCGGTCGCCTCTTTGGCAGCGCCTTCGTGGCCGCCCATCAGTTCGACAAAAACGTCGATATCGTCGCGTTTTGCCAGCGCGACGGGATCGGATTCCCAGGCATAGGAGGACAGCGAAACGCCGCGGTCCTTGGCCGCGTCACGGGCTGATACAGCGGTGATCACAACAGGGCGGCCTGTGCGCGCCTCCAGCAGTTCGGCCTGGCGGCGGATGATTCTTACCACGCCGACGCCGACCGTGCCCAAACCTGCAATCCCAAGGCGAAGCGGCTCTGTCATAGCTGGAGATCCTTTGTCACATAATCTTTGCCCCGCCTTAGCGGGTTCGGCGCAGCGGTGCAACGGCGCCGGACCGAGTGGCGCCGGAAAGCGGTCTCAGAAAATGGAAAGGGTGGCGTCAGAGGCGCAAATGGCTCAGTTCTGGGCTTTCCTGAGCTCTTCTGCCCGGGCCTGCAGGCGCGCGGTGCGGGCCGCCATCTCCTGCTCCAGATCGCTGCTTTGCTCTTCGGGGACCGGCAGAGGGGTAACCAACTGGTCTACGGGCAGGAGCGGCGGATAACTGGCCGAGCGCATATCCGGGGACAGTCTGTCCTCGATTTCCGGCACCCGGGTACAGGCCGCAACCGCTATGGCTGCAGACAGCAGGCCGAGAAGGGAGATATGGGTAAGGCGCAGAGGCATCATCGGTTCACGGAGAGTTGAAGCATCAGGCGGGTCCTTCTCGCTTACGCGCGCCTCCTTGATGCACAATTGCAGACAAGGGCACAAGCGGGGCTTTTATCTGAACAAATGTTCAGTTAGCTTTGAGCGCATGGCACGTACTCAAGGCTCACACTCCGATATCACCGGCCCGCGCATTCAGTCGGCGGCGCTGCGGCTGTTTGCACAGCATGGCTACGCCGCCGTGTCGATGCGCCAGATCGCGGCAGAGGTCGGGGTGCAGGCCGGGGCGCTTTATAACTATACGCCGGACAAGCAAAGCCTGCTGTTCAGCCTGATGCAGCGCCACATGAGTGAGTTGATGGAGGCTTGGCAGGCGGATCCAGCGGTGGAGGACGCGCTGGGGGAGTTGGAACGTTTCGTGCGGTTTCACATTCGCTTCCATATGGAGCGGCCAGATGCGGTCTTCATCGCCTACATGGAGCTGCGCAACCTGTCAGATGAGAACTTCGCCGTCATCGAAACCATGCGTCGCAACTATGAGGACGCGCTAGAGGCGGTGCTGAAGCAAGGCGTGGAGGAGGGTGTGTTCCGGATCCCTGACACCAAGATCGCAACGCTGGCGGTGATCGCGATGCTGAATGGTGTCATGACCTGGTATCGCACCGGCGGCCGCCTGTCGTTGCAGGAGGTCGAGACGATCTACTGGGACATGGTGCGCAAGGCCGTCGCGGCCTGATCTGCCGGTTTGGCCTGCCCCCGGATGGATCGGAGGCAGGGTAGGGGCCGGGCTCAGTGCGCCGGTTTGATGAAGGTGCCGTTGTTCAGATCGCGGAAGGCCTGACGCAGCTCGGCTTGGGTATTCATCACGATCGGGCCATGCCAGGCCACCGGCTCTTCGATCGGCGCGCCGGAAATAAGCAGGAAGCGCAGACCTTCGGGACCGGCCTGAACGGTGATCTCTTCGCCAGTGCCAAAACGCACCAGGGTGCGGTCTCCAGACATGTCGCGGATGTGCAGTTCTTCGCCTGCGACTTCTTTTTCCAGCAGAATACCCTGTGGGCGGGATGCATCCACAAAGGCGCCTTGACCTTCGAAGATATAGGCAAAGGCGCGGCGGTAGGTGTCGATCTTGAAGGTCTTCTTGACCCCAGCAGGCACGAAGATATCGAGATACTGCGGGTCTGCGGCGATGCCATCCACCGGGCCGGTCTTACCCCAGAATTCGCCCACGATGACTTTGACGCGGGTGCCGTCATCGTCGATGATCTCGGGGATCTCCTTGCCTTCGACATCCTGATAGCGCGGATCGGTCATCTTCTGGCTGGAGGGCAGGTTGCCCCACAGCTGAAAACCGTGCATCTGGCCGTTGATGTTCCCCTTGGGCATCTCCTGGTGCAGGATGCCGGATCCCGCGGTCATCCATTGCACGTCACCAGCGCCCAGCGTGCCGGTGTTACCAAGCGAGTCACCATGCTCCACCGTGCCGGAGAGCACATAGGTGATGGTCTCGATCCCGCGGTGGGGGTGCCAGGGAAAGCCGCGCATATAGTCCTGCGGGTGCTCATTGCGGAAGTCATCGAACAGCAGGAACGGATCCAGTTCGCTGGGGTCATGAAATCCAAAGGCCCTGTGCAGCTTTACACCGGCGCCTTCCATGGTCGGCATGGCGTTGCGGGTCTCGACAATCGGTCTGATGGACATTTGGAGTCTCCTGGCCTTTTCGCTTTGATGTACAGATAGAGGGGTTTGGGCTGCCCGCAAATCACGATGGTGGGAGAGGCACTGTGCGCAAATGCGCAATACCGGCCCGCCGAGGGTCGCATTGCATCGCAGGGCTGTTCGCCTGCGCCATTTCAGGCTATGCCGCGCTAGAGCACAGTGCAGGAGACAGGCGCATGAATGACGAGGTGGTGGCAAAGATCGAGGCATCCGGTCCCCGGCGTGTCATGGGAGTAGGGATGCTGGCTTCGGTGGGGATTATCCTGATCTACGTGGCCTTTTCCACGCCGCCCTCGGCAGCATGGTTGGTGTTTCTTCTGGTGGTTGGCTGCGCCGCCCTGTGGCTGGCGGTGCGCATGTGGCAGGCGACGGCCTATCGGATCGAGCTCACTGAAGAGGTGTTGCGCTGCACGGACGGGACCGAGATTGCACGGGTTGCGGATATCGAAACCATCGATCGCGGTTTCTTTGCCTTCAAGCCTTCGAACGGGTTTCTGATGCGCCGGAAAACCCCGGGTTCCCGCGCCTGGATGCCAGGCCTCTGGTGGCGCATGGGGCGCCGGATCGGAATTGGTGGGGTGACGCCGGGCTCGCAAAGCAAGGCTATGTCGGAAATCCTGGCGGCCATGATCGCCCGGCGCGATATGGGTGCTGACCTAGAGGGCTGAGCGCGCTGACACAGAGCGCGCGTTCTCTCCTGTTGTTATCTGACTAACCCGTTCCGGCCAGAGGCGGGTTCAGAGGCCCATCGAATTGTCGTTATGGCTGTTGCCGTTGGCCTTGTCTTCGACAAAGACGACCTGCGGCGCAAAACGCGGGCGGGTGAAGACGAAATTGTTGATGTCCATCGTCGGAATGCCGATGCGGAAGGCCGGTTCCACTGTGTTGTTGGTTTCCACCAGGATCACGCGCTCCTGATCGGGCATCGACGGCAGATCGTCCTTAACCAGATGGATGGTGGCATCGGTCCATTCCTCGTAGCCACCACCGCGCACTTTGGACCAGTCCACGTAATAGCTTTGGTCTGCTTCATCCCAGCGCACGACAGATACCCGCATTCCAAGCGAGCTGTCACCGCGGATCAGCAGCCCGGCCATGGCGTACATACTGTCCAGATAGGTGTCGTTGATATAATTGGTCTCGCGCGAGATCAGGTCTGAGATCGTGTAGGCCGCCTTCAGGTTCATGCTTTCCTGCCGGAAGGCATCAAAGAAGGTGTAAAAGGCCGCAAAGGTTCCCAGAAGAAGCGGCGCATAAAGCGCGAATTCAACCGAGACCGAGCCTTCGCTGTCGCGACAGAAGGATTTCAGGCGGTGACGCAGGGCTTTGAACATGGCTTACCTCGGTTCCTGAACGAAGGCTGACGCGGCAAAAAGGCTGACACGGCCGTCCGCATCCTTGCCCAGATCTCCGCCCAGCCCCCAATCGGAGAAAATCGGACGGAATTTCATGCAGGCGCGGATCAGCATCAGCTCGTTTGACTGCCCGTTTGTGAATGTGCGCACTGGCTGCACGTCTTCGATGCGGCTGACGCAGTCGGGTTCGGGGTTGATGCCGGTCCAGTTAAAGGGATCCTGGCTGACCATCTCCAGACGCAGGGAGGTGGCACAATTCTCGATGAAACCTGACAGGTCGCATACACGGTCGCGGATTGCGTCATGTTGCGCCGGTTCGCCCGTTGAAAGGCGCAGCTCGCGTACCGTCTGATCCAGTGCCCGCTCCAGCTGCGACTGGCGGATATTGACCAGACCCAGCTCAACGGTGGACATCAGGATCATCAGGAAGGCCGGGATGATGATGGCGAATTCCAGCGTGGCGCTGCCGTCGTCCTGACGGCGGAAACGCGTAAGGGCGGTATGCATGTGGCGGATCATTGGGTCAGCCTCAGCTGGCGGATGGAGGTGGCGATCGAGGCAAAGGCCTCGGAGATTTCCAGCCCGTCCACATCAAAGAAATGTGCGGGCGAGCTGGCGCAGTCTTCCAGCACGCGAGTCCCGTTGCGCGGTGCTTCGAAGCCAACGGTGTAGATCATCACGCCCTTGTCCCGGGTGCGGTCGCAGATATTCTTGGTGTGCTGGTCTTTGGCTACGCGATTGTGGAAATACGTTCCGGCATTGTACCAGTCTGCCCAGGCGCTGGAACTGAACTCGTAGTTGTAGCGCGCGTTCCATGCGAGCGAGGCCCGCGCGAAAAGCTCATGGTACTTCAGCTGCACGGCTGTACCGGGCTCCGCCTCATCTCTGCAGTTGTAGGGATTGCCGTAGTAGTAATCGCATACAGTGTGGGTGCCATTGCCGTAGGGATGGTCGTACCAGTCGTTCTTGTGCGGCCAGTAGTAATTTTTCGTGCCATTGGAGTGGTAGACGGAGTAGCGCCCAGTTTCAGCGTTGTACCAGACATCTGACATGGTGCTGCGGCGCGAAGGGTTCATCATGTATTGGTTGGTGTTCTCGCCATCGGACATCAGAATGATGATCTTCAGCGTGTCGCCGTTGTTGTACTCGGTCGGGCGGTTCAAAAACTGCGCTTCGATCTCGCCATCGTCAATCAGTGCGTTGACCACCGGCCGCGCGGTCGGATCGAGCAGGGCAGAGCCCCATTTCATACCGATATCGATCGAGGTATTACCCCAGGCTGTCAGCCCGTCGATGTAATTGTGCAGGGTGGTCGGATCGTTGGTGAACGGCAGGATGGCCGATCCGTCACGTGTCGGGCAGACCGGGCGGGCGATCATGTTCTCGGAATAGGTGAACGGGTCGAAATGTGCCGTACGCTCAAGTCGTTCTGTCGGATCCAGCGTTGTCTTGGCGTATTGATCGTAGACGAAGTTCACGCAGTGCGAATAGTTCCATTCGCTTGCAGGAAGGTCATCGAAGCCTGCGTTGTACTTGCTCAGAAGCGCTTCGCCCGCGTTGACTTGGGTGGCATAGGGAATGATCGAGATCGACAGGTTGTCGGTGTTGGTGTTCTGGGTGATCTGATCGATGAAACTATGCGCGGCGGACTTGAGGTTGATCAGCCGCCGGTTCGAGTTCATCGAGCCAGAGATATCCAGCACCATGGAAATCTCTACGCTGCCGATGGTCTCTTCGGCGCGCGAATTGGCGTACATCGGCATGTCACCGCCACCAGAGAACTTCAGCAGGTGGGCATTGAAGGTCGTGTTGATCGTGCTTTCGACACTTTTGTAGCCGAGCCCCTGAGAGACCTGAGGCGGTTGATAGTATTCTTCCATTCCGGCTTTGCTCAGGTAATCCTGCACCACCACTTCGGGGGCCAGTGGCTGATCCAGATCGGCAGCCGCCAGCACCGCGCGGTCCAGCGTGTATTGCAGAACCGTCCGGTCGCGCTCCATCCGCATCAGGTCGATACCGATGCCGCCAACGGCCAGCATGGCCAGAAAGAAGAAAATGGTTGGCGCGGCCATGGCACCGCTGTCATCCCGTGCAAAGGCGCGCGTCCGGGCCATCTGCCGGGTCAGGACGTCCTTACTGATATCTTTTGCGGCTCTGCGACGCACACTCATATTACACATCCCCTATGCCCGTTCTGTTTCGGACGACGGTCTTCGGATTTTGGTGGCTGGCGTTTATGATTGCTTGGGGAAGATGGCGGAAATGGGGCACGACAGGGGTAAAACCTTAACAATTGTTACCACCCGCTTAATCAATGCTAGGTGAGGGGCGGTAGATTGTTTCGGTTTGGGAAAAAGTGCCGGTTAGACCAAAGAGCGAATCGCTGACCAAAAGTTGCAAAGATGATTCTTTTGGATGGGAATGGTCAAAAAGGTCGCATGCCTTAAACATCCGTGCATAGAGTTGCCTTAAGTTTCATCACGAGTCGCGCAATAAAGCACGGAGAAGCGAGCATGAGCAGCCAGAACGAACCCAGTTTCCGCGAGAGCGTCGATTTGATGTTCAACCGGGCGGTCTCCATCATGGACCTGCCGCCGGGGCTTGAGGAAAAGATCCGGGTTTGCAACGCGACCTACACGGTGCGGTTTGGCGTGCGCCTGCGCGGCAAAATCCATACCTTCACCGGCTATCGCTCGGTGCATTCCGAACATATGGAGCCGGTCAAGGGCGGTATCCGCTATGCCATGGGCGTCAATCAGGACGAGGTCGAGGCGCTGGCGGCGCTGATGACCTATAAATGCGCCCTGGTCGAAGCGCCCTTTGGCGGCTCCAAGGGCGGTCTGTGCATCGATCCGCGCGAATACGAAGAGCACGAGCTGGAGCTGATCACCCGCCGTTTTGCCTATGAGTTGGCGAAACGCGATCTGATCCACCCCAGCCAGAACGTTCCGGCGCCCGACATGGGCACCGGTGAACGCGAAATGGCCTGGATTGCCGACCAGTATGCGCGCATGAACACCACCGATATCAACTCTCGTGCCTGCGTCACCGGCAAGCCCCTCAATGCTGGCGGGATCGCTGGCAGGGTCGAGGCAACGGGGCGCGGCGTGCAATACGCCCTGCGGGAGTTCTTCCGCCACCCCGAGGATATTGCCAAGGCGGGCCTGTCGGGCACCCTCGATGGCAAGCACGTCATTGTGCAGGGGCTTGGCAACGTGGGCTATCACGCCGCCAAGTTCCTGAGCGAGGAAGATGGAGCCCTCATTACCGGGATCATCGAACGCGACGGTGCCCTGCACCGCGAAGAGGGGCTGGACGTGGAGGCCGTGCGCAACTGGATCGTCAAACATGGCGGCATCTCCGGGTATCCCGACGCCACCCATACCGCCGATGGTGCCGCGCTTTTGGAGCAGGACTGCGACATCCTGATCCCGGCGGCGCTGGAAGGTGTCATCAATATGTCCAACGCCGCCCGCATCAAGGCGCCGCTGATCATTGAGGCCGCGAATGGCCCGGTCACCGCCGGTGCGGATGAGGTGCTGCGCGACAAGGGGACGGTGATCATTCCCGACATGTACGCCAACGCGGGCGGCGTGACGGTCTCTTACTTTGAATGGGTCAAGAACCTCAGCCACATCCGCTTTGGCCGTATGCAGCGCCGTCAGGAAGAGGCGCGCCACCAACTGGTGGTGGACCAGATGGAGAGTCTGAGCGAGGCGCTGGGCAAGACTTGGTCGCCAAGCCCGGATTTCAAACAGAGGTATCTGCGCGGTGCCGATGAGCTTGAGCTGGTGCGTTCCGGCCTCGATGATACCATGCGTATCGCCTACCAGTCGATGCGCGAGGTCTGGCATGACCGCGACGACGTGATGGATCTGCGCACTGCCGCCTATCTGGTCTCGATCGAAAAAGTCGCTGCTAGCTACCGCGCCAAGGGGTTGTAAGGGGCATTTCTCGCAAACAGCTGATCGCAATCTTGCGGCGGGCCCTGTGCCCGCCGTTTCTGTGTGTGGAGGGCTTACTGATGCGGCCACGGCAGTGTGGGAATTTGCACCTTGGTCCAGTTGCGTCACGATCTGTCGTATTGAGGACTAGACAGACCTGCCCAGAAAGGGTGCATTGCGGCCAGTGCGATGCGCGGTTCCGGGGCTTTCTGTCGAAAAAGGGGTAGGAGCCGCCCGGTAAAATCGCTAGCACTACGATAGAGCCTGCGGCGCCATACATGCGCAGCGAGGGCGGGACTGAAAGGTGGAGGTCACAGATGCGGTTTTCGGGTTGGCGGGTGCTGAAGGAAGGGCTGACCGGCAACAAGGGCTGGCGTCCGCATTGGCGCGATCCCGAGCCCAAGCGCGAATATGATGTGATCATCATCGGCGGCGGTGGCCACGGTCTGGCGACGGCTTACTATCTGGCCGCTGAGCACGGTATTACCAATGTCGCGGTGCTGGAGCGTGGTTATATCGGCGGTGGCAACGTAGGGCGCAACACCACCATCGTGCGCGCCAACTACTACCTTCCGGGCAACTCCGAATTCTACTCTCACTCCCTGCGCCTGTGGGAAAGCCTGGAGCAGGAGCTGAACTATAACGCGATGATGTCGCAGCGCGGGATCATCAACCTGTTTCACAACGACGGCCAGCGCGATGCCATCGTTCGGCGGGGCAACTCCATCGTCAATCAGGGGGACGATGCGGAACTTCTGGACCGCGAAGGCGTGCGCCGCATGGCGCCTTTCCTCAACTTCGACAACAACCGCTTTCCGATCATGGGCGGTCTGCTGCAGCGCCGAGCCGGCACTGCGCGCCACGATGCGGTGGCCTGGGGCTTTGCCCGTGGCGCCGACATGCGCGGGGTCGATCTGATCCAGAACTGCGAAGTCACCGGTATCGACGTTGAAAACGGACGCGTCACGGGGGTGCAGACCGCGCGCGGGCCGATCCGGGCCAAGAAGGTCGCGATGGCTGCCGCCGGGCGCTCCGGTCAGGTGGCGGCAATGGCGGGGCTGACCCTGCCGATCGAAAGCCACGTCTTGCAGGCCTTCGTTTCCGAAGGGGTGAAGCCGATCATCGACAACGTCATCACCTTTGCCGAGGGGCATCTGTATATCAGCCAGTCCGACAAGGGCGGGCTGGTCTTTGGCAGCTATCTTGATTTCTACAGCTCCTATGCGGCGCGGGGGAACCTGCCGATGGTGGAACACACTATGGAAACCTGCATGGCCATGGTGCCTGCGGTGGGCAAGGCACGGCTCTTGCGCAGCTGGGGCGGCATCATGGATATGACGCCGGACGGCTCACCCATCATCGACCATTCGCCCATCGACGGGCTCTATCTCAATTGCGGCTGGTGCTACGGCGGCTTCAAGGCAACGCCGGGCTCCGGAAATGTCTACGCGCATCTTATTGCCACCGACCGCCCGCATGGCGCGGCTACCCGGTTCAAACTGGATCGTTTCCGCACCGGCGTCGGACTCATGGATGAGGAGGGGACCGGTGCTCAGCATAACCTGCATTGACCCCGCGACGCGGCGAACAGCGGCAACACAGATGAACGGAATACGGATCAGAACCACGGGAGAGCGGCAGTCATGAGGATCACCTGCCCGAATTGCGGAGAGCGGGACCGCCGCGAATTCTACTATCGCGGTGCGGCGCTGGAGCAGCCCGCAGCGGATGCGGATCTGGACGTCTGGCACCAGCACGTGAACCTGCGGGAAAACCCGGCAGGCCCGCTGGAAGAGCTTTGGTATCACGAAATGGGCTGCGGCGCCTGGTTGAAGGTGCTGCGCAATACCGCAAGCCATGAGATCCTTGAGGTGACACTGGCCTCGGACGCGGGTCTGGGAGGTGCGGCATGAGTATGAGATTGCCCGGCAAGGGGCTGGTCGAGGGCGCAAAGCCGGTCACCTTCTCTTTCAACGGTCGCCACATGATGGGGCTCGAAGGGGACACGCTGGCTTCGGCCTTGCTGGCCAATGGCGTGCATCTGGTGGGCCGGTCGTTCAAATACCACCGCCCGCGTGGCATCCTCACCGCTGGCAGCGAAGAGCCGAACGCGCTGGTCACCGTGGGCAGCGGCGAATTCGCCGATCCCAACGTGCGGGCCACCACGCAGGAGCTGTTCGAAGGGCTGAGCGCTAGCAGCCAGAATTGCTGGCCTTCGGTCGAGACGGACCTGATGGCGGTCAATGATCTGGCGGCGCCGTTCCTGGGCGCGGGGTTCTACTACAAGACTTTCATGTGGCCGACAGCCTTCTGGGAAAAGCTGTATGAGCCGATGATCCGCCGCGCGGCGGGGCTTGGTGCACTCAGCGGCGCGGCCGATCCGGATTGCTACGAGAAAGCCTATGCCTTCTGCGATCTTCTGGTGATCGGATCGGGGCCTGCGGGTCTGATGGCGGCGTTGGTGGCGGGGCGCGCGGGCGCCGATGTAATCCTGGCCGAAGAGGACAGCCGCATGGGCGGGCGTCTTCTGGCAGAACAGGAAGACATCGACGGCAAGCCTGCCAACCTCTGGGCAAAGGACGCTTTGAAAGAGCTGTCGGAGATGGACAATGTGCGCCTGATGCCGCGCACAGCAGTGACCGGCGCCTATGATCAGGGCACCTATGGCGCGCTGGAGCGTGTCGCCCACCACATGCCGCGCCGTCATTCGCTGAAGGAATGCCATCTGCCGCGCGAATGTTTCTGGCGTATCGCCGCCAAACACGCGGTACTGGCGGCCGGCGCGATCGAGCGTCCGGTTGCCTTCCGCAACAACGACCGCCCCGGCATCATGACCGCCAGCGCGGTGCGGGCCTACCTCAACCGCTGGGGCGTTGCCCCGGGGGAGCGGGTTACCATCTTTGCCAATAACGACGATGCGCACCGCACCGCCCGTGATCTGGCGCAGGCAGGCGTGCATGTAGCGGCGCTGATCGACAGCCGCCACGATGCGCCGGGAAGTGATCTTTTCCCGGTGATGAAGGGCGCGCAGGTTTGCGATGCAGGCGGGCGCAAGCGGCTGGAAAGCATTACCGTGCGCTCGGTCGCCGGAGAGGAAAAGATCCAGACCGATTGCCTTGCGATGTCGGGCGGCTGGAACCCGTCGGTGCATCTGACCTGCCATCTGAATGCCCGCCCGGTCTGGCGCCGAGATATCGCCGCCTTTGTGCCGCGCGAGGGCAGCGTACCGGGTCTGGTGACAGCGGGGGCCTGCAATGGCGAGTTCTCCACTGCCGGTGCCCTGCGCGAAGGCGCTGCAGCGGCAAGTGCTGCGCTTGAGGCGCTGGGCCTCAAGGTGGTCTCTGCGGATCTGCCGCAGGCCGAGGATGATCCCTATCGTATCACCCCCTTGTGGGCGGTGCCGGGCAAGGGGCGCGCCTGGCTCGATTTCCAGAACGACGTTACCGTCAAGGATGTGAAACAGGCCGCCGGGGAGAACTTCCGCTCGGTCGAGCATATGAAACGCTACACCACCCAAGGTATGGCGACCGATCAGGGCAAGAATTCGAACGTGGCGGCGCTGGCGGTACTGGCTGATGCTACTGGGCGCAGCATCCCTGAAACCGGCACAACCACCTTCCGTCCGCCTTTCGTGCCGGTCAGCATCGGTGCCATGGGCGCGGGCGCCGAGGGGCAGGGCTTCAAGCCGCAGCGCCACCTGACCTCGCATCAGGCAAGCGATGAACGTGGCGCGCAGCAGCTGGAAGTCGGCCTGTGGTACCGGGCCGCTTATTTCCCGAAACACGGGGAGACGAACTGGCGTCAGTCCTGCGACCGCGAAGTCACATATGTGCGCAATCATGTGGGCATCTGCGATGTGTCGACCCTGGGCAAGATCGACATTCAGGGCCCCGACGCGGGCAAGCTGTTGGATTACGTCTATACCAACATGTTCTCGACCCTGAAGGTCGGGCGAACGCGCTATGGTCTGATGCTGCGCGAAGATGGCTTTGTCATGGACGATGGCACCACCGCGCGGCTGGGCGACGAGCATTTCGTAATGACCACCACCACCTCAGGTGCCGGCCAGGTGATGGCGCATCTGGAATATGTGATGCAGGTCCTGCGCCCCGACTGGGATGTGCGCATCGCTTCGGTCACCGAACAATGGGCGCAGTTTGCCGTCGCCGGTCCCAAGGCACGGGCGCTGCTGAATGGTCTTCTCGACAGTGAGATAGACAGCGAAAGCTGGCCCTTCATGGCCTGTGGCGAGGTCTCGGTGATGGGCGTCGCGGGGCGGCTGTTCCGCATCTCCTTCAGCGGCGAGGAAGCCTATGAACTGGCGGTTCCGGCCCGCTATGGCGATGCCCTGTTCCGTGAGCTGGTCTCGCGCGCCGAGGCTGCAGGCGGTGGCGCCTACGGCATGGAGGCGCTGAATGTCCTCAGGATCGAAAAGGGCTTTATCACCCATGCCGAGATCAATGGCACCGTGACGGCCTTTGACCTTGGTCTGCAGGGCATGATGTCCAAGAAGAAGGACTTCTTTGGCAAGCCCATGTCCCAGCGCGAAGGGCTGATGGCAGAGGATCGCATGCAGATGGTTGGCCTCAAACCCGTCGGCGCGGTCAAGCAACTCACCGCCGGGGCGCATCTGTTCAATCCCGAGGACCCGGTCGAGCGGGTGCACGATCAGGGCTATGTCACCTCGGCCGGGTTCTCGCCCACGCTGGGGCATTCCATTGCACTGGCCTTCCTGACGAAGGGAGCGAAACGGATCGGCGATACCGTGCGTCTGGTCGATCACATGCGTGGCATCGACACCCTGTGCGAAGTGGTTGAACCGCAATTCTATGACCCGGAAGGAGAGCGTGCCCGTGGCTGAACTGACTGCAAAAAGCCCCTGTGACGGTCTGCTGCCGGTCACCGTTGGTAAACTGAAGCTGAGCGAAGAGGATCTGGGCCATCTGACCTCCATCGCGGTGTTCAACGGCCAGGATCAGGCATTGGATGCGGCGCTTGAGGCCGCCCATGGCATGAAACTCCCGGCGCCGGGACGCAGCACCGGCAAGGCGGGCAGCCGAGCCATCTGGTTCGGTCGGAACATGGCGCTGCTGGCCGGGCCTCAGCCAGATGCGACGCTGGCCGACCATGCTGCGCTGACGGATCAAAGCGATGCCTGGGCCGTGGTGCGGCTTGAAGGGGCAGGGGCTGAAGACGTCCTGGCTCGGCTGTGTCCCATCGATCTGCGCGTGCAGAGCTTTAAGCGCGGCCACACAGCGCGTACCGAATTGCGTCACATGATGGCCTCGGTCACGCGCATTGGCGCGGACAATTTCCAGATCATGGTGTTCCGCTCTCTGGCGCGCACGCTAGTGCACGATCTGAAAACAGCCATGGAAGCCGTCGCCGCGCGGGGGTAGTCTTCCGGGATCACCAACTGATTCCCGGAGCGTATCTATGATCCGCATTCTTCCCGTCGCGACCCCTGTCGCAGCCATTCTGGCTGCCTTGCTCGCCGCACCGTCCTATGCCGCTGAAAGCAAAGAGGAAAGCTGCAGGTATCAAGGGCAGGTAATGGCCGCCGTGCAGCAGGCGCGGATGGACCGGGTGCGGCAGGAAAAGGTGGAACAGACGATTCTGGCGGACAATCCGGAGTGGCCGGAACAGTATTCCAAGGCGATCCCGCAACTGACCGCGCATGTCTACTCAATGAAACGCCGCGATCTGCGCAAGGTGGACCTTGGCGCCACCTTTGAAGAGCAGTGCCTGGAAAACTGGGATCAGATTCAGGCGATGAAAAAACAGCTGCAATCGAACTGACATGTCTCTGCCGCCCGGTTTTCTGGATGAATTACGTACCCGGACCAGCCTCACCGCTGTGGTCGGGCGCAAGGTCATGTGGGATCAGCGCAAATCCAACATGGGCAAGGGCGACATGTGGGCGCCATGTCCGTTCCATCACGAAAAATCCGCCAGTTTCCACGTCGATGACCGCAAGGGCTTCTACTATTGCTTTGGTTGTCAGGCCAAAGGTGATGCGCTGAAATTCGTGCAGGAAACCGAAAACGTCGGTTTCATGGAGGCGGTTGAGATCCTCGCGGGGGAGGCGGGCATGGAGATGCCCCGGCGCGACCCGCAGGCGCAGCAGAAACAGGACCGCCGCAGCCAGCTGGCCGAGGTGATGGAACAGGCGGTGCAATTCTTCCGCCTGCAACTGAACACTCAGGGTGGCACCGCCGCGCGCGCCTATCTGGCGGGACGTGGCCTGACCGGTGAGGCGCTGGAGCGCTGGCAGATCGGCTTTGCCCCCGATGGTTGGCAGGGGCTTTGGGATCATCTGCGCGGCAAAAGCGTGCCCGAGGACCTGATCATGGCGGCTGGGCTTGCCAAGCCCTCAAGCAAGGGCGGCAAACCCTATGACACCTTCCGCAACCGGATCATGTTCCCGATCCGCGATGCGCGGGGACGGGCGATTGCCTTTGGCGGTCGCGCGATGGACCCGAATGACAACGCCAAATACCTGAACTCTCCCGAAACCGAGCTCTTCGACAAGGGGCGCAGCCTGTATAATCACGGCCCGGCCCGCGCCGCCGCTGGGCGGGACACGCCACTGATCGTGGCCGAAGGCTATATGGATGTGATCGCTTTGTCAGAAGGCGGCTTTGCTTCCTGCGTGGCGCCGCTGGGCACGGCGATTACCGAAAATCAGCTGCAGATGCTGTGGCGGATGTCGGATGAGCCCGTGATCGCCCTTGATGGCGACAAGGCGGGTATCCGCGCGGCCATGCGGCTGATTGATCTGGCGCTGCCGCGTCTCGAGGCTGGGAAATCCCTGCGTTTTGCGATCATGCCGGAGGGCAAGGATCCCGACGATATGATCCGCAGCGAAGGCCCCGCCGCGGTGCAGGCGGTGCTGGAACAGGCAATGCCGATGGTGAAACTGCTGTGGCAGCGCGAAACCGAAGGGCGGGTGTTCGACAGCCCCGAACGCAAGGCGGCGCTGGACAAGGCGCTGCGCGAAAAGATCCGCCTGATCCGAGACCCCTCCATCCGCCAGCACTATGGCGAGGATATCAAGGAGCTGCGCTGGCAGCTGTTCCGCGGCAACCGTCCGCAGCGCAGCGAAGGGTTTTCCCCGACGGGCAGCAGCCCCAAGGGCGGGCGAGGCTTTCGCGACGGAGCGCGACCGCCCTGGCGCGGACCGGGAGCGGTTCTGACCCCACTGGCCAGCACCCGCAGCTCGCTGCTGGCCGGATCGGATGAGGCAGGCCTGGCCCGCGCACGTGAGGCCGTCATTCTGGCCACCGTGATCACCACCCCCGCGGTGGTCCATGAGTTCGAAACCAATCTGGAGCGGATGCTGTGCACCGATCCGGATCTGGCGGCCCTGCGCGACATGGTCCTGCGCTATGGCATCGACGCACCGGAGCGGCTGAAAGAAGAAATCGAATACAGCCTAGGCCCGCACGCTCTTGAAAATCTCTTAGCCCTTCGCCATGTGGCAATTATCCCCTGCCTGCGCAAACCCGGCGATGCTGAGGCTGCCCGGCTGACACTGGCCGAAGAGTTCCCGAAACTCGAAGCCCTGCGCGGGCTGGACGCGGAACTGGCCGAGGCGGAGGAGGACCTGGGCGGTCTTGCGGACGAGGCTTTGACCTGGCGGTTGAAGCAGGCCGCCGAGGCGCGGAACAGGGCCGTGCGAAGTGAAAATGAAGACAGGGCACAATATGACGTTGGCGAGAACGGCGCCCGTCTGGATCGCGAGGAACGCGATGCATTTGGCGCCCTTCTGGACCGAATCGGCTTTTCCGAGAAATGACACACCTTTCGACAAAAGGGTGTTTTCCTAAGGAAGAGCGAAAGAAAATTGGGTAAACGGGGTGACGAATCAGAAGTTCGCGCTAATGATTCGCGATACCCGAATCGCCCCAGCCTCTTAGAGGAGCATTGAATGGCCGCCAAAGACACCGACGACCGCAAACCTGACGATCAGGAAGCCGAAATCTCTCTGGACATGAGTCAGGCCCAGGTCAAGAAGATGATCGCGGAGGCCCGCGAGAAGGGGTACATCACCTACGATCAGCTCAATCAGGTCCTGCCGCCGGATCAGGTCAGCTCGGAGCAGATCGAGGACGTGATGTCGATGCTCTCCGAAATGGGCATCAATATCATCGAGGATGAAGAGGCCGAAGAGGAAGAGCAGAACAAAGGCTCGACCGAACTGGTGACGACCGAATCCAACCGCGAAGTCGCGGTGGCCGGGGCGGCAGCGGAAAAACTGGACCGCACCGATGACCCGGTCCGCATGTACCTGCGCGAAATGGGCTCTGTCGAACTGCTGAGCCGCGAAGGCGAGATCGCCATCGCCAAGCGGATCGAAGCCGGCCGGAATACGATGATCCTGGGCCTCTGCGAAAGCCCGCTGACCTTCCAGGCGATCACCATCTGGCACGACGAACTCCTGTCCGAAGACATTCTGCTGCGCGACGTCATCGATCTTGAGGCCACCTTTGGCAACCAGATGGACGAAGAGGGCGAAGTTGCCGAACCGGTGGTGAACACCGGTGCGGTGTCCGATGCCGCCAAACCCGCCAAGGAAGACAAGGGGCCCGAACTCGACGCCGACGGCAACCCGATTGCCAGCGATGACGACGATGACGAGGACGAACAGGCCAATATGTCCCTGGCTGCGATGGAGGCTGCGCTCAAGGATCGCGTGCTGACCACGCTGGAGCAGATCTCCTCGGATTACGCTCAGCTGAGCGAAATGCAGGACAGCCGGATTTCGGCCACTCTGAATGAGGACGGATCGTTCAGCGCGCAGGACGAAAAGACCTACCAACAGCTGCGGTCCGAGATCGTGGAACTGGTGAATGGTCTGCACCTGCACAACAACCGTATCGAAGCCCTGATCGATCAGCTTTACGGCATCAACCGCCGCGTGATGCAGATCGATAGCGCCATGGTGAAGCTGGCTGACCAGGCCCGGATCAACCGTCGCGAATTCGTCGAGGAATACCGTGGCCGCGAGCTGGATCCGAACTGGCTGGCGGATATGTCCGCGAAACCGGGGCGGGGCTGGCAGATGTTCATCGAACGCTCCACCGACAAGGTGGAAGAGCTGCGCGCTGACATGGCGCAGGTCGGCCAGTATGTCGGTCTCGACATCAGCGAATTCCGCCGCATTGTGCAGCAGGTGCAGAAGGGTGAAAAAGAGGCGCGTCAGGCCAAGAAGGAAATGGTCGAGGCGAACCTGCGTCTCGTGATCTCCATCGCGAAGAAATACACCAACCGCGGCCTGCAGTTCCTCGACCTCATTCAGGAAGGCAACATCGGCCTGATGAAGGCGGTGGACAAGTTCGAATACCGCCGCGGTTACAAGTTCTCCACCTATGCAACCTGGTGGATCCGTCAGGCGATCACGCGCAGTATCGCGGATCAGGCGCGCACCATCCGTATCCCTGTGCATATGATCGAGACGATCAACAAGCTGGTCCGCACCGGCCGTCAGATGCTGCACGAGATCGGCCGCGAGCCGACGCCGGAAGAACTGGCCGAAAAACTGCAGATGCCGCTTGAGAAGGTCCGCAAGGTGATGAAGATCGCCAAGGAGCCGATCTCTCTCGAGACGCCCATCGGCGACGAGGAAGACAGCCAACTGGGCGATTTCATCGAGGACAAGAATGCCGTGCTGCCGCTCGACAGCGCCATTCAGGAAAACCTCAAGGAAACCACCACCCGGGTTCTGGCCTCGCTCACCCCGCGCGAGGAACGCGTCCTGCGGATGCGTTTTGGCATCGGCATGAACACCGACCACACGCTCGAAGAGGTCGGTCAGCAGTTCAGCGTGACCCGCGAACGGATCCGTCAGATCGAAGCGAAAGCGCTGCGGAAGCTCAAGCATCCCAGCCGCAGCCGCAAGCTGCGCAGCTTCCTCGACCAGTGATCAAAAAGGCGCCCCTCACGGCGCCTTTTTCTTTCTTCCGAAAGGCGTTGAATGCCCTTCCCGTGCAGGCATCTCGCGGGAAGGGCGACGGGCCTGCGCACGTCGTTAACCATCTCTTTACCCTGATCCTTGCCCTTGGCGGGGGAGCTGCGTAAACTTTTGGTTAAGGAACTTTGCATTTCGGGGGAAATGATGTCTGCAAACCGGGGAACCACCGCCGCTCTGAGTGAACTTGAGGAAAAGCTGCTGCATCTCAAGAACCTGACCGAGGCCAACCAGTTCATGCTGGAGGTTCTGAAGGATCAGGGCGAACGCTTGCAGGAAATCGATGGCGATACCGCGCGCAGCATGCTGCGGGAGCAGGCACGAAGCCGGTTCAGCCCGACCAAGGGAAAGACACCGAAACCCGAAGTTCTGGCCATTCTGGAACAGACACTCGGCACACAGCAAAGCGCGCAGATCATTCCCTTTCCCAAACGCAACTGATCCCGGCCCGTCTGGGGAGCTGGATGTGCCGACGGCCGCGTACCTGCTGCGGAATGCGAACTAAAGCAGCTCTTTGCTGATCTTCTCTAAGTGAGTGCGCCGCCCCTTGGTTCTGCCGACGGGGATCCCTATGTTTGAGAAAACAACGGATTTCCTGCCATGAAGAATTTTCTATCCAGCCTCGGGTGCGCCCTTTTTCTCCTGTCTCCCTCCGTCGGGCAGGCCTTCACGCTTGCCAATGGGGTGCAGGTGAATGCCGTGAGTGACACGGTGTTCGAAGTCGTTCCGCGCAGTTCTGGCACTGTTGAGGAATTCTGGTGCGGGGCCTCCGAATATGCTCGTCGTGTGCTTGGGGCCGATTGGCGCGACCCGATTTATGTCCTGCGTGGGCGCGGTGAAAGCGTCACCACAGGTAAGAGGTCTGCCGTGCAATTCACCCTTTCGGCTGATCAGGTCGCCGGGCTGGGTACGGATCGCGGTTGGTTCACCTTTGGCATCCGTCCCGGCGACTCCATGTCGGTCCAGCAGGCCAGAACCTATTGCAACCAGCGTCCGATCCGTCCCTGATACGCAGGCCGGTGGGCGCGCCACGTTCGAAGCGACAGATACACGAGAGCGTGATAGCCCCGGGGCTGGCGCGAAGCGGGGCTGGCCCTAGGATCATACCGTGTCAGGAATAGAACTTGACGGTATTGGAGGGTGTCGCAATGGCGCGAAGATTTTCATTTGCAGTGGTCGTCTTTTCGGCCTCGGCGGCTCTTGGCCTTGCCGGGGCGGCTGACGCCTTTACGAGCCGCAAGTCGGCGCGGGTCAATCCGGTATCGGAGCAGGTGTTCGAGGTCGTTCCGATCGCAGGCGGGACCGGATTGGACTATTGGTGTGGCGCTGGGGATTATGCCGTGCGTGCGCTTGGCGCGCCGATGTCGGCAATGGTTTATGTGTCCCGCGCCATGGGACCCAGCGAAACCACCAACCGCCGCTCTGCGGTGCAGTTCACGCTCGATGTGAATATGCTGGCGGGAGCGGAGCCTATCACTAATCCGCCGATCAACCGCCTGAACGTCGGCGATGCGATGCAGGTGCGCGCAGCCCTGTCATTCTGTCACCAATTGCCGACGGGTTTCTGACCCGCTGACGGGCGCTGGCGAACCGGCTGAGGTCGCCGAACAGCGGGCCTGTGCTATACTTCTGGTGACGCAACAGGGGAGTAGACCGATGAAACCGATGTTCTGGCCTGCCTTGGCCTTTGCGACAGCCCTTGCGGTGCAGCCTGTTACCGCGCAATCAGTCTCGGTGCAGGCCTGGTGGTCTTGGAACCGCCACGAAGTGCTGCCTGTCGAAGAGGGTGTCTGGGAAGTGGTGAGCCGGGTCGGCACCTCGGCGCAGGATTACTGGTGTGGGATCGGGGATTTTGCCATATCGCAGCTGCGTACCAGCGCCACCCAGCGGATCTATGTCTGGGAGGGCGTCGGCCCTTCGGTCAACCGCCCCGGCAGAAAGTCGGTGAAATTCGCGCTGACCCCGCCGCCGGGAGCGAGTACGGAAAAAGGGTATTCCCTGTCGGTGAAAAAGCCGGGCTACAACCTGAACGCCGCCACCGCCCGCAACTACTGCTATGACCGGTTCGACGATCCTTTCTTCCGGCGCCCCTGATCACTTCGTAACGACCCTTGTGAAGCAGCGCGTCCTGCGGCAATGCTGTCCTCATGCAAACCGAATTCCAGATCGAAACGGCCGGGCAGGGCCTTTACGAATTCACCCGCGAGCTTCAGTTCTGGGTTGGGTCCTGCGGTGTGCGGCAGGGGTTGCTGACGTTGTTCGTGCGGCACACTTCCTGCTCCCTACTGATACAGGAAAACGCTGACCCCGAGGTGCAGACGGATCTTCGGGCCTATTTTGCCCGGCTGGTGCCGCCCAGCACGGACCCTTCGATGTCCTATCTGCGCCATACCTACGAAGGCCCCGATGACATGCCCGCCCATATCAAGGCGGCGATGATGCCGGTCAGCCTGTCGATCCCGGTCACGGATGGCGCGGCTGTTCTGGGCACCTGGCAGGGGGTCTACCTGTTTGAGCACCGCGACGCGCCGCACCGGCGCAAGGTTGCGGCGCATCTTGCCTGAACTGCTTGATCTAGCGGTGTGATTTCGCCTCTACCCAAACTGTTGAGGCTGTCCTATAGTTGTGGATAACTGCGCCGGGTCAGGCGCAATCTACAGGCATTGATCATGAAGGGGACTGGCTGATGCGCTGCCCGTTTTGCGGAAATATCGATACTCAGGTCAAGGATTCGCGCCCGGCAGAGGATCACGTGTCGATCCGTCGCCGCCGCTTCTGCCCGGCCTGTGGCGGGCGTTTCACGACCTACGAACGGGTGCAGCTGCGCGATCTGGTGGTGGTCAAGACCAACGGCAAACGCGAAGACTTCGACCGGGACAAGCTGGAGCGCTCGATCCGCATTTCGATGCAGAAGCGCCCGATCGACCCCGAGCGTATCGATCAGATGATCTCGGGCATTGTCCGCCGCCTTGAAAGCATGGGCGAGACGGATATTCAGTCCAAGAAGATCGGCGAGATCGTCATGGAGGCTTTGGCGCGGATCGACACCGTCGCCTATGTGCGCTTTGCCAGCGTCTACAAGAATTTCCAGGCCGCCGATGATTTCGAGGACTTCGTCCACGAATTGCGCCCGCACCCCCCGGAAGAGTGATCACCCCGATGAGCCGTTATGACATTGCCGTGGATGAACGGTTCATGGCGCTGGCCCTGTCCCTGGGGCGGCGTGGGCATGGCAATTGCTGGCCCAACCCCGCGGTGGGCTGCGTCATCGTCAAGGATGGTCGCATCGTCGGACGGGGCTGGACCCAACCGGGCGGCCGCCCGCACGCGGAGCCGCAGGCGCTTGCACAGGCAGGCGCGGCGGCGCGTGGCGCCACCGTCTATGTGACTCTTGAACCCTGTTCGCATCATGGTGCGACACCGCCCTGTGCGCAGGCGCTGATCGACGCCGGGGTGGCGCGTGTGGTCGCGGCCATCGGCGACAGCGATCCGCGGGTTTCGGGGCAGGGGTTTGAAATGCTGCGTTATGCCGGGGTGGAGGTCACCACCGGGGTTCTCGCAGAACAGGCCGCCCGCGATCACGCCGGTTTCTTCCTGAAGACCGAACAGGGGCGGCCCTTCGTTACACTGAAGCTGGCCAGCAGTTTTGACGGGCGGATTGCCACCGGATCGGGGCAGAGCAAATGGATCACCGGCCCCGAAGCACGCCGCGCAGTGCATGCGATGCGTGCCAGTCATGATGCGGTCATGGTCGGCGCTGGGACCGTGCGGGCGGATGATCCCTCGCTGACCGTGCGCGATCTGGGCATCGACAAACAGCCGGTGCGGGTGATTGCCTCCCGCCATCTGGATCTGCCGCTGATGAGCCATCTGGCCCGCACTGCGCAAGAGGTGCCGGTCTGGCTTTGCCACGGTCAGGGCGCCGATATTGAGCGGCTGCGCGCCTGGGAGGGGCTGGGCGCCCGGTTGCTGCCCTGTGCCAGCCACGGAGTGCAGCTCTCGGCGGTGGATATCCTGCAGCAGCTTGGTCAGGCGGGTCTGACCCGCGTGTTCTGCGAAGGCGGCAGTGCGCTCGCGGCCTCATTGCTGGCCTTTGATCTGGTGGATGAGCTGATCGGCTTTACCGCCGGGATCGGCATTGGCGCCGAGGGGCTGCCCTCGATTGGCGCGCTTGGCCTTGGGCGGCTGGACGAGGCGCCGCGGTTTGAGCTGGCTGAGGTGCGCCCGTTGGGCGGCGATATCCTGCACCGCTGGCGCCGGGCGCTGAGCTAAGGACGACAGCTCACCGCCACAGGTGGGCGTAGGTTGCAAACAGGCCCTGCAGTTTTGACAGGCTGCGGTTGCCAAGGCCGGGCGATGGTTGCTCGCCTTTGATCAGGCGATCAACCACGACCTCGACAGGGCAGGGCAGTCCTGTGACCGGGTCGTGATAGCGCGGATAGTCGATCAGTACCGCATGGGCCAAGCCCATAAGACCTGGCCGGGCCTTGCGCCAGGCCGGGGCGGAGATGATATCCCGGGTCAGCCCCCAGCCGGCATAGAAGGGGGATCCGACCACGGTCACCTTGACGCCCCTCAGCAGTGCCTCGAACCCCAAGAGCGAGGTCATGGTCCAGACCTCCTGCACGTGATCCAGAAGCGCCATCGGATCGGCATTCTGCGCCACGACATCGGCCAGATCCTCGGGCACGATCTGCCCCTTGCGCAGACCTGCTTCGACATCGGGGTGGGGTTTGTAGATGATCACCGCCTTGGGGTTGGCGGCGCGCAAAGCGCGCAAGAGATCCAGATTGCTGCGTATCTTGCCCGCCCCCGCCAGGATCGAGGCATCGTCTTCGACCTGACCGGGTACCAGGATCCGGTGCCCATCGGGCAGGTCCGGAATGTCTCCGCCCAGATTGTATTTCGACAGGCTGTTCTGCGTCAGGCTCTTGATCAGTCGCTCGGCGCGGCGGGCCTCGGCATCGTTTAGGTCCTCGCGCTGGGCGATCAGATCATCCAGATCCGAGGGCTGGCGCGGATCGTAATAGATCCCCTGACGGTCCAGAACCAGCGACATCGGCGGCACCAGTTCGGCGCCAAGACCGCGGGAGCGCAGGAAGCCGTCCTCTAGATGAAAAGCCCCGGCGTGGGATTTGTCTGCTTTGGAGGCCCAGACCATCCAGTTGCGCCCGCTCTTGCGTGCCTTTTCGGGATCCTCGGTGAACAGCATTTTCTTTTCACTGCCGAAAAAGCCCTGCAGTGGCCGCCGTTTCCACATCCGCATGCCGGAGGCGGCCCAGCCGACGCGATCCTGACGCCAGGCGCGCACGCGGGCCTCCAGCGCGTCGATCACGGTTTCCAGCTCGCACAGCTGGTCGCGGAAGGGGTCGTACCAGGTGGGGTACAGGATCATTGCCGCGGAAAACAGTTGTGCGCGGGTCAGGCGGCGGTTGCGGCGCGGCGGCGGCATCTCGTCCTGCGTCAGGCCCCAACCGGCATAGAAGGGCTGGCCAAAGACGCGCGGTTTGTGGCCAGCCAGAATGGCCTCGAACCCCAGTTGCGAGGAGACGGTATAGACCGCGACCGCACCCTCCAGCAGCGGCCAGGGGGACACGGGACGCGTCAGCAGTTCTATCCGATCATTGGCATCTTCCGGGCCGAAATAGCCAGGCCGGTATCCGGCGCGGGTTTCCGGATGGGTCTTGATCAGAATACGGGCGCCGGGGTTTTCCTCTTGCGCGAAAACCAGCATTTCGCGGAACCGAGCTGCATCTGCTCCTGAGGCCGTGACCGAGGCATCGCCGCGCGCCTGATCCACCACCAGCACGTAACCGGGATCGGGAACCGGCGCTTCGGCAGCATAGGCGTTGTACTTGCTGAGATGCGCATCCATCAGCCGCCCGATGGCATCACGGGCGCGGCGCATCATGCTGCTGTCATCCAAGGGGTGCGTGGCCAGCAGCTGCTCCAGGTCAGATGGCGTGTTGGCGTCGAAATGCACGCCCGAGCGGTCCAGCAGCAGCCCCAGAGGTGGCTCACCCGCGCGGCCTGGATAGACCGAGCGTAGAAAGGCGTCTTCGACCCGCAGCAGGGCAGAACCATATTTGTGAGCGATAGCCTTTCCACGGTGGGCAGTGGGGGAATTGCCCCAGACCCCGACCAGATCCCCATCGCCGGGTAGCCCCAGCCGGATGTCATAACCGGCAAGGGACAGGATCCGACGCAATCGGGATTGGGTCAGGAAACCGCCGTTGTAAACAAAAAGCCGGGATCTGTCGTTCCCGGCTTTCGTTATGCCTGTCGGCGACCTTAGCATTGCGGCGTTACCCGCCAGCGATGGACGCGGCGCTCGACAGCGATCCAAGGGGCGTGACCAGCAGGGAAATCGTCTTGGTCCACTGGGTATAGGGCGCCTCGGTGACATAGAGCGTGTCATCATCGCGGATCACGAAATCACGGGCAATGAACAGCCCGTTCGGCTGCGTCAGGTTCAGCACATAGACCATCCGCTGGGCACCGATCAGGTCGTCGCGGCCCAGCACTTGATTGGCGATCTCTGCCGGTTCGTTGCGCAGGATGAACACCCCGGTCGGGTCCGAGGCGGTGGAAATCAGACCGCCAACCTGGGCGATGGCTTCAAGCCCCGACAGGTCCTGGCTTTCAAAGGGAACGCGGGCCTGGGCGCTGGTGGCGCCAAGCGCGGTAAAGGAACGGGTGTCCTCTTCGACAAGGATCTTGTCACCGCCGCGCAGGGCGATGTCGAGTTCGGGATGATCATAGAGGTCCTGGAACCAGATCTTGCCTTGCTGCTTGCCGCGGATCACGGTGACCTGGGCGATTTCGGGCTGGATCGTGACGCCGCCAGCCTGGGCCAGCATGGTGGCCAATGTGCGGGTGGGGCGCTCGATCGGATAGATCCCCTGTCCGCCCACGGCCCCAGTCAGGCTGACCGTGGCGCCATCGCCGGCCAGGCGGCGGACCTGCACCTGCGGATCCGGGGTCTGATCTTCAAGCTTCTTGGTAATCTCTTCACGCAGTTGCTCCGGGGTGTTGCCCGACGCCCTGAGACGACCGGCATAGGGCACGAAGATATAGCCGGCGCCATCGACCTGCACTTCTTCAAGCGCGGTCGCGTTCGAGGTTTCGGCGGCCAGAAGGCCATCATCCACGTTTTCCCAGATGGTCAGTCCCAGGACGTCGCCGGGCCGGATGATGTCAGACGTCAGTCGGCCGGCCGAGGTAAAATCGGATGAAAAGCCAAGCGCGGGCACCACAGCGGTTGCCCGCGCCACCCGGTCATTCACGGAAACGATAAAGGCATCGCCCTCTTTCTGCACCGAACCGGCAAAGATCTGGCGTTTGTTCGGGCCAACCTTGGGCAAGCCACAGGACGCCGCAAGCGATACTGCGGCGAGAATCGCGATAGGGCGCGCCCAGCGAAATGGGACGTTTGTCACTGCTCGGTCTCCTCGACCTGTTATTGTTTTGCCTCAATTTTTTCAGACAGGATAGCGGAGCAGGGAACGGAAATCCAGTCTTGCGGTCTGTGCGGCTCAGTTCACGATACGCAACTGTTGCCGAGGAGCCGCTGTGCCACGCCTCAGCGCATCATAGGGATCGTCCGGCGCCAGCATCATGTCCACCACCTGACGCAGCAATTGCCGCCGTCCTTTGCGAGAGTAGTAGCCCCCCGGCAATTGCGATGTTTCGAGGAGGAAGCGACGGTAATCCTTATAGGCGCGGTTGTCGGGGCGGGCCGGGGTGGCAAAGAACTCCCCCAGGCTCTGGGTCGAGACGAACTCGGCCTTGTCATAGACCGCGCGGCCAAAGACCTTGAGCGGAATGCCGCGCCACAGGACCTGCTGTCCGGCGGTCGAATTGACGGTAATGGCAGTGCGCGCCTCGTTCAGCAGCTGCGCCAGCTTGCCACCGCGAACGTAGTGAATGCGGTCCTTGATGCCGTGCTCCCGCGCCAGCCTGCGCACCACGCTGCGCAGCGGCACACGGCCATCCTCCAGCGGGTGCGCCTTGATCACCAGATGGTGGTGACGCGGCGCGCTTTCGGCGAAACCGGTGATCACCTCGGCCAGGAAATCGGCCATGCTTTCAAACGGGGAATGCATCTGGAAGGAGCTATCATGCTCCAGCTGCAAGAGCGCCAGATGATAGGGGAAACCACCGCTGCGGATGCGCCATGTGGCCAGCCGCCGGTCCAGCGCCTGGGCAGGCATCAGCAAGAGCCGTTGCAGGTAGAGCTGGAACTCACGTGCCACCGGCAGTGATCGGTGCGGGCGGAAGTTTCGGTAACGCCGGTTCCGGAACATGACGAACCAGTGATAGAGCGCACCGTAAAAGATATGCTGCCGCATATCCCCCCAATGCGAGGGTGGCAGCGGCGCCTCCATATCCGATAGGGCCAGTGCCTGCTGCATATCCGGAACCGACATCTCCATCAGCCGCGAATTGCCGTTGGAGCCGCCCCGTTCATAGGTCACCCAATAGGGGCGCATGTAACCTTCTTCAAAGACGTGCACGCAGAGGCCCCGCTGTTTTGCAGCCTTGATCGCCTCGGCGTGGATCGGGCGGGTGTCACCGTACAGCACGATATCGGTGATCTCATGCTGATCGCAGATCCCGGCAAAGGTCGCGGGCCAGTCCTGCGGCGTGCCCTGATAGGGAATGTAGCTGGACCTGTGGCGCCAGAAGGCGCTGTCCCCGGCGTTGAACCCGACCCGCCATACTGAACAGCCCGCCGCGCGTAGCATCGCGCCAAGGCGGTTGAAGAACGGCCCATGCGGCCCCTGCAGAAACAGGAAGCGACGATGCGGATCTGTGTCAGGCTCGGACATGCGATTTCTCGGGTTTCCGGGAATGTACCATTTCCCGGTTAACGAATGACTGGGGCGAAACTAAGGCTGAGGCGGCGGGCGTGCAAACGGGTTCGGTGCCAAGTCACTGCGTGCAGGGCCTGCGGGGACTTGTGAAGCCAGGGTGCAGGCGCTACCTCTTGGCCAACACGGAATGGAGGACGGGCCCTGACCCGTTCAGGCGACTGGCAAGGAGCAGCCCCATGTTCACAGGTATCATCACCGACGTCGGCACCATCAAGGCGCTGGAACAAGAGGGCGATCTGCGCGCGCGCATCAGCACCAGCTATGATACGGCAGGGATCGACCTGGGCGCCTCCATCGCCTCGGATGGGGTATGCCTGACGGTAATCGAGCTGGGACCGGATTGGTACGATGTTCAGATCTCTGCAGAAACCGTTTCCAAGACCAACATCGGCGCCTGGACCGTGGGCAAACGCGTCAACCTTGAGCGCGCCCTGAAGGTCGGGGACGAACTGGGGGGCCATATCGTATCGGGCCATGTCGATGGCGTGGCCGAGGTGGTCGATATCACGGATGAGGGCGACAGCACCCGGGTGACCCTACGCGCGCCCAAGGATCTGGCGCGTTTCATCGCCCCCAAGGGCTCGGTGGCGCTCAACGGGACGTCGCTGACGGTCAACGATGTGGAAGGCTGTGATTTCGGTATCAATTTCATCCCCCACACCAAAGAGGTGACCACCTGGGGGGATGTGAAGCTGGGCGACAAGGTCCATCTGGAAATCGACACGCTGGCCCGCTACGTGGCGCGGCTGGCGGAGGCCGGGTGATGTCTGGTCTGGCATCCGGCGCGGCGCCCGCCGGGATCGGCCACAATAACGGCCCCAGCATGGAGCAGGGCCGGGCGTGGCGCGTACACGCCTGGCGCAGCGCCCAGAAAAAGCTGATGCCCAACACGATCCCGAAACTGGTTCTGCAGATGCGCATCAAACGCTCCGCGGAGCTGGGCATGGACTACAAGACCTACGCCCGCGTGCGGCAGACTTCGGGGCAGGACATCACCGGGCTGCTGTTCTCCTCCAACGCGCTGCGCATCATTGCCTATGGCGCCCATATGCCTGAGCGTGAGCGGCATGCGCTGGAGGCTGTGCAGAACGCCAGCAAACTGGCGCTAGTGCACCGGCCCAATACGCCCGAGGCGGTCCTCACCGCGCACCCGGTTCTGAACGATGCGGGTGCGGCGCCGCGGTTCAGTGACAGCTGGTCCGAGATGCGCGTGCGGGTTCAGGACGTGATGCGTCGCCAGGGATTGCCCGGCGCCTCGGTGGTGGTGATCGGGGATGCGCCGCTGGAAAGCGAATGGAGCACCGCCGCGCGTGCGGCTGCCTATCTCTCTGCCAGCGAGTATTTCGCGCATCAGTCCGCCTGAGCCGCCCATCCTGCGAACCGCAGGGAGGCTCCCGCCCCCTGAGCCAGCATCGAAGATGCAGGCCCGAGGCGTTGGGCCAGGCGCGCCGCTGCCGCGGCGCGCATCACCACATATCGCCGACGGTATAGCCCGCAGGAAAAGGATCGCTGGGATCCAGCGTGTAGCTGGACAATCCATAGATCCAGCCTTGCCCGGACAGGGTTGGTACGATGGCGGGGTAGGGGCCGACTTTGGTTTCTTCGACAATACGTCCGGTGAAGGTGGTGCCAAGCGGCCCGGCGTTGACGTAGTCCTGTCCCGGCGCAAGCAGGCCCCGTGCATGTAGAACCGCCATCTTGGCGCAGGTGCCAGTGCCGCAGGGGGAGCGGTCCAGAATGCCGCTGGCATCCTGCGGGCGCGCCGGGTCAAAGGCACCGGTCGACAGCGTGATGGCGCCACGCCCATGGGTGTCTTTGGCAATGGGCGCCCCCCAGAGGTTGGTGATTGTTGGGCCGGTGATCGCGGGGTTCTCCGGGTGGATGACGGGTAGCTGCTCGGCCGTGGCGTGGCGGATGGCCTCGCTGACGCGGGTGATGTCCTTGCCGTTGTCTGCTGAAAGATCGACGCCCAGCCGGTCCGCATTGGCCAGAACGAAGAACATCCCGCCCCAGGCCACATCGACCGCGACGGTGCCGAGTCCCGTCACCTCGACCTTGGCGTCCAGATGCACGGCAAAGGCGGGCGCATTGCGAAAGCTGACCTGTGTAACCTTGCCGTCACGGCACTCGGCGCGCACCCGGATCAACCCGGCCGGGGCCTCTAGTGTCAGCTCGGTCACCGGTTCAATCATCGGCAGGATTCCGGTCTCCAGCAGCACCGTCACCACGCAGATGGTGTTGGAGCCGGACATCGGCGGGTATTCGGTCTGCTCGAAGATGATGAAACCGGCGTCCGCCTCCGGATGGCAGGGCGGCACGAGGACATTGCCGCAAAGCCCTGGATTGCCGCGCGGCTCGCGCAGCATCATCAGGCGGATTTCATCGTGGTTGGCCGCCATGTCCTGCATTTTCTCAAACACGCTGGCGCCCTTCAGCAGCGGCATGCCACCGGTGATGACACGGCCCGGTTCGCCCTCGGCGTGGGCTTCATAGGCTTGCAGGATACGGGAAGTGCGCATGGGCTTGGCTTTCGCGTTTGGTCTGATTTTGGTTTTATGCTGGAACGCTAGCAGCCTTCTGCGCATCTGCAAACGTCGCGTCCGTGATTCCAAGAGAGCCAAGCGGGCTGGCCTTTGGGGCGCGGCTGCGCTATTTCGCTGGCAACGCGGCAGCGCCATTCGAGGGCCTGCGACACGGATCATGAAAGGCCATGACATGAGCTTTGAAACACCGGGGCCGGTCGAGGCCCGCCTGCGCGACGCAATCAGCCCGATTGAAGAGATCATCGAAGAGGCCCGACAGGGTCGCATGTTCATCCTTGTGGATCACGAGGACCGCGAGAATGAGGGCGATCTGGTGATCCCGGCGCAATTCGCGGATGCCGATGCCATCAACTTCATGGCGACACACGGGCGCGGGCTGATCTGCCTGCCGATGACCGCGGACCGGATCGACAGCCTCGGGCTGCCGATGATGGCGGTCAATAATTCCTCCCGGCATGAGACTGCCTTTACCGTCTCGATCGAGGCGCGCGAAGGTGTCTCGACCGGCATTTCCGCTGCCGACCGGGCGCTGACCGTCGCGACCGCGATCAACGAGCAGAATTCGATGGCGGAAATCGCAACGCCGGGCCACGTCTTCCCGCTGCGCGCCAAACGCGGCGGCGTTCTGGTGCGTGCGGGCCATACCGAAGCCGCCGTGGATATTTCCCGCCTGGCCGGGCTGCATCCTTCGGGTGTGATCTGCGAGATCATGAAGGAAGACGGCACCATGGCGCGGCTGCCCGATCTGGTGGACTTCGCGGCTGAGCACGGCCAGAAGATCGGCACCATCAGCGATCTGATCGCCTATCGCGCCCGCAACGACAATCTGGTCACCGAAACCTCGCGGGAGATCGTGAATTCGGAATTCGGCGGCGAATGGGACATGCGCCTGTTCACCGATCAGACCCACGGCGTTGAACATGTGGTGATGATCAAGGGTGACATCACCACGCCCGAGCCCGTTCTGGCCCGCACCCACGCCCTGCACGAGGCGACGGATATTCTGGGCCTCGGTCCCAAATCCGCCCGTCAATTGCCCCGCGCGATGGAGATCATCGCTGCCGAGGGGCGCGGGGTTGTGACCCTGTTCCGCCAGCCGCGCAACGCGCTTTATGCTTATGAGGATGACGGGTCGCGCACGGTGACCATCAAACAGACCGGCATTGGCGCGCAGATCCTGTCGAACCTCGGCCTGAAGGACCTGATCCTGCTGACCGATTCCCCCTCGACCAAATATGTGGGTCTTGATGCCTATGGGCTGTCCATCGTCGGCAGCCGCCCCATCCTGAAGGAAGACTGATATGGCCGGACACGAAAGCCACTACATCCTGCCGCGCCCCAGCTTTGACAAACCGGTCAAGCTGCTGATCGTGGTTGCGCCTTATTACAAGGATATCGCCGACAATATGGTCGCAGGCGCCAAGGCCGAGATCGAGGCCGCTGGCGGCACCTGGGATCTGGTCGAAGTGCCCGGCGCGCTGGAGGTGCCCACGGCGATCTCGATTGCTGACCGCACCTCGAACTTTGACGGCTACGTGGCACTGGGCTGTGTGATCCGCGGCGAGACCACCCATTACGATACGGTCTGCAACGACAGTAGCCGCGCGATCCAGCTGATGGGCCTGCAGGGTCTTTGCATCGGCAACGGCATCCTGACCGTAGAGAACCGCGCCCAGGCCGAGGTGCGCGCCGATCCTGCCGATCAGAATAAGGGCGGCGGCGCTGCGGCTGCGGCCTTGCATCTGATCGCACTGACGCGTAAGTGGAGCGCCCAGAGCAAGGGAGTCGGCTTTAAGGCCCCTTCCGAGGCCATCCAGCTGGCTGGCACAGACAACGGATCCACCACGGCATGACCAACCCAGACAGCGCCCCGAAGGGCAACGGCAAGACTCAGATGAAATCGGCGGCCCGGCTTTTTGCCGTGCAGGCGCTGTTCCAGATGGAGCATAGCAGCCAGACCTATGACAAGGTGATCGTCGAATTCGAGGATCACCGTTTCGGCGCTGTCTATGAAGGTGATGAATATGCCGAGGGTGACCCCAAGTTGTTTCGCCAGCTGGTCGAAGGCGCCGTCAATCATCAGGCCAAGATCGACCAGATGACCGACCGCGCGCTGGTTGCGAAATGGCCGATTGCCCGGATCGACCCGACCCTGCGGGCGCTGTTCCGCGCTGCAGGCTCGGAACTGGTCGAGACGAAGACCCCGCCCAAGGTGGTGATCAACGAATTCGTCGATGTGGCGCGCGCGTTTTTCCCCGAAGGCAAAGAGCCGAAATTCGTTAACGCGGTTCTGGATCACATGGCCCGCGAAGCGCGCCCCGAAGCGTTCTGAACCTTCTTTTCAGGTGACCTTTGCAATCAGGCGCACCCCGGTGCGCCTGTTTTTGTTTTTACAGGGGGGGATCGATATTCGTTCCGATCGTGGAGGAGATGCAGGACAAATTCCGCCGATCGCATGTATTTTCCGCTTTATTCTCTGGACCGCCTGCCGCCGGGTGCTAACATTAAGAAGCAGCCTATGGAGGGAATCTCATGCCAAAGCTCATTCAACTCTATATCCGCAACGTTGCGCTGGGGTTCGGAATCGCTGCGGTCTTCGTCGGGCTGCTGCTCTGGTTCAACGTAATGAACCTTTGGGGGCTGGTCAGTACGTCTGATGTCGGGCTTCTGGCGATCGGCATTCTTTGGTTCATGAACGGGATTGTCTTTGCCGGGGTGCAATTCGCCTGGGCGGTGATGTCACTGGCCCGCGATGATGACGCAGGGCCGCGCCGGGGAACTCCGGTGGTGAACCATTTTGAACCGATCCGGGTAAAAGCCGTGGCGCCGCGCCCGCAGGATCGCCGGAAACAGCCGCGCGACTGACCTCTGGCCCAATTCACACCATTTTGAATATAGACTGAGGTGGGCAATCGTGAGGTTGTCCGCCTTGAAGTTGTGAGGGGCCTGCCATTCAGGTGCGCGCAGCGCCGAAGCTGACCCAGATCAAGGCGATTACCAGCAAATTCTGAAACATGATGGCATGGGTCCGGTTCACCGACAGGACCCCGATTCATCTATTCGGAAAGGCCATCACATGTATCGTCTTGCTTTCATCCTGCATCTGTTTATCGGCTCCACCCTTGCAGGTAGCGCCGTGGTAGCGGCCTTGGCCACGGGGCAGGACAGCCTTCAGCCCATCCTGATCGCGGCAGCGCTTGGCTTTATCGCGGCCTTTCCGGTGACGTGGCTGGTCGCGCGCAAGCTTTACAACCTGCGCTGACCTGCGCCCAGCCTTACAGTTTCTTCTGAATGTCGTCGGCCGCCTGCTCAAGGGCGGTTCCGGCTTTGTTGATGTCGCGGCCCGCACCTTTTGCGGTTTCGCAGGCAGCCAGGCTCAGCAGGCTCAGGGCAATCAGGACATGTTTGATCATGGTGTACTCCATCCTTCTTTGCGTGTTGTCTAGCATCGCCTGAGATGAGCAGCCAGAGGCGGAAAGTCGCTGCTCATCGAGCTGCGCGGTTCGACAGCTTTGTTGATGGAGGTCAATGTTCTCTATTAGGTGTTCGGGGATAAGCGCGTGGCAACATGTACCGAACACGACCTATCGGGAGGATTAGACGAATGGCATTTGAGATCCGTAAAGAGGCGCTTGAGGCGCGGCGCAAGGCTCTGACAGGGCATCTGGTCGAGGTGGAGCACACGCTGGACGCGCCTATGCCCAAGGATTGGGAGGATCGATCGTCCGAGCGGCAGGGCGACGAGGTGCTGGAAAGCCTTGGCAAGGCTGAACTGGATGAGCTGCGTCAGATCGATGCGGCACTGGCGCGTATCGAAAGCGGTGACTACGGTTTCTGTCAGATCTGCGGTGATGCCATTTCGGCTGAACGGCTGGACCTGCTTCCTGCGACACCTTTTTGCAAGAAGTGCGCCAAATAAGACTAGTGACCGGGGCATAGGCGCGCGTGGCGTCGGGCGGCGCTTTCCTTTGGCGCGCGCCGGGTCTAAAGCGATCATAGCTATTCTGACACGGAGATACCCTAATGCCCTGCGCCCTCTGTTCCGCCGACGCGCCCCTGTCCTTTGTTGAGGTTCCGGGAGGGCCGGACGGCGCCGGGGTTGAGATCTGTGCCACCTGTGCAGAGCAGATCGCCGGAGATCTTGATCCCAACCACTGGCGCTGCCTGTCATCATCGATGTGGTCGGAAGAGCCTGCCGTGCAGGTGCTGGCGGCGCGTCTTCTGGCACGTCTTTCCGATCAGGACTGGGCCCGCGATCTGGCCGAGCAGCTGTGGCTGGACGATGAAACCCGCGCCTGGGCCGACAATATTCCGGCGGCCAGCGCCCATGTGGACAGCAACGGCGCGCCTCTGGCGCAAGGTGATAACGTTGTCTTGATCAAGGACCTTCCGGTCAAAGGGGGCGGGTTCACCGCCAAACGCGGTACGGCGGTGCGCGGTATTTCCCTGGTTCAGGACAACCCCGAACACATCGAAGGGCGGGTCGAAGGTCAGCGGATCGTTATCCTCACGAAATTCGTGAAGAAGAAGTAGATGCCGCATGGCATCAGCCCAGCAATTTCCCAAAGCCACCGTTGCCGCGCCTTCCGCGATGTGGCACAAGCAATATCAACAGACTGAACAGACGAGTTTAGCACATGACTGACTTCGCCGAACGTCGCCGCATGATGGTCGACACCCAGGTCCGCCCCTCGGATGTGACGAAATACCCGATTATCGAAGCGATGCTCGCGGTACCTCGCGAAAGCTTTGTGCCTGATGCACAACGTGAAGCCGCCTATGCGGATCAGAACATCGATCTTGGCGACAGCCGCGTCCTGCTGGAGCCGCGCACCCTGGCCAAGGTTCTGGATGCACTGGATATCCAGAATGATGAGCTGGTGCTCGATGTGGCTTGCGGGCTGGGTTATTCCACGGCTGTGGCTGCCCGCGTTGCCCAGATGGTGATCGGCGTCGAACAGGACGAGGACATGGGCCGCGATGCTCAGGATCAACTGGCCGAGGCCGGAGCTGACAATGCCATCGTGCACGTTGGTGCGTTGGCCGAAGGCGCAGCGGAACATGGTCCCTATGATGTGATCATGATCCAGGGTGGCGTCGAATATGTTCCTTCGGCGCTGCTCGAACAGCTGCGCGATGGTGGCCGGATCGCCGCGGTCTTCATGACCGGCGCGCTGGGAGAGGTGAAGATCGGCCATAAGACAGGCGGCCAGGTTTCCTGGCGCTTTGCATTCAACGCGGGCGCCCCGGTACTGCCGGGCTTTGAAAAGGTTCGCGAATTCGCACTATAACCCGCCGGGGCAGAATATTCCCGCGTCCCGGGCAGGGGGCGCGGGGTGAGGCAAACCAACCGCGGCTGGCGGCGCGGCAAACGATAAGGCAACCGATGCGAAAGAAATTCTCGGTCCGTTTTTTGAAAACGTTTGTATATGTCGGCGCAGTTGCAGCGGCGCTGGCCGCGCCAAAATCCGCGGTGGCGGACAACCTGTCGGACGCCATGATAGGCGCCTACAAAACCAGCGGATTGCTGGAGCAAAACAGGGCGCTGCTGCGCGCCACGGATGAAAGCGTCGCTGTTGCGGTTGCCCGTTTGCGCCCGATCGTTGATTTTGCGATGACCGCAAGCCACCGCTACAGCCGGGGCATCTCCACCTTCGGGTTCCGCGACCACGATACCAATGGGCTTGATGTCGGTGTCTCGATGGAATGGCTGCTTTATGACGGCGGCGCCTCGCGGCTGGGTCAGCTGGCGGCGCAGGAAACGGTTCTGGCCACCCGTCAAAGCCTGCTGGATATCGAACAGCAAGTTCTGTTTTCCGCCGTTCAGGCCTATGTGAACGTGCTGTTGCAGCAGGACACCGTGCGCCTGCGGGGCAACAACCTGCGTCTTCTGCGCGAAGAACTGCGCGCCGCTCAGGACCGGTTCGAGGTCGGCGAAGTGACCCGCACCGATGTCGCCCTCGCCGAAAGCCGTGTGGCAGCCGCGCAGGCCAGCCTCACCGAAAGCCAGGGCGATCTGCTGGAGGCCAAGGCGACCTATATCGAGGTGGTCGGCAACCCGATCAACGTAGTTGCAGGCCAACCGCCGCTGCCGCAGCGGGTTGCCTCCTTGCAGGCCGCTGAAAGCGTTGCGATGCGTAATCATCCCAGCCTTCTGGCGCGTCAGCATTCGGTGAAGGCAGCGCAGCATACTGCGGCCAGCACTGAAAAGAACCTTGGCCCCAGCGTGCGCCTGCGCGCCGATGCAGGCCATACCTATGATCTGAACGGCAACGGCGATTCGGATACCTCAGGTGTTAGCCTGACCCTGTCCCAGCGGCTTTACGCGGGCGGCGGGCTTGCCGCAGCGCGGCGGGCAGATATTGCCCGGCTGGATGCCGAAAAGGGCGCGCTGATCTCCACCCAAAGATCCGTGACCCAATCGGTGGCGGCGGCCTATGTGTCGCTTGAAGCAGCGCGGGCCAGCCTTGTGTCTTCGGTCGAGCGGGTGCGGGCGGCGCAGGTCGCATTCGAAGGGATCCGCGAAGAGGCCACGCTGGGCGCGCGCACGACACTGGATGTGCTGCAGGCTGAGCAGGAACTTCTGGGCGCGCAGACCGCGCGGGTGCAGGCGCGAGCCAATCAGGCGCTGGCGGCCTATCAGTTGTTGCAGGCGCAGGGCCTGCTCACAGCCGAGCATCTGGGGCTTGCCGTCGAGATCTATGATCCGACCCTGTATTATAATCTGGTCAAGGACGCTCCGGCCCATATCAGCAAGCGTAGCAAGGATCTGGACCGGGTGCTGAAGGCTCTGGGCCGCGACTGACGCGCGTTCTGGCGGCGGGTGCTGCCGGGAACAACTGAAAATTTACCCTAATTGTTGTGTGGCCGCCGTTCGGCGGCTACAGTTGTGTCACTGGCTAAAGTGGTGCTGATTATTATGTCCGAACCTGTGACACAGGCAGAAATCGAAGATGTCCTGTCCTCTATCCGTCGTCTCGTGAGTGAAGACGACAGAAAAGGGGCTGCCCGGGTCACCGGGTCTGCGGAGCCTGCGTCACCAGAGCCAGCCGAACCACGGTCCGAGAAGGCGGCGACGCGACTTGTGCTGACGCCTGCGCTACGGGTGTCAGAGGCCAAGCCAGAGGCGGCCGACCCTATCGATACCGCATATGCGCGGGAGGTACCCCCTGAGGTCACCAACATCAGCGCCAGTTCGATCCCGGGGGTGGAAGTCGATACAGACCTCGCCTCGGTGGCGACTGATGAGACAGACGCAGGGGCGGCGGGGCAGGCCGTTGAACCGGCAGAAGAAACACCGGCAGAGGAAGCCCAGAGCCCTTCCGATGAGGATGCCACTGATGCGGGGGAAGATGCGCCCTGGAAAGATCCCTGGGCGACCCTCTATCAAGCGGCGGGCGTAACCGGAGTTGAAGGCTTTCAGGATGCTTCTGATGAGGTAGAGGCGCAGTCTGAAGCCTCCCTCTCCGATGCAATGCTGGAAGAGACTGACCCAGCTGACCGGGTGTTCGCCGTTGTGCAGAAAATTACGGAGCTGGAAGCCAAGGTTGCGCGCTCCGAAGGGCAATGGGAGCCAGACGGCAGGTCCAGCGACCCCTATGCAGGCACCAACGTTGAAACGCTGCAGTGGCAGGATCATCACGAAGAGGATCTGTCTTCTGAGGAGACCGCTGAACAGCATGAAGAAGTTGTGTCCTGGTCTGACAGCGTGACTGCAGAAGCTGCTGGTGAAGATGCCGACTTTGGGACCGAAGCTGATTTTGTTGACCCAGCACGCGGCATTGCCGAAGAGGCCATCACAGCCGAGACGCTGGACGCGCTGACCGAAGAGGACAGCTATCTGGACGAAGACAGCCTGCGCGAGTTGGTGGCCGAGATTGTTCGCGAAGAATTGCAGGGCGCGCTTGGTGAGCGCATCACCCGCAACGTCCGTAAACTGGTGCGCCGGGAAATCCACCGGGCGCTGGCCGCACAAGACCTGCTCTGACCTCCTGCGCTACGGCATTAGGTGGCATTGGTTGCCTCCTGAGTTACGGTCATGTCCCGTGTAAGTGGCGCGCAAGCCGAACATCAGGGCAGAGCGCTCCCGCCCGGATCGGGCATTTTTCAAATCCCCTCTCCCGTTGGGCCGGGCGCCACGCTGCGCGCGGCGCGGTCGCGCTCTGGCGCGGGTTGCTGCGCCTATGTGCGGGCGCTGACGGGCTGTGACAGCTGAAGCAGTTGATCAAGATCCATGTAGCGCTCCAGATGCGTCGCAAGGTCATCCAGAGCGGCATCGACGCCATCCTCGTAGGAGGTGCGGCTTTCGTGCCCCAGACCGGCCAGAAAGGCAGCACGGAAGGCGTCAGAACTGAACAACCCATGCAGATATGAACCGCGCACGCGTCCATCCGGAGAGGCGGCGCCCTCGGCCCGGCCAACGACGCTGAGCCAGGCGCGGTCTGTATCGGGGCCACTGGTGCGTCCCATGTGGATCTCGTAGCCAGAGACCGGCAGGTTGCCCTCCCGCGTGGTGGCCTCGGTCAGGGTCACGCGCTTGTCGCCCACCATGGTTGTATGCACGTCCAGCAGGCCAAGCCCGGCGACCTTGCCGGGGCGGCCGTCGACGCCCTCCGGATCATCGATGGTTTGGCCAAGCATCTGATAGCCGCCACAAAGACCCAGAACATGACCTCCGCGCCGGTGGTGGGCAAGGATGTCGATGTCCCAGCCTTGCGCACGCAGGAAGGCGAGATCGCCGATGGTGGATTTGCTGCCGGGGATCAGCACCAGATCCGCATCGCCGGGCAGGGCGCGCCCGGGCGGCACGATTTCAACCGTCACATCCGGTTCGGCGGCCAGCGGATCCAGATCATCGAAATTCGCCATCCGCTCCAGCTGTGGCACCACCACCTTGCAGGCGCCGCCCGCGCGGGAGGCGATGTCCATCATATCCTCGGCTGGCAGTTTCCAGGCGTCCCAGAACCAGGGAACAACGCCCAGCGATGGCCAGCCGGTGCGGGCCACGATGTCATCGCGCCCGCCGTCAAACAGGCTCAGATCGCCGCGGAACCGGTTCACCGCAAAGCCGACGATGCGTTCCAGATCCGCGGGCTCCAGCACTGCCTTGGTACCGACGATCTGCGCGATGACGCCGCCGCGGTGAATGTCACCCACCAGCACCACCGGCACCTCTGCCGCGCAGGCAAAACCCATATTGGCGATGTCGCGCGGACGCAGGTTGGTTTCCGCCGGAGAACCGGCCCCTTCGATCAGCACCAGATCAGCGTCAGTGGCCAGCCGGTAATAGCTGTCCAATACAGCCTCGAGCAGCCCCGATTTATCGCGCATGAAGGATCCGGCGCCCTGGGTTCCGCGCCGTTTTCCCTGAACGATGATCTGCGCACCAGTATCGGTTTCGGGCTTCAGCAGCACCGGGTTCATATCCGTATGCGGCACGCGCATGGCAGCGCGGGCTTGCAGCGCCTGCGCGCGGCCAATTTCGCCACCTTCGGGGGTGACAGCCGCGTTGTTCGACATGTTCTGCGGTTTGAACGGCGCCACCCGCAGGCCGCGCCGCGTATAGGCGCGCGCCAGCCCCGCAACCAGAAGCGATTTTCCGACATTGCTGCCGGTGCCTTGGATCATCAGTGCCCGTGCCGTCATGCGCTTGCCCCACCGCTAACACTCGTTCGCGCAGACAGTTGCAATGCGGGCGGGCGCAGGTCAACAGCAATCGAAAGCATGGCCTGTTTGGATGGTGGGGCAGGGGCCTGCTGAGGTGACGCTGCGATGTTGTGGTGGTGTACAGGGGGGCGAGCGGGGTGCACAGGAGGTGTACGGAAAGCGCAGGCGAAAAAAGCGGAGCGACAAAAGAAAAACGCGCCCCCCAGGACGCGCTTTTCTGTGTCTCAATGGCAGCTTAGATCAGGCAGCTTCGGCCTGTGCAGCATTGCGGCGCTCGCTTTCTTCACGCGACAGTGCGACCGAAGTCCGCACGCCACGACCGACGAATTCCATCAGCCCTTCGACCACGCGCTCGTTCGGGTCGATCCCGGCGCAGGAAAGGACTTCACGGCCATCGCGAGAGCGCGCCCACCGCGCGATCTGCTCGGGGCCGTTCCCGTATTTCTTGTCGTCAGCGATGGCGTCGTCCAATGCGGCCAGCACCACGGCGGCAAAAAGTTTGCGTGCGCGGTTGCCTTGCTCGTTATTGTAAGCGGTGCCGTCAACGAAATCTCGCATCCCGTTTCCTTTGTTGTTCTTGCTATTGCAATTTCGGCGTGGCGCTCCTTATGACGGAACTATGACGATTCGGATAGCCCGTAGATGCATAGCTTTCATGCGATTTGTGCATAGCTTGCCGGGGGTGCCCACGAGATATCGTTGTCTTGCCAGCCGAGTCCACGCCAGATATAGGGGCAGTTAAGAGTTCATCAACCACCCGAGAGGGATTTTTCCGATGCCCAAGATCAACGGTAACGAAATCCGCCCTGGCAATGTTCTGGAGCACAACGACGGTCTGTGGGCCGCTGTGAAGGTCGATCACGTCAAACCCGGCAAGGGCGGCGCCTTTGCTCAGGTCGAACTGCGCAACCTGCGTAACGGCTCCAAGCTGAACGAGCGGTTCCGCAGCGCCGACAAGGTCGAACGTGTGCGCCTTGAGCAGAAAGACCAGCAATTCCTGTATGAAAACGACGGCATGCTCGTGTTCATGGACACCGAGACTTATGAGCAGATCGAACTGCCCGCCGATCTGCTGGGTGATCGTCGCCCGTTCCTGCAGGATGGCATGACCATCGTTGTCGAGTTCTACGAGTCCGAAGCTCTGAACGCCACCGTGCCGCAGAAGGTCACCTGCAAGATCGTCGAAACCGAGCCGGTTGTAAAAGGCCAGACGGCTGCGAATTCTTTCAAGCCCGCGATCCTGGATAATGGTGTCAAAGTCATGGTGCCGCCCTTCGTCGGTCAGGACGAGATGATCGTGGTGAACACCGAAACCATGGAATACTCCGAGCGCGCCTGATCCGGCCTGCTGCATTGACGCTATAATGCCCCGCGCAGTCCTGCGCGGGGCTTTCTTTTGCATAACGTCTTTGCGTTCTTTGCGGTCAGTCGAGCGACAGGCTGAAGCCGCAGACATCCATCATCTTGCCATAGGCTGCCGTGAACCCGGCGAGAGAGGCGTGGAAGATGGTGCGTCCGCCCGCCTCGATCACCATGCTGCTGCCCTTTTTCATGGCCTTCAGGACCGGCCGGTTGTTGGGCAGGTTAATCGCGGCCTCGGCGTGCGCAAGACCTTCATTCGTGAGCGTGACGAAGGCGGCGCCGGAAAAGATGGTGCCGGTGTCGACGCGGAACTGTATGACCTGACCGTCCTGCATCTGCGTGGTGTAATGGCGCGGCGCGGTTTCGCTGATCACCGGGTATGGATAGAAATCCGGCGGACCGACATCGCCGTCCGACACCTCAAGGCGCAGTACCGGGTCGCCATCGCCGCCGGTTGAGGCCGCACAGGTGCGGCGCAGGTCTTCGCCAGTGTCGATCTGTTCGCTCCAAACGCGCCAGTCCTTGTATTCCCAGTAATCGGCTGCACCTGCCTGCAAGGGCAGGCTGGTCAGGGCCAGCAGAAAAATCGCACGCATTTGAGTAATCCCTCAGTGATACCGTCGCCGCCATAACATGCCGACGTCTGAGTAACTAAACCCAACAGGTTAAATGAGGCTTGCGTGTTATAGGGCCGCCTACTCGGACCAGGAGAGCCGGGCCTCGCCCGCCTGCAAGTCTTTGTCCCTGGCACGGTCATAGCGCAGATAGGCAATCGCCTTGCCACCGCTTTGCGTGAAAAGGGTGCCTGCGGCCTTGTCTCCGGCGGTAATATCGGTGCCCACGGGGGCAGACCCTTCGATTTCCACGATCTGCAGCCCCTTACGCAGCTCGGTCTTGTGTTTCATCCGGGCGGTCACCTCTTGCCCGACATAGCAGCCTTTGCGGAAATCGACCCCGTTCAGCGACTCGAACCCGGCCTCAAGGATATAGCTGTCCGGCGTCAGTTCGACGCCGCTTTCGGGTATGCAATGGGCGATGCGCAGCGCATCCCAGTCGCTGCCGTCATCGCCGCTCTCGGCGCCATAAAGGCGCCAGCCCATATCCGGGTGGCGCGGATCGGCAAAGGCGCCTTCGGGGGCGGGGCCGGTGCCTCGGCGCACCTCCAGATCTGTGACCTCGATCTGAACATCGGCACGCAGGCGGTACATCGACAGGCGTTTCATCAGCCCTTCGGCCAGATCCGCGTCGACATCCAGCAGAACGTCCGCGCCGTCAGGGGCCAGAAAGAAATCAGCCAAATATTTGCCCTGCGGCGTCAGCATTGCGGCATAGACCAGCACGTTCTGGTCCAGTTTTGCGACATCGTTGGTGACCAGCCCCTGTAGGAAGTCACGGGTGTCGGGGCCGGACAGGCGAAGAATTGTGCGGGCACTCATGTCTGTTCTCCAGTTGATGGGGGCGGATCAGCAGATCACCATGTTCTTGTTTCAGCAAGTGATATAGAAATCACAGCCGAGTTGAACAGGAAACTGCCCATGCCCGCTCCGATCAGTATCGTGATCCCGACACTCAATTCCGAGGCGGAACTGCCCGGCTGCCTTGAGGCGCTGATGGAGGGGTTGGCCTCAGGACTGATCCGGGAGTTGGTGATCTCGGATGGCGGATCGCAGGATCACACGGCCACCATTGCCGAAGAGGTCGGTGCCGAACTGCTGAGCGGCGCGCCGTCGCGGGGCGGACAGCTGCGCCGGGGCTGCGAAGCGGCACAAGGCGACTGGCTGCTGATCCTGCACGCCGATACCCGACTGTCCGCGGGCTGGAGCGATGCGGTGTCCCGCCATCTGGAGCAGGGCGAAGGCAGGCCGGGGTATTTCCGCCTGGCGTTCCGGGCCCGGGGGCTGCGTCCCGCGCTGGTGGCAGGCTGGGCGAACCTGCGGGCGCGTCTGTTTGGTCTGCCCTACGGCGATCAGGGGCTGCTTGTGCGCCGCAGCGATTATGAGGCAATGGGCGGCTACCCCGATCAGCCATTGATGGAGGATGTTGCCCTGTCGCTGCGTCTGAAGGGGCTTGTCGAGATCCCGGTTCAGGCGCAGACCTCGGCCGCGCGATACGAGCGCGACGGCTGGCTGCGGCGTGGCGCCCGCAATCTCTGGACGCTCACGCGCTATGCCCTTGGCGTCAGCCCAGAGCGGCTGGCGCGGGCCTATCGCAAATAACCCTCTGTTTCTTTACCGGAAGACCCGGCGCCAGACACGCCGGAACAGACCGGATTGATCCGCAGACTGCTGCGCCGCCAGAGGCTGCGCCATATTGAGGTCTTCGCGTTCTACCAGCGTCTTGCCGTCCTGGAATTGCAGGCGATAGAGATCGGCGTAGATCCCACCGCGCTCCAGCAGCTCGGCATGGGTGCCCTGATCCATCACCTCGCCGCGCTCCATCACCACGATCTTGTCCGCGTTGCGGATGGTGGACAGGCGGTGGGCGATGACCAGCGTGGTGCGCCCGCCCGACAGCCGGTCCAGCGCCTGCTGCACGACCTTTTCCGATTGCGCGTCCAGCGCCGAGGTTGCCTCGTCCAGCAGCAGCACTGGCGTGTCGCGTAGCAGGGCGCGCGCGATCACCACCCGCTGCCGCTGTCCCCCCGACAAGGCAGAGCCGCGCGGGCCAACAAGCGTCTCAAGACCATTGGCCAGCTTGGGCAGGAAGTCGGACACATGGGCGGCGTCCAAGACTTCTTTCAAGCGCGCCTCGCTGACATCCGTGCGTCCCAGAAGGATGTTTTCCCGCAGGGTTTCATCAAACAGCAGCGCCTCTTGTGAGACCACCGAGAATAGGCCGCGCAGGTCCTCGAAGGCGAGATCGCCCACCGGGGTGCCGCCAATGGTGACCAGTCCGGATTGCGGATCGACCAGCCTTGTCAGAAGGTTGAAAATGGTGGATTTACCGGCGCCCGAGGCCCCGACAAGCGCCGTGGTCTTGCCCGGCTCGGCGATCAGCGACAGATCCTTCAGGATCGTGGTGTCGCCATAGTTCAGGGTGACGTGATCCAGACGCACCTCGGGAAGGCCCTTTGGCGCGGCCACGGGTTTCACCGGTGGCAGTAGCTTGATAGGTGCGTCCAGCAGTTCCTTGATGCGCTCCATCGCGGCGGCGGCGCTTTGCCAGGTGCCACTGATGGAGGCGAGGCGGCGCATCGGGTCAAAGGCCAGACCGATAGCGGTGAAGAAGCTCATGAACTGGCCGACGGTTTTTTCGCCGCTAATGATTTCCTGCCCGCCATAAAGAACCACGCCCATGACACCGAGACCGGCCATGATATCGATCATGCCGGTGATCGAGGCGGTGCCAAAAGAGGCACGCACTTCGGAGCGCACGAATTGGTCCATATGGGTGCTGAACCGGCGCGCCTGATACTGTTCCAGGCTGTTCAGCTTGATCGGCACGATGCCGTGGAAAATCTCGTCCAGCCGCGTCGCCAACGAAGCACCAAGATCGCGCGCGGTGGCGGCTTTCTTGCGGACATAGCGTTGCAGCGCCGAGATCGGCAGCAACAACAGGGGCAGGCCGATCAGCATGATCGCGGTCCAGCGCCAGTCGACGCTGATGGCAACGCCAAGGACGGCCACCATCTGTGCCATGTCGCGCCCCGCACCGGTGATCAGCGCCTGCCAGACCTGATTGATCGCCATGACGTCGCTTTGAACGCGCTGGATCAGGAAGCCCGGCGGGTGCACCTGGTGAAAGGCCGGATCCTGACGGATCAGCCGGTCCAGCATGTCCTTGCGCATATGCGCAGCCGAAGTCTGCGAGATCTTCGACAGGATGACCTTCTGGCAGACGCTGGCGACACCGCGCAGGGAAAAGATGATAAGAAAGGCCAGGCTGACCCAGAACAGGGCGTCGGAATTTCCGGCGACAAAGACCAGATCGAACATCGGCTGCATCATGTAGCTGAGCGCACCAACAGTGCCGCCTTCGATCAGCATAAAGACCACCGCAAGGCCCAGCAGGCCCATGTAATGGCGCAGATAACCGCGCCACAGCCAGATGATCAGCTCTTTCGAGGAGGTGTGTTTGCGGGTCATGCAGGACGGTTCCGGCTGGTGTATTTGCAGGATGTGCGGGTCATGCGGCGCTTTCTGTTTTTGACCCGGGCCATTTAAGCAGCTGAGGCTTTAGGCGCAAGCTTTGCGCCATGCCCGGTTGATGGGCAGTCCCGTTGCACTGCACCCATTGTGGAATTGACCTTCCTCTGCCGCATTGTACTGTACCGGAAATTTGAGCGCGAACCGGCCCCAGGCCCAGGGTTCCATTGCAGGGAAGATCAAAAATGAGCGGGACATTAAACCTATCGGCAGGGCGATCCTATCTGGCGATCCCGGGACCTTCGGTGATTCCGGATCAGGTGCTGCAGGCGATGCACCGTCCGTCACCCAATATCTACGCGGGTGAGCTGGTGGATATGACCGCGACACTGATCCCGGATCTACGCCGGGTGGCGCGCACGAAGCATCACGCGGCGATCTACATTTGCAACGGTCATGGCGCCTGGGAGGCTGCCCTTTCGAATGTGCTGCAGCCGGGGGACAAGGTGCTGGTCCCGTCCTCGGGGCGGTTTGCTATCGGTTGGTCGGAAATGGCTGAGGGGCTGGGCATTGACGTGGAGGTCATCGACTTTGGCAACCATGCGCCCTGGGATCTGGCCCGTGTGGCCGAGCGGCTGAAGGCGGATACCAGCCATCAGATCAAGGCGGTGCTGGGGGTGCATGTCGATACCTCCAGTTCGATCCGTAACGAGGTACCCGGCCTGCGCGCGGTTCTGGATGCGGAGCAGCACCCGGCGCTGTTGATGGCCGATTGCATCGCCTCGCTGGGCTGTGACCGGTTCGAGATGGACGACTGGGGCGTCGATGTCATGGTCACAGGCAGCCAGAAGGGGTTGATGGTCCCGGCCGGGCTGGCCTTCGTGTTCTTCAACGACAAGGCCGCCGGGGTGCGCGCCGCGATGCCGCGGGTCAGCCGCTACTGGGACTGGACCCCGCGCGCCAACCCGGAAGAGTTCTACCAGTATTTCGGCGGTACCGCGCCGACCCATCATCTTTTTGGGCTGCGGGCCTCGCTCGACATGATCCACGCCGAAGGGATCGAAAACGTCTGGGCACGGCATGCGCAGCTGGCCCGTGCGATCTGGGCGGCGTGTGAGGCCTGGGGGCAGGACGGCCCCATGGCAATGAACGTGACCGATCCGGCGCTGCGTTCTCATGCGGTAACGGCGCTGCGTCTGGGCGGATCCCGCGCGACCGAGTTGCGGGAGTGGCTGGAGCAGACTCTGGGGCTGACATTGGGGATCGGTCTTGGCATGGCGCCACCGCGCAGCCCGGAATGGCACGGGTTCTTCCGGCTGGGCCATATGGGCCACCTGAACGGTCACATGGTCATGGGGCTTCTGGGCGGTATCGAGGCGGGCCTGCGCGCCCTTGATATTCACCATGGCGCCGGGGCGCTGGATGCGGCGGCTGCAGTTCTGTCCGAAGCCGGGCAAAAGGCGTCCTGAGAGGGCGTGAGCCAAAACAGTTGATCAGACGGGGTCTTGTCCCCGTCTGAGGTCAGGCTCGCGTTTCAGGTTCTCATCTCGAGGCGCGTGATCATGTGGTTGATCAGCGCGGCCAGTAGCAACACGGGCACCATGCCGTAGAGCAGCCAGAGGGTGAAAAAGATCCACGGCATGTTGATGACGGCAAAACGCAGGGTGGTTTCCAGCAGATCCGGTGTCTGCGCCGCCGCCTGATGCGGCTGTTTCCGTGCGGTCTTGTCCTGTTGCATGATGCAGTTCCCCAAACGCGATGTGACGTGGTTCGGGGCAAGACTGACACAATTCAGTGAATGCGGCGTAAAGCGCCCTGCGGCCGGTCGGTCGCAGGGTTTTGGTCGATACCCTTTACTCAGGCTTGTCGGGCGCGCTCCAGCGCGATGGGCAGGGCCTTGGCAAAGGCATCCAGGTCCTGGGGCCGACCACAGCTGACACGGATGCAGCGGTTTTGCGGCGCGGCGAAGGGCATGCGTACAAAAACGCCCTGATCCACCAGGCCGTCCAGTACCGCCTTGGCAAAGGCTCCGTCCTGTCCGCAATCAATAGCAACGAAATTGGTGGCCGAGGGCAGGGCAGTCAGGCCGTTCTCACTGGCGATCTCTCCAATGCGGGTCCGGGCCACTGCGATTTCATTCGTCACATGCGCAAGCCAGTCCTGATCCCGCAGCGCCGCCAATGCGCCCGCCTGCGCCATGCGGTTCATGCCGAAATGGTTGCGCACCTTGTTGAAGGCCGAAATCAGATCCGCCTGCGCCATGGCATAGCCAACGCGGGCGCCCGCCATGCCATAGGCCTTGGAAAAGGTGCGCATGCGGATGACGCGGGTATCGTTGATGTCGATCGGCGCTGCGGTGCCTTCGGGCGCGCATTCCACATAGGCTTCGTCCAGCAACAGCAGGCAGCCATCGGGCAGGTGATCCAGTGCGGCAACGATATCGGCGCCGCTGTGCCAGCTGCCCATCGGGTTGTCGGGGTTGGCAAGGTAGACCAGCTTGGCATCGACCTCCGCAGCCTTGGCAAACAGGGCCTCGGGATCTTCGTGGTCGTCGCGATAGGGGACCGTGTGCAGTGTGCCGCCAAAGCCCGCGACGTGGTAATTAAATGTCGGATAGGCGCCCAGCGATGTCACTACGTGATCGCCGCTGGTCACCAGCATGCGTACCAGATAGCCAAGCAGCCCGTCGATGCCTTCGCCGACCAGAATATTCTCAGGCGCGACGCCGTGGAACGTCGCGAGTTCCATGCGCAGATCATAGCTTTGCGCGTCGCCGTATTTCCAAATCTCGCCCGCTTCGGCCTGCATCGCGGCGATCGCCTTGGGCGAGGGGCCAAAGATGTTCTCATTGGCGCCAAGGCGGGCGGCAAAGGGCGCGCCGCGCTCACGCTCCTGCGTTTCGGGGCCAACAAAGGGCACGGTTGCAGGCAGGGACTGGGTAAGCGGGGTATAACGAGGTGTGGTCATGCGGGCAGATAACGTGAACCGGCCCGCCGCATCAAGTGGGCATGGCGGCAGCGAATGTCGCAGGTTCTGCGGGTGGCTAGCCTTGCAGAGGGCGCCTGGGCAGCGCAGACTGGCGCCAGTTTTGGGAGAATTTAACGATGCGCATTTTTCTGGGCGTGCTGGCGCTGGGGCTGGCCTACCTTCTGTTCTGGCCGGTACCGGTCGAACCTGTGTCCTATGACCCGCCCAAGGGGCCGGGTTTTACCGGAGAGTTTGAGGAAAACACCGCCCTTGAGGGCGCGCAAAAGGTGGTCCTGCCCAATGGCGCCATCGGTCCCGAAGATCTGGCGGTGATGCCGGATGGGACGGTCTACACCACCGATCTGGACGGGAACCTTTATCGCATTGATGGCGACCAACCCGAATTGGTGGAGGCGCTGGGCGGGCGGCCGCTGGGGCTGAAGGCCGGGCCGGATGGCGCGCTTTATATCGCCGACAGTTTCCGTGGCATCATGCGCTGGAACGGCCCCGGCACGCTGGAAACCCTGGTGAGCGAGATTGACGGTGCCCCGGTGATCTATGCCAACCAATTGGATGTGGCGCGCGATGGCACGATCTATTTCTCCAATTCCTCGGACCGGTTTGATCCGGAGACCATGGGCGGCACCAAACCCACCTCGGTGCTGACCGTCTGGGAACAGTCCGACACGGGCTACGTGGCCCGCCGCACCCCCGATGGCACGGTTGAGAAAATCGCCACCGGGTTTGTCTATACCAACGGTGTTGCCCTGTCGCCGGATGAGGATTTCCTGCTGATCAACGAAACGGGCCGCGCCCGGGTGCATCGGTTGTGGTTGACCGGTCCCAACGCCGGGCAGCAGGAACTGTTTCTCGGCAACTTGCCGGGCTATCCGGATAACCTTGAGGCGCAGGGCGATGGCACCTTCTGGCTGGCCTTTGCAAGCCCGCGCGTGCCGTCCGAAGTGCTGATGCCCTATCCCTTCCTGCGCAAGGTGCTGTGGCGGCTGGGACCGAAGGTGCGCCCGGCGCCGATCCATCGCGGCATGATCATGCAGTTCGATGCGGATGGTAACATTCTACGCACCCTGCAGGATCCTGCGGGCGGGCTGGGGATCACCACTGGCGGGCGCATTGTCGGCGACCGGCTTTATGTGATGACGCTGGACAGTGACAGTTTCGCGCGGCTGCCGGTGGCGGATCTGCCGCCGATCCTGCGCTAGGCCGGTTCGTCCCGATCCAATCTGCCCCGGCGTTAGTCTGGATCGCGGCGGCGTTGCGGTGCAGTCTGGCGCAAACCGAAAGCAGGAGGAACCGCAGATGGCACGGGTATCCGTCGAGTACAAAGACCACATCGCCCATGTGACGCTGACGCGCGGGGACAAGATGAACGCGCTGGACGATGAGATGATCAAGGGGATCATCGCCGCTGGGCACGAGGTCGCCGCCTCCAAGGCGCGGGCCGTGGTGCTGGCGGGGGAGGGTAAGGCGTTTTGCGCCGGGCTTGACCTGATGAGCTTTGCCAAGATGGGGCAGATGGATCCCGAAGAATGGCTGATGGCCCGCAGCTTTGACGATGCAAACGAGGTGCAGGAGGTTGCGATGGCCTGGCGCCGGGTACCGGTGCCGGTGATCGCGGCCGTGCAGGGCGTCTGCTTTGGCGGCGGTTTGCAACTGGCGCTGGGCGCGGATATCCGCATCGCTGCGCCGGATGCGCGGTTTTCGGTGATGGAGATGAAATGGGGCATCGTCCCCGATATGGGCGGCATGGCGCTGTTGCCCCGGCTGTTGCGCTCGGACGTGCTGCGACGCCTGACCTATACCGCCGAAGTGTTCGAGGCTCCGCAGGCGTTGGACTGGGGGCTGGTGACCGAAGTGTCCGACGATCCCCTTGCCTCTGCGCAGGCGCTGGCGGCAGAGATCGCAGGCAAGAACCCCGAAGGCATCCGCGCGGCCAAACGGCTGATCGGTGTGGCCGAAACCGCCGATCAGGCCGCAGTGCTGATGGAGGAAAGCCGCGAGCAAGTGACCCTGATCGGCACGCCCAACCAGATGGAGGCCATTGCAGCGCAGATGCAGAAACGCCCGCCGCAGTTCAAGGACTGATAGGCGCGCCCTGAGGCGGCAACGGCGCCTTGTGCAACAGCTTGGGCCAGATGGCATTGACCGCGGTGAGATCCTGAACCCCGAGCCCGGACAGGCAGGCGATGCTTGTCCGCTCAGGGTTTTCGGAGATGCCCGCCTCCAGCGCCGCACCGACTTCGGTCAGATCTGTCGCGGCCATCAGTCCGGATCGGATCGCACGGTGCGGCGCGCCAAAAGCCAGGCCTGACGCGCGCGCATCGACAAAGACCTGCGCCTGCGACAGGGCCACGGGATCAATTTCGCATTTGGTTTCGTCGTCTGATCCGACCGAAGTGATATGTTGGCCGGGGCTGAGCCAATCGGCATGGATCAGCGGCTGTTTTGCTCCGGTGGCGGTCAGGATCACATCGGAGGACCGGACGGCCTGTTCCAGATCATCGGCGACCTCAAACTGCACCCCAGCAAATTGTGCCTGCAACTTATCCACCAGCGCCTGCGCCTTGGCCCGCACCCGCCCCCAGACCTGAACCGAGGTCACGGGACGTACCAAAAGCAGCGCCTCAACCTGCAGCCGCGCCTGCGTGCCGGTGCCGATGACGACGGCGTGTTGCGCCCGGTCGGCGACCAGAAGATCGGCCACGACCGCGCCAGCGGCGGCGGTCCGGTAATCCGAGATCAGATGATCATCTTGCAGGATAGCAACTGGCCTGCAGGTCTGGCTGTCGAACACCGCGATCATTCCGCTCGACGGTGGTGCGCCGATGTTGGCGAGATCCTGCGACCATCCCGCCATCTTGACCGTAAAAATGCGGCAGCCTGCAAGCGTCGCGGATTTCACATGAATGTCTGCGCCCGGTGATGGGTAGAGCACCTGCACAGGCGCTGTTGCCGTCCCTTCGGACAGCGCGCGAAAGGCCTGTTTCGCGGAGGGGATCAGATCCGCGACAGACATATGGGGACGAATATCCTCTGCGGTGTAGATCGGGATCATGGCGCGCTGATCTCTCCGGTTCCGACAAAGGCAACCTCGCCCGCAACGGTGACATGGTTGATGGCATCAGGGGTGCCATAGGGGGTCACGAGCAGGGCGCTGGGCCGTCCGATGTAGTGGCCTTGCGTCAGGGTAAAGGTGTGGTCCGCCTGCGCCAGTCCGTGTTTCAATGCATAGGCGCCGATGACACCAGCGGCACTGCCGGTGGCGACGTCCTCAAGCAGACCGTCGTTGTTCCAGTGGCGGCCTTCGAAGGTTTCCGTGTCGAAAAGATAGGCGAATTCGGCGCCAACGGTCCGCAGCCTGTCCTCAAGATCGGGAACCATGATCCGGGCCTCACGTAGTCCGCCGGTCACGGGGACCACAAGGTACTTCAACCCGGTCGATATGATCTCAAGCGGCAGGGGCGACAGGTCACCAGTGGACAGGTTGAAGGCTTCGGCGAAGGCGGTGCGGCTGTTGTTCGGCGCGGTGCCCAGGAAATCGGGCTGTCCCTGATCCAGCGTTCCGAAATAGCGTCCGGCGCGGGACATGGTGGTCACGCGCACTGTTCGGCCGCCCTGCAGGGTGAAGGTCCAGGTTTTTTGCCCGGGCGCCCCGCATTGCATATGAAGGCTACAGGCCGCTCCGATGATCGGATGGCCAGCAAAAGGCAGTTCCTCGCTCAGGTCAAAGACCCGCGCTTCGATCCGGCCTTCGGTTTCCGTCAGGAAGATGGATTCGAAATGGCGCAGCTCTTGCGTCATGGTCAGCATCTGTGCGGCGCTGAGGCCCGCACTATCGGGAAAAACTGCAAGACTGTTGCCGGAGTAGGGGCGGGATGCGAAGACATCACAATGGACAAAGTTGTAAGAGCGGTTGCGCTGTGACATGACTGACCTGCATAGCGGAGAATCTATATAGATGATTGACTATACTTATGCCGATTTGCTGTCAACGGCCACCGCATTGAAGGCGCTGGCCAATGAGAACCGGCTGCAAATTCTGCACTGGCTCAGCGATCCGGAGCGGCATTTTCCGCCACAGGAGGATGGTGATCTGGTCAGGGACGGGGTCTGTGTAGGGTTCATCACCGAGAAGATCGGGCTGCGACAGCCGACGGTGACGAACCATATGCGCGTCCTGCAAGAGACCGGGCTGGTGACCAGCAAGAAAATCAAGAACTGGGTGTTTTACAAACTGGTCCGCAGCCGGGCCGATGCCATCTTGGCCGACGCCGCCCACCTGTGGGAAGAACCGGAATAGGCCACAAGCCACAAGGGCAGTGATCGCACTGCGGGATATTGAGACGGATCAAGGACGCCGACAGGGAAACCGATCAGACAAGGCCTATGAAATCGCTATTTCTCATACTGCTTTACGTTGCTGTGGTCATATCGCCGCTTGTGGTCTCTGCGATCTTCGGGGGACCGCCGCGCTCTTTCGGGGCTGAACTTGGTACCGGGCTGGGGATGCTCGCCTATGCCATGATCCTGGCCGAATTCGTCTTGTCTGGCCGGTTCAGGCGGGTGTCGTCCGAGATCGGTATGGATGTGACCATGCGGTTTCATCAGGTCATGGCGCGGGTGGCGCTGGTGTTTGCGCTGCTGCATCCGTTTTTCTACGGCGGCAGCCTTGTCGGCGGGCAACGGCCTTGGGATCAGACGCGGGTTTTGACCGTGACGACCGATTTTTCCGCCCTGTCGACCGGGATTGTCGCCTTCCTGCTGCTGCCCACACTGGTGGCGTTGGCTGCCTTTCGCACGCAGCTGGATTACAAGTACGAGACCTGGCGCCTGATGCACGGGGTTGGCGCGGTGCTGATCGCCGGTGCCTTGCTGCATCATGCCCTGGCGGCGGGGCGCTACAGCGCTGACCCTGCCATGGTCTGGCTCTGGGGTGGGATGACCGCCGTGGCGGTGGGGTCGCTGGTCTGGGTCTATGTGGTTGAGCCGCTGCGGGCGCGGCCCTGGCGGGTGGCCAAGATCAAACGCCTGACGCCCCGGCAATGGGGCCTGACCTTAAGGCCGGAAGGGCACGATGGGCTGAGCTACAAGGCCGGGCAGTTTGCCTGGCTGAACATTGGTCACTCGGCCTTCTCGCTTGATGAAAACCCCTTCTCGATCAGCTCCGCCCCGGCTGCGGGGGCAGAGGTGTCATTCGTGATCAAGGAGCTTGGCGATTTCACCGGCTCTCTGGATCAGGTGAAGCCGGGTATGCGCGCCTATCTGGATGGTCCCTATGGCAGCATGTCCGTGGAGGGGCGGTCAGAGCCAGGGATCGCAATGATCGCGGGCGGCGTTGGTATCGCACCGATGCTGAGCATTCTGAACCAGATGCGCCTGACCGGGGATTCGCGCCGGGTCCGGCTGATCTATGGCAACCGCCTTGAAGAGCAGATCGTGTTCCGGGAGGACCTGCCGCGCGAGGATACGATTCTGGTACTGTCAGAGCCACCTGTGGGCTGGCAGGGGGAGACCGGGATGATCGGCCCAGACCTGTTGGATGGGAGTTTCACGGATGATGAGTTTGCAGAGTGGCTGTTCGTTCTCTGCGGGCCGCCGATCATGATGGATACGGTCGAGGATCACCTGATCGCACGTGGCGTCTCATCCGGCCGAATCCTGTCAGAAAGGTTCGACTATGGCTGAGTTCCTGCGAAACCGACCAATGCGGCGCCGGGTGGCTCTGGCGATCCGGGCGGTGGTCAGTGTGACCCTGTTGGCGCTGCTGGTCTTTGTCCTGCGATAGGGTGGAATGCCCTTGTCAGTCCAGATCCGTCCAGGGCCAGGGTTTGACCTTGCTGGCGGCGGTCTGATAGTGCGCCGCCTTTGCGACCCAGATGCCAAGGTCCGTGCCGAACTCCGCCAGCCGTTCGTTTGGCTGCTTGTTGTTGAGCAACATCACCACGAACTGAATGACAGTCACCACGCCCAGCACCGTCTGCGCCAGTGAGATCAGGACGGCGATGATCAGCATGTAGATCAGCCGTGTCAGCAGGCCATCCTCGCCCTCGGGTTCAAATTGTTCGCCGTGCAGACGGCCATCAATCTTGTCGTCGTCACTCTGTGCCATCGTAAATCCCGCTGGATGGTTCCTGCTGCAAATCATCACGCCCGTGGCTGTTGCCCGGAGCTGCAATACTAGAAACAGGATTTCACATCCGGGACAAAAGGAAAAGGCCGTGCCTGATATCAGACGCGGCCCGGATCTTTTGCTGTTAGCGCGCCTTACAGCGACGCGTCATAGATCTTGGAAATATTCGCGCCAAGGGCGGCATTATACTCCGCATCGCTCATCGACACGTTCAGACCTTCGGTCAGCGCGCGGCTGAAGGAGGCGATCATCTTGGGGTTCTGGGACAGTTTCGCGCAGGCATCGTCGGTGCTGTAGCCGCCGGAGAGGGCAACAACGCGCACCACCTCGGGGTGGTCGGCCAGATCATCATAAAGACCGGCTTCATTCGGGATGGTCAGCTTCAGCGCAACCTTGGTGCCGCTCGGCAGGGCGTCGAGCGCGGCTTTCAGCTCGGTCTTCAGGATGGCTTCGGCTTCGGCCTTGGTCGCGGAGTGGATATCGACCTCGGGCTCGATGATCGGAACCAGTCCGGCGGCGGCGATCTGCTTGCCCACTTCGAACTGCTGGGCGACCACATTCTTGATGCCGGTCTCGTTGGCTTCCTTGATGACCGAGCGCATCTTGGTGCCGAAGATCCCCGCTGCCACGGCCCGCGCCAGAAGCGCGTCCAGATCAGGCATCGGTTTCATCATCTGGGCGCCGTCCTGTTCGTCGGCCAGACCCTTGTCCACCTTCAGAAAGGGCACTACGCCGCATTTTTCCCACAGGTAGGTGGGGACCTGAATGCCATCAATTGCATTGTCCATCGTCTTTTCGAACAGGATCGCGCCAAGGATCTTGTCGCTGTTGAAATCCGGCGCGGTGATGATCCGGGCGCGCATTTTCTGGATCTCGCCAAACATCTCATCATCGTTCGAATAGGCGTCTTCCATCACACCATAAAGCGCCAGCGCCTTGGGGGTGGAGCCGCCCGACTGATCCAATGCGGCGATGAAGCCCTTGCCCTTTGCAATACGGTCAAACTGTTCCTGCTTGGTGGACGTCTCTTGCGCCATGGGTCGGGATCTCCGCGAATATCTGTTGGACTATTTCCAACCGTCTATACCGTGCCCGTGAACAGAAACAACTGGCCTGTCATACGGTTGCGCTAACAGTGTGAGCGATTGCGCTAACGGAAGAAGGATTTACGCGCATCCCGCGCCATGCCCCAGCGCAGTTCCAGATCCGCGATACGGGCCATGGCTGCGCGGCGCTCCTCTGCATCGGTCAGTGTGGCATATTCCGCCCGGGCTGCGTCGAGTTCTTTCTTGAGCGTGAATTCTTCGGGAACCGCGCCTGCCTCGGCCATCACCCGCAATCCCGCCGCTAAACCGGGATCAACCAGTTCCTGTCCGGTGCGGTCGGGGAGGGGTTTGCCTTCGCCCTCAAGCCCAGAGAGCTGCCCCCGGGCATTGGCCGAGCGGATCTGATCTTCGATGAGTTTGCGAAAGGCCCGTATCATGAGTGGCAGAATGGGGTGGGCCGCAGCCAGTTGCAAGAACGGTATAGTGTCGCGGCGACAGTGCAGGGTGAAATGCAAAACGGCAGACGTTTAGGTCTGCCGTTTGCTGAATTTGGTTTGTCACTCTGGTTTTACACCAGACGCGAGGTTTCCTTGGCCGCGCGCACGAAGTCCTTGAACAGGGGATGCGGCGCAAAGGGTTTGGATTTCAGTTCCGGATGGAACTGCACGCCGATGAACCAGGGATGGTCGGACCATTCGACGATTTCCGGCAGGCGGCCATCCGGGGACATGCCGGAGAATTTCAGCCCGCAGGCCTCCAGCTGGTCCTTGTATTTGATGTCCACCTCATAGCGGTGGCGATGACGTTCCTCGATGTGGGTGCTGCCATAGACTTCGGCCACTTTGGAGCCTTCGGCCAGCGTGGCATCATAGGCGCCCAGACGCATGGTGCCACCCTTGTCGTCATCGGCCTTGCGGCTGACCTTGTGGTTGCCCTGTACCCATTCCTTGAGGTGGTAGACGACGGGTTCAAACCGTTTCTTGCCTGCCTCGTGGTCGAATTCCTCAGAACCGGCCTCGGTGATCCCGGCCACGTTGCGGGCGGCTTCGATCACCGCCATTTGCATGCCAAGGCAGATCCCCAGATATGGAACATTGTGCTCGCGGGCGTATTGCGCTGCCTTGATCTTGCCTTCGGTGCCGCGTTCGCCAAATCCGCCGGGTACCAGAATCGCGTGGAACCCCTGCAGATGCGGCGTGGCGTCCTCACGGTCGAACAGTTCGGCGTCGACCCACTCGATCTTGACCTTGACGCGGTTGGCCATGCCGCCGTGGGTCAGGGCCTCGGCGATGGACTTATAAGCGTCTTCCAGCTGGGTGTACTTGCCCACGATGGCGACCTTCACTTCGCCTTCGGGGTTGTAGATGCGGTCGGCCACATCGTCCCAGCGCATCAGATTGGGTTTGGGGGCCGGGGCAATGCCGAAGGCATCCAGAACCGCCTGATCCATGCCCTCGCGGTGGTAGGCCAGCGGCGCCTCGTAGATGGATTTCAGATCCTGCGCGGCGATGACGCTGTCGGGGCGCACGTTGCAGAACAAGGCGAGCTTCTCGCGCTCTTTCTTCGGAATCGGGCCTTCTGAGCGGCAGACCAGAATGTCAGGCGCCAGACCGATGGAGCGCAGTTCCTTCACCGAGTGCTGGGTTGGCTTGGTTTTTAGCTCGCCAGAGGCCTTGATATAGGGCAGCAGGGTCAGATGCATGAAGATACACTGACCGCGCGGTTTGTCCTGGCTGAACTGACGGATTGCTTCGAAGAAGGGCAGGCCTTCGATGTCGCCCACGGTGCCGCCGATCTCACAAAGCATGAAATCGACCTCGTCTTCGCCGATCGAGATGAAGTCCTTGATCTCGTTGGTGACGTGCGGGATCACCTGAATAGTCTTGCCGAGGTAGTCGCCACGGCGCTCCTTCTCCAGCACGTTGGTGTAGATGCGGCCCGATGAAATCGAGTCGGTCTTGCGCGCCGGTACGCCAGTGAACCGCTCGTAGTGACCAAGGTCGAGGTCGGTTTCTGCGCCATCGTCGGTGACGAAGACCTCGCCGTGTTCAAAGGGGCTCATCGTGCCGGGATCGACGTTCAGATACGGATCCAGCTTGCGCAGGCGAACGGAGTAGCCGCGTGCCTGCAACAATGCGCCAAGGGCTGCAGATGCCAGCCCTTTGCCAAGCGATGAAACAACGCCACCAGTGATAAAGATAAATCGCGCCATGAGTGTTCGGCTGCCCCCGTGAGAAGTCAGATTTCAGCTGCCCGGCGGCCTGTAAAAACCGCAGCATCACGGGACTTTACGTATAAAGGATTCGCGCAATAAGCGCAAGGGAACCGCAAGATGCTGTTACGGTCCCCATTTTATTTTCTAGCTGTAGTAGGTTAGTCGGCGCTGGGTACCAGCGGTGCGTTGTCGCCTTCTGCCGGAGGCAGCAGGTCGCTGCCAAGGGGCGCCGCCGGTGCCGTCTCTGCGCCGTCGTCGCCAGCGGGTGCAACGATGCGGTCAGCAACCGAAGAACCTGCGGATTTCTGGGCCGCCAGAACGGTCAGAGTGATCGAGGTGACGATAAAGGCCGCTGCGAGGATCCAGGTAACTTTGCTCAGCGCCGTCGCTGCAGCGCGGCCGGTCATTGCGCCGCCACCGCCACCGCCGCCCATGCCAAGGCCGCCGCCTTCGGACCGTTGCAGCAGAACGACAGCAATCAGGCCCAGAGCCAGAAGAAGATGGATGATCAGTACAACGTTTTCCATGGGTCCCTGCGGCGGTTGGCTCAGTATCGGGCGGTAAATAGGGAAGAATGCAGACAGGGGCAAGGGCCGAGTTGGCCGGGCCGCATTCTGTCGCGCCCGAATGTGTCAAATGAAACAGAACCGGACGCGGGAAGCGCCCTGTTTTCGCGCCCTTCTGCGGAATTTCCGGTATTTGTGACTGGACAGAATTGGCGCCCGGGGGGCACTGTTTGACCATGCCACATGATCATTCCGCCCACCCGCATGCTTTGCTGCCGCCCGATCCCGCCCTGCGGGTCAAGGCGCTTGAAACGATTCTGACCCGCAAGGGGCTGATCGACCCGGCTGCACTCGATGAGATCATCGACACCTATCAGACCAAGGTGGGCCCGCAGAATGGCGCCCGCGTGGTCGCCCGCGCCTGGAGCGATCCCGCCTTCAAGGCAGCGCTTCTGGCGGATGCGGACCCGGTGTTGTCCGAACTCGGCTATTATGGCCGTCAGGGAGAACACATGGTGGTGGTCGAAAACACACCCGAGCAACATAATATGGTCGTCTGCACCCTGTGCAGTTGCTATCCGTGGCCGCTATTGGGAATCCCGCCGGGCTGGTATAAATCGGATGCCTACCGCGCCCGCGCCGTGCGGGCGCCGCGTGCGGTGCTCTCTGAATTTGGCGTGACTCTGCCTGAAGGCACCCGGGTGCGGGTCTGGGATTCCACCGCCGAGGTCCGTTATCTGGTCCTTCCAATGCGTCCCGAGGGCAGTGAAGGACTGGACGAAGATGCGCTTGCTGCGCTTGTGACCCGCGACAGCATGGTGGGCACCGGCCTGCCGAAAACGCCTGGGGCGCCCTGATGACCCGACTGCATGATATGGGAGGACGCTTTGGCGACGGACCAGTACGGCCGGAGGGGGCGAATGCGCCGGTGTTTGCGGCAGAGTGGCATGCCCGCGCATTGGCGGTGACGCTGGCCTGTGGCGCCCTTGGGCAGTGGAACATCGATACCTCCCGCCATGCCCGCGAAAAACTGGCGCCGCTCGATTACACCCGGTTTTCCTACTATGAAATCTGGCTTGCCGCGCTCGCGGATCTTCTGGTCCAGAAGGGGGTCCTTAGCGAGGATGATCTGGCCGGGCAGGGAGGGGATGGCCCACACCCGCTGGCCGATCGAAAACTTTCTGCCGACGCCGTGGCCGCGATGCTGGCCAAGGGCGGTCCCGCTACCCGCACCGGCGGGCCGGAGCCGGTTTTCAGCGAAGGCCAGAGCGTGCGCACGCGCCATCCCGGTGGCAGCAGGTTGGTCGATGGCGGCCACACACGGCTGCCTGCCTATGCCACCGGCGCGACGGGCCGCATTCTACGCCTGCAAGGAACCCACGTGCTGCCAGACAGCGCTGCGCACGGTCTGGGTGAGGCGCCGGAGCCACTTTATACGGTCGTTTTCCCGGCGGGGGAATTGTGGAGCCATCCGGAAGACCCGGCGGATGAGGTGGTTTTGGACCTGTGGCAAAGCTATCTGGAGGCTGTATGACCATGAACATATGTCGTCCTGATGATGCCCCGGAACCGGCGTTTGAGCAGCCCTGGCACGCGCAGGCCTTTGCGCTGACGGTGCATCTCAATGAAAGCGGTCGTTTCACCTGGGCCGACTGGGTTTCGCGGTTCTCGGCCACCCTGGCCCGGCATGGCGTGTCGCGAGACCTCAACGGCGGCGATGACTACTTCACCGCCTGGCTTGAAACCCTGGAGGCGATTCTAGCAGAGGACGGCGTCGCCCCCGCCGAGGAGGTCGAAACCACCCGCGAAGGGTGGAAACAGGCCTATCTGGAAACTCCGCATGGGCATCCGGTGGTCCTGCAGGACGGATAACACGGGGTAACCGGCAAGAATCACGGCGCCGACCCGCTGCTGCGGCGAATTTGCGGTTTTACTGGGCCTGCGGCACCGCTATACCGGCCCGGGTTTGAACCAGACAGCTATAAAGGACCGGATATGGCCAATGTCGTCGTAGTCGGCGCCCAGTGGGGCGACGAGGGAAAAGGCAAGATCGTGGACTGGCTGAGCGAGCGCGCCGATGTGATCGCGCGCTTTCAGGGCGGCCATAACGCTGGCCATACGCTGGTCATCGACAGCAAGGTCTACAAGCTGCACGCGCTGCCCTCTGGTGTTGTGCGTGGTGGCAAGCTGTCGGTCATCGGCAACGGCGTGGTTCTTGATCCCTGGCACCTGATCAAGGAGATCGAAACCGTGCGGGAACAGGGCGTCGATATCACGCCCGAGACGCTGATGATCGCCGAAAACACGCCGCTGATCCTGCCGCTGCATGGTGAGTTGGATCGCGCCCGCGAAGAAGCCGCCAGCAAGGGCACCAAGATCGGTACCACCGGTCGTGGCATTGGCCCGGCATACGAAGACAAGGTAGGCCGCCGTGCCATCCGCGTTGCCGACCTGGCAGACGAAGCCACGCTGGAGGCCCGGGTGGACCGGGCGCTGCAGCATCACGATCCGCTACGCAAGGGACTTGGCGTCGACCCGATCGACCGCGACGCGCTGATCGCGCAGCTGAAAGAGATCGCTCCCAAGATCCTGCCCTATGCGGCGCCGGTCTGGAAGGTTCTCAACGAAAAACGCAAGGCCGGAAAGCGGATCCTCTTCGAAGGAGCCCAAGGCGCGCTGCTGGATATCGATTTCGGCACTTATCCCTTTGTGACCTCCTCCAATGTGATTGCAGGTCAAGCGGCCACGGGTGTCGGTATCGGGCCTGGGTCCATCGACTATGTTCTGGGCATCGTCAAAGCCTATACCACCCGCGTGGGGGAAGGCCCGTTCCCGACAGAACTGCTGGGCGCCGACGGCAAACCCGATGCGGATGGTGAACGCCTTGGCACACGCGGGCATGAATTCGGCACCACTACCGGCCGTCAGCGCCGCTGTGGCTGGTTCGATGCTTGCCTAGTGCGCCAGACCTGCGCCACCTCTGGCATCAACGGTATTTCGCTGACCAAGCTGGACGTTCTGGATGGGTTCGAGACGCTGAAGATCTGCACCGGCTACGATCTGGACGGAGAACGTCTGGATTACCTGCCGACCGCGGCAGACCAGCAGGCCCGCTGCACGCCGATCTACGAGGAAATGCCCGGCTGGTCCGAATCCACCGAAGGCGCGCGCAGCTGGAACGACCTGCCTGCCAATGCCATCAAGTACGTGAAACGCGTGGAAGAGCTGATCGAATGCCCGGTTGCGCTTCTCTCCACCAGCCCGGAGCGGGATGACACCATTCTGGTGACAGACCCGTTTGCGGACTGATGGCGGATAAACCCCGTCTCAGCTACAAGGCCCGTCGTCGCTGGGCGCTGGTGCTGCTGCTGATTGGCATGCCGCTTTATATCGTCATCGCGGTGACTATCCTCAATCTGCTGAACCGACCGCCGGTGGTGGTTGAACTGCTGGTCTATGCGGTGCTGGGCATCGCCTGGGCGCTGCCGTTCAAGTTCGTGTTTCGGGGTATCGGTCAGGCCGACCCGGATCAGCCACCGGAAGAATAGACCCGGTCCGGTAAGAGCATATCCAAATGCAAAAAAGGCGGGCTGTTCGGCCCGCCTTTTCGTTTGGATGGTTTGGGTGCAAACCCCTACCGCGTCGGATTAGCCAACGGCCCGTTTGGCCGGGCGGAAGCCGGTTTCCTCGGTTGCGGCAAAGCGGCCGTTTTCGGAGCGCTCGATCTTGCCTTCCCGCAGCAACTGCCCAAAGGAGCGCAGCCCGTCTTCGCGATTGAATTCGGCAGCGCCTGCATCGCGCACCTTGTTCATCAACTGTGGGCGGGAGAAGTGATCGCGGCCTTCGACAAAGCTCATATAAGCGGCTGCGGCCTCCAGCAAATCCTGCAGCTCGACCGCGCCGCGCTCTGCGGCATAGGCCGCGAAATCTGCGGCATTGGCATCCGAGGCAGAGCCTTCATCCTTCAGCACCGAAATCCGACGCGGGCGCACGGGGCGCGTGGCTTGCGGCGTGCTGCTGGCGTTGTCCTCGGCTGCGGGGGAGGGATCGATGCGCTGCTCCGCCACCAGTTTCAAAGGCGCGGGACGGGACGCATTGCTCCGTTCGCGCGCGCTGCGGGCACCGGTCGGTACCGGCCGACGCGGTTTAACCACGCTGGCCAGATCCTGGCGGTAGGCGTCTTCACTGTTTTCGCTACCTGCGCTGCCACCGGCAGAGCGATCTGCCTCGGCTGCTGCCACCGCGGCGCGCAGATGGCCGTAGGTTTCTCGCGAAGAGGCGGTTTCCGGCGCGTCGAGTTTGGCATCTGCTGCATCCATCAGCCGCGATACATCGCTGTCGGGGAAATCTGCGGAAGGGGCTGCCGGGCGTTTCTTTGCAGCATCCTCGGCGATAGCTGCCGCTTCGGCCTCTTCGGTGCTTTCTTCTGCCGTCGCGGTTTCCGCTTTCTGCTCTTCCTGCCGGTCTTCTTCGGTCTCTTGCGAGGCGGCGAGGAGTTCGGCCTCGACTTCTGCCAGCTCGCGCATCAGATCGGCTTCATCCTCGTCCGACAGACTGCTGTCGACGCCAGGGGTTGCGGAGGCAGTGGCGGGCTCGTCCTCGGCGCTGTCGGAAAGGTTTGTCAGGGCACCTGTGGCGACAACCTGTTCAAGATCGGCCCGTTTGACTTTGATAACACGGGCGCGCATCGGACGGCGCGGCTCCTCAGCCGCTTCCGGCTCGGCCTGGTCAAGTTCGGCGGCTGGTTCAGCCTGTTCCGGTTCAGCCTGTGCCTCTGGCTGCGCGGTTTCCTGTTCCGGGGCTGTCTCGGGCGCAGGTTCAGCTTCAACCGCTGCCTCTACAACGGGCTGATCCGCTACGCTGTTCTCGGCTTCGGCGTTGCTTTTGTCCAGCTGGGCCAGAACGCGAGAGATCTCGTCATCCTCCGAAGTGTCTTCGTCGACTTTGGCTTCCTCTGCGGCCGCGTCCTCGGCCAGGGCTTCGGAGATGTCGCTTGCGGCCTCTGACAGGATGCTTTCGGCGTGTTCGTCTTCGGAGAAATCCTCTTGTGGGGTCTGGGACACCACGGCACGGATCCGGCGCAGTTTGGCGGCGATGCTTTCGGCGGCAGCGGCGTCACGCTTCGGCGCTTTCGGCTCTGCGATTTCCACTTCGGCGCTTTCGTCTTCAGCTGCTTTGGCGGGCTTTGAGTCTTCGTCTTCTGCAGCTTCGGCGACTTCACTGTCATGGGCTGCGGCAGCGGCCGAGATGGCGGCGATCTTGTCCGCGTCAGGAGCTGGGGGCTGTGCCTGCTCTTCGTCGGCTAGGGGGTCGGCATCGCCGTCCGCCTCATCAGTATCCGTTGCTTTCGTGGGTTCTTCTGCGGCCTCGTCGGCGGAGGCTTCGGGCGCCGGGGAATCTTCGATGCTCGGCTCGGCTGCGCTGTGTTCTGTCGGCTCTGGCTGTTCGCTGGTCGGAGCGACAGTGTCTTCAACATCTGTTTTCTGGGTACCTCTAACCTGCGCTTCTTCAGTCGGTGCGTCTGAAACCGCTGCGTCTGCAGCGGGCTGTGGCGCTGTGGCGGCGCGCAGATGGATGCCTTCGGTGCTGGTGCGGGCCTCGACCTGACGTGCGATCTCCCGCTGCGCAATACGGGCGAGCATGTCTGCGTCGGGCTGCGGCGGTTCGGCACCGAAATATCGGTCGTCAGAGGCCAGGTCACGAAAATACTCTGCAATCGCCTTCATGGTGCCAAAGGAGTCCTCGAACCCTTCCAGCGTGCAGGAGAATGTCCCGTAAGAAACGGTCAAAACTTTGTTATTTTGTACCATAGGGCTGCGCGTCCTCACCAAAGTCGTTGACGTTTACAGTATGGATCAGGTCGTCAAATTCTGCGCGAATCCGTGCAATTGATCGTATCATTTTGTGTTTAGATTGTGGCCTGTTTCCAGATCTGCGAGAAATCCCGGCATGAATAAGCTGATTGTTGATGAGATGACGCCAGTAACCCTGGTTGGTGGCGGTCATCTGGGTCTGGAAGACCTGAATGAGGCGTTGCGCCATGCGCCGGTGCTCGTGGCTGCGGACGGCGGCGCGGGGGCCGCGCTGGAGCAGGGACACGTACCTGAGGCGGTGATCGGGGACTTCGATTCGCTGCCTGAGGCGGTACAAAACCGTTTGCCTGCGGAAAACCTGTTCCATCTTCCAGAGCAGGACACCACGGATTTTGACAAGGCGCTGCGGTCGATCCGAGCGCCGGTGGTACTGGGGGCGGGGTTCCTTGGGGCGCGCGTCGATCACCAGTTGGCGGCCTTTCACACGCTTATCCAGCCCGGGCGCAGCCCCTGCATTCTGATCGGTGCGACTGAACTGGTATTTCACGTCACCCGGCGTATTGCCCTGCCGATGGCGGCGGGCGATGTGGTGTCGCTGTTCCCGATGCAGCCGGTAACCGGACGCTCCGGTGGGCTGGTCTGGCCGATCGAGGGGCTTCAGATGTGCCCGACCAGCCGGATCGGAACATCCAACCGCGCCGTGGGGCCGGTCTGGATCGAAGCGGATGGGCCGGGGTTGCTGGGCATCGTGCCGCGCCGCTATCTGGCACCACTTATGCAGGTGATTGCGTCACCGGGGCCTTGCTAGATTGCGCCGCTTGCCGCGCCACGGCCTGTTCGCGCAGGATTACGTAAAGACCCGCCGCAACGGTGATGGTGATCCCAAGGGCGGCGAGGCCATCCGGCAGTTCGATGAAGATCAGCCAGCCGAACAGGGTGGCCACCGGGATTTCCAGATACTGCATCGGCGCCAGGGTTGCGGCCGGGGCATAGCGCAGGCTCCAGGTCATCAGCAGATGCGCGCCGGTGCCAAGTACCCCGATGCCAAGCATCAGAAAGCTGGTCCACAGATCCGGAATCACGATCTGCAATCCCTCGATCCCCAGCGGATCGCCGATCAGCAGCAGCGGCGCCAGCATAACACAGGCCATCGTGCCGGATACGGCCTGTAGGCTGATCGGATCTGTCTCCTTGGCGATCTGCCGGGTGACCATCATGAACAGGGCAAAGATCACCGCCACCGCCAGCGGCCAGAGGGCGTGCAGGCCAACTTCGGCAAAGCTGGGCTGGATCACCAAGAGGGTGCCCGCAAAGCCGACAACGCAGGCCAGGATGCGGCGCAGGCCGACCTCTTCGAGCAGGATGAACTTGCCGATCAGCAACATGATAAAGGGCATGACAAAGGCAATCGCCACCGCATCCGCAAGCGGCAGGTATTTGAGGGCGGTAAACATCGCGCCGATCCCGCCGATATGCAGCAGGGTACGCAAAAAGGTCAGCCGCAGCACACGCCCGCGCATGCGCCACATGCGGGCGCCCCCCCAGACCAGCGGCATCAGCAGAATCACCTGTGCGGCAAAACGGACAAAAATCAGCTCTCCCAGTGGGATATGCTGGCCAAGCAGTTTGGCCACCGCATCGCCCAGCGGCGCGAGGATGCAAAAGCCAAGCATCAGAAGGATGCCGAGAAGGGGACGATCTTGGGTCATGAAACGCACGCTAGGCGGGCGTCCCGGGAAGGGCAAGACAGGTAATCCTGCCTGATCAACAATTTGGCACGTTTACGGCCAGCCCCCCAAGCGATGTTTCCTTGTATTTTTCATTCATGTCGGCGCCGGTCTGCCGCATGGTTTCGATCACCGCATCAAGCGGCACAAAATGATGCCCGTCGCCGCGCAGGGCCAGCGATGCGGCGGAAACCGCCTTTATCGCGCCCAGACCGTTGCGCTCGATACAAGGCACCTGCACCAGACCTTTGACCGGATCGCAGGTCATGCCCAGATGGTGTTCCAGCGCGATCTCGGCGGCGTTTTCGACCTGTTCGGGGTTGCCGCCCATCACGGCGCAAAGACCGGCAGCCGCCATCGCGGCAGCGGAGCCCACTTCGGCTTGGCAGCCCGCTTCGGCGCCCGAGATGGAGGCGTTGAATTTCACCAGCCCGCCGATTGCGGCGGCGGTCAGCAGGAAATCCTCGATATTGCGCTCGGATGCGCCTGGGACGTGATCGAGGTAATAGCGCATGACGGCCGGCAGCACCCCGGCTGCGCCATTGGTGGGGGCGGTCACCACCTGTCCGCCGGCGGCGTTCTCTTCGTTGACGGCAATCGCGTAGACGCTGATCCAGTCGTTGATCGTATGCGGCGCAGTCAGGTTCATGCCGCGCTCGGCTATCAGTGCCTCGTGGATCCCCTTGGCGCGGCGGCGGATGCTGAGACCACCGGGCAGGATGCCGTCGCGCTCCAGTCCGCGGTTGATGCAATCGTTCATCACCTGCCACAGCCGCGCGGTGCCCTCTTTCAGGCTGATTTCACTGCAGCGGGAGACCTCGTTTGCGCGTTTCATGGCGGCGATGCTTTTGCCGCTGCGCTTCGCCATTTCCAGCATCTCGGCGGCGGATTTGAACGGGTAGGGCACCGGCGCGCCTTCATCCGTCGCCTTGCCGGCGGCCAGTTCTTCTTCGGTCAGCACAAAGCCACCGCCGACAGAGTAGAACACCTGCCGCAGGATCACGTCGCCCTGCGCATCGGTGCCCATCAGGATCATGCCGTTGGCGTGGCCTTCAAGCGTGTGATCGTAGTCGAAGATCAGATCCGTCTTGGGGTTGTAGGCCAGCGTGCCCAGCCCCTCGGGGCTGACCTGACCGGTCTCGCGGATTTGGGCCAGCGCGGTTTCGGCCTTTTCGTCGTCGTAGGTGTCGGGGCGGAACCCGGCGAGGCCCAGGGTGGTGGCGCGGTCACTGGCGTGGCCGACGCCGGTAAAAGCCAGCGATCCATGCAGCGAGGCGCGCAGCCCGTGAAAATCAAAGGGCGAGGCGCGCATCTGGTCAAGGAACCGCGCCGCTGCCACCATCGGGCCCATGGTGTGCGAGGACGAGGGGCCGATGCCCACTTTGAACATATCAAAAACGGAGAGGAACATTCAGGTAGCCGATCCTTCTGGGGGATTTGCGTAAACAGGGGCGGTGAAGGGCGCAGGACCCAGACCTTCGGCGGTCTGGGCGGCAGCCGCAGCGGGGCGCTGCTCAAGGCGGTGCAGCATGGCAGAGAGGCGCGGATAGGCGGCCAGATCGAACCAGCTGCGATCCCGGCTCATGGGATACAGCGCCATCCAGCGCATCAGGCAGGCGAGATAGAGGTCCAGTATCGAAGGATCCTCTGCCGCCAGCCAGATGCCGCCGTCGCTGGTTGCGCGCTCCAGCGTGGTCAGATGTGTTGTGAGGCGGTCGGTCAGATGACGGTGCAACGTATCCTGCTGCGCCAGATCATCGCCGATGTATTTCTGCGGGTAGAACAGCATGCGCAGGTCAGCATGCAGGGTGTTAGACAGAAAGAACAACCACTTCAGCGTCCATCCCCGGTCCGGACTATCCGCCATCGGCAGCAGCGCAGCGTGGCGGTCGGCCAGCCACAACAGGATCGCGCCGGTCTCGAACAGGGTGCCAGCAGGCGTTTCCAGTACCGGGATCAGCCCCTGCGGGTTGAGGCTGCGATAGGCTGGGCTGTCCAGCGCGCCGCCCCGGCGGTCGATCAGAACCGTCTCATAGGGTTGCTGCATCTCTTCCAGCGCCAGCCGGATCACCAGCGAAGCGTTGTCAGGGGCATAGTGAAGGCGGTAGCTGGGCGTCATGGGGCAACCTTAGAAATACTCGTCACAGGGGTAACGTCCGTTTCCGGCGTTTCCAATAGGAAACACGCCAAAGGCTCCGCAGCCGCCAAGGATACATGGCAAAAGCCGTGGAATTGTTTCTCGCCCTTCCGGGGGACATTCTTTATAAGGCCATCAAACCCTTATCACGGAGCCGTTACTATGGCCGGAGAACTGTCACCCATCGACAAGGCAAAATTCGTTGCCGCGAAACGGGCTGCCGATCTGGTCGAGGATGGCATGCGCGTGGGGCTGGGAACCGGATCCACCGCCGCCTGGCTGGTGCGCTGCCTTGGCGAGATGGTGCGCGAACAGGGTCTGAATTTCACGGCGGTGCCGACCTCGACCCGCACGGCGGAGCTGGCGCGTGAAATGGGCATCCGGGTGATTTCGCTGGATGAGGCCAAGTGGCTCGACCTGACCATCGACGGCGCTGATGAATTTGACGCCGACCTCAACCTGATCAAGGGCGGCGGCGGTGCGCTGTTGCAGGAGAAGATCGTCGCGACCGCATCCGATCAAATGGTTGTTATCGCCGATGCCGGAAAAGAGGTGGAAACACTGGGGGCTTTCCCGCTTCCGGCAGAGGTGATTCCCTTTGGTTGGCAGACCACTCAGGCGTTGATCGAGGAAACCCTTGTTTCTATGGATGTTCTGGGGCGTACAGCGACGTTGCGGATGAATGGTGATGCGCCGTTTGTGACGGATGAAGGCAACTATATTCTGGACCTGCATCTGAAGCGGATCGGCAATTGCCGGCAGCTTGCCATGGTGCTGAACCAGATCCCCGGTGTGGTTGAAAACGGACTCTTTATCGATATTTGTGACACCGTCATCATCGGCTATGGCGATGGTGAGGTTGAAACACGCGATATCAATGAAGGAACCGTGGAGAAGGACAGGCTCGACTTTGTCGAGACCGACAACCTGTTCACGGATCTGGCGGACTGAAAAGGCTGAAATTCCATGAGTTTTGATTATGATCTCTTTGTCATTGGCGGTGGCTCCGGCGGCGTACGCGCGGCACGTGTGGCGGCTGGCGGTGGTGCCAAGGTCGCCCTGGCCGAGGAAGACCGCTATGGCGGGACCTGCGTGATCCGTGGCTGTGTGCCCAAGAAACTGATGGTTTTTGCCAGCGAATACTCTGGTATGGTCGAGGATGCACAGGCCTATGGCTGGGACATTCAGCCCGGCGCCTTCAACTGGGATGCCTTCAAGGGCAAGCTGGAAGCGGAGCTGGACCGGCTCGAAGGGATCTACCGCAATCTTCTGAAAAACAGCGGTGTCGAAAGCTTTGATGCGCGCGCAAAACTGGTCGACGCCCATACGGTGGAGCTGTCCGACGGGACCCGCAAAAGCGCCAAGCACATCCTGATCGCCACCGGTGGCCGCCCCATCGTGCCGGAATTCCCGGGCAGCGATCTGGCGATCACCTCAAACGATATTTTCCACCTTGATAAACTGCCTGAGAGCATCCTGATTGTCGGCGGCGGCTATATCGCCTGCGAATTTGCCGGCATCATGAACGGGCTGGGCGTGAAAACCACGCAATACTACCGCGGTGCGCAGATCCTGCGCGGCTTCGACGATGAGGCGCGCGGTCTGGTCTCCGATGAAATGTGCCAGGCTGGGATCAACCTGCATCTGGGCACCAATGTGATCGAGATGGCTCGCGAGGGCGACAAGATCCGCGTCAAGGCCACCAATGGCGATGAGGCGCTGTTCGATCAGGTGATGTATGCCACCGGTCGTGCGCCCAATGCCGATGATCTGGGGCTCGAAGGTCTTGGCATCGAACGCGGCCGCAAGGGCGAGATTCTGGTCGATGAGTACAGCCAAACCGGGGTGCCGTCTGTCTATGCAATTGGCGATGTGACCGACCGGGTCAACCTGACGCCGGTAGCGATCCGCGAAGGCATGGCCTTTGTCGAAACCGTGTTCAACGGCAACCCGACAAGCCCGGATCATGAGCTGATCCCGACGGCAATCTTCACCCAGCCTGAAATGGGCACCGTGGGGCTGAGCGAGGAAGACGCAGCCAAGCAGGAGCCGATCGAGGTCTATGCGACATCGTTCAAGCCGATGCAGCAGGCCTTTGCCGGGCGCGCGCAGCGGGTTCTTATGAAACTGGTCGTCAGCCAGGCCACTCGCAAGGTGCTGGGATGCCATATCGTCGCACCCGGCGCGGGCGAGATGATCCAGCTGGCAGGCATTGCGGTCAAGATGGGCGCGACAAAAGAAGACTTTGACCGGACCGTGGCGGTGCACCCGACCATGTCCGAAGAGCTTGTGACGATGAAGACTCCGGTCCGGACCGCTTGAATTATCGGTTTCGGACCACAGGTTAGGTCGCAGGAAAACATGTGCCGCAACCATGCGGCAGCAAAGGGATAGGAGACACATGGCGGGAAATAGCGGTGGTCCCTGGGGGGGCGGAGGCTCTTCCGGTGGCGGTGGAGGCAACCGGGGCGATAACAACGGCGGTGGCGGCGGCGGTGGCCGTCGCCCCGAGGATCCTCAGATTCCCGAAATCGACGAGCTGCTCAAGAAGGGCCAGGAGCAATTCCGGGTCCTGATGGGCGGCCGGGGCGGTGATGGCTCCGGCGGTGGTGGTCGCGGTGGTTCCGGCGGCGGTGCGCCGCTGTTCACCAAAGGCACCGTAGCCATTGGCGCGATTGCCGCTGCGGTTTTGTGGGGCATGGCCAGCTTCTATTCGGTCAAGACCGAAGAACGCTCTGTCGAACTGTTCCTTGGCGAATACTGGGATACCGGCCAGCCCGGTCTGAACTTTGCCCCCTGGCCGCTGGTCACCTACGAGGTGATCCCGGTTCTGGTCGAGCAGACCGAGAACATCGGCGCAGGTTCGCGCGGGGTTGATGCCGGGCTGATGCTGACGGGCGATGAGAATATCATCGACGTCGATTTCCAGGTCGTCTGGAACATCAACGAGCCGGACAAGTACCTGTTCAACCTGCGCGATCCGCGGGCCACGATTCAGGCTGTCGCCGAATCCGCTATGCGGGAAATCATTGCCCAGTCCGAACTGGCACCGATCCTCAACCGGGACCGGGGTGTGATTACCTCGCGGCTTGAGGAGCTGATCCAGTCGACGCTGGACAGCTACGACAGTGGCGTGAACATCGTCAGGGTCAACTTTGATGGTGCCGATCCGCCAGAGCCTGTGAAGGATGCCTTCCGCGAAGTGCAGTCCGCCGGTCAGGAACGTGACCGTCTGGAAAAACAAGCGGATGCCTATGCCAACCGGAAACTGGCCTCCGCACGGGGTCAATCCGCACAGACGCTGGAAGAGGCCGAAGCCTATCGTGCTCAGGTGGTCAACCAGGCCAGCGGTGAAGCCAGCCGTTTCTCGGCGGTTCTTGCCGAATATGAAAAGGCGCCTGAGGTGACCCGCAAGCGTCTGTATCTGGAGACCATGGAAGAGGTGCTGGGCAACGTGGACAAAGTCATCATCGACTCGTCCGTCGGCGAAGGCGGCCAGGGCGTGGTGCCTTATCTGCCGCTTAACGAGTTGCGCCGGACGGAGGGCAAATGATGAAAAAGACTACGTTTATCCTCCCCATTCTGGTGATCGCCGTTGTCGCGGCCCTGTCCGCTGTCTTCATCGTGGACGAGCGCGAAAAGGCACTGGTGCTGCGCTTTGGCCGTGTGGTCGCGGTACAGGAACAGCCCGGTCTGGCCTTCAAGGTGCCGCTGATCGACGAGGTTGTCACCTATGATGACCGGATCCTCAGCCTTGAGGTTGGCCCGCTGGAAGTCACACCCGAGGATGACCGCCGTCTGGTGGTCGATGCCTTTGCCCGCTACCGGATCACCGATCTGCGTCAATTCCGTGAGGCGGTGGGTGCCTCCGGCATTCCGGGCGCAGAAAACCGTCTGGACAAGATCATGCGCGCTCAGACGCGTGAGGTACTGGGCTCCGTTAGCTCGAATGACATCCTGTCTTCGGACCGGGCTGCCCTGATGCTGCGCATCCGCAACGGTGCGATCAGCGAGGCCAGCGGTTTCGGGATTGAGGTGATCGACGTGCGTCTGAAGCGTACCGACCTGCCGCAGGCCAACCTCGATGCTACCTTTGCGCGGATGCGCGCCGAGCGTGAGCGAGAGGCCGCCGACGAGATCGCCCGCGGTGAGGAAGCCGCCCAGCGGGTGCGTGCGCAAGCGGACCGGACCGAGGTCGAATTGGTGTCCGAAGCTGAACGCGAAGCCGAAGTCATTCGCGGTGAAGCGGATGCGGAGCGCAACGCGATCTTCGCCGAAGCCTATGGCCGCGATCCGGAGTTCTTCGAGTTCTACCGTAGCCTCACCGCCTATGCGCGGTCGATGCAGGACGGCAATTCCTCGATGGTTCTGTCGCCGGACAGCGAGTTCTTCAACTACCTGAAATCCTCGACCGGTGGAGTTTCGACGCGATAACGCGCTGGTTTCACAGGGTTTCGAAGAGTTTCAAAAATAAAAGGGGGCCGACATTGCGTCGGCCCCCTTTTCATTTGCTCTGCGTGGCTTGCGTCGCGTTGGAGGGGCAGCCGGGCTGACGTCCGCTGCTGGTGTCTCCCCAGCCCTGGTCTGGCGGGAAAAGGCGGGAAAAGGCAGGGGCTGCAAGGAACACCCTGAGCTGCACCAAACCTGCAATTTTGTTCAAAACCTTGTGATGATCGCCGCGCCGGGCATCCTGGTGGATTCTTGGTGCCCTTTAAGTGACGGATTAAATGGGGGAAAATGGCGTGCTCCGGTTCTCTACCGCTTTCACTTTGCCTCGAAGACGTGCAACATTCATTGCAGCGAGGGAGAGAGTCCCTACATTAATCCCATCCTGTACTTCTGCCGATCACGCGTGGAACCGCAGGCAGAGGTCAGGAGGAAAAACCGGAATGGCGATGACAAGGAGTAGTGCCGTGCAAGCACAGGCAATTTCTTATTCTGATGCGCAGGACAGGACAGGGGCGCTATGGCGGCTTCTGATGCTCGCCCTGATCAGCAGCATCATGGTACTGGCCCAGGTCCTGATGGCCCAGGCCCGCCCCGAAAGCCTGGCACCGCTGGCGGAAAAAGTCAGCCCTGCTGTAGTCAACATCACCACCACGACCGTGATCGAAGGCCGGTCTGGTCCACAGGGGATCGTCCCCGAAGGCTCTCCCTTCGAAGATTTCTTTCGCGAGTTCCAGGACCGCAATGGAAGCAATGGCGGCAATGACCGTCCCCGCCGCTCTTCGGCACTTGGCTCCGGCTTCGTGATCTCCGAAGACGGCTATATTGTCACCAACAACCACGTGATCGAATCCGCTGACGAGATCGAGATCGAATTCTTCCCCGGCGACGGCCAGCCTGCACAGCCGCTCCCGGCGAAGGTGGTGGGCACCGACCCCAATACCGATATCGCCCTGTTGAAGGTCGATGCGCCGATGCCGCTGAAATTCGTGACCTTTGGCGACAGTGACACCGCCCGTGTGGGTGACTGGGTGATTGCCATGGGTAACCCGCTGGGGCAGGGGTTCTCTCTGTCGGCGGGCATCGTCTCCGCCCGTAACCGGGAACTTTCGGGTTCCTATGACGACTACATTCAGACGGACGCAGCCATCAACCGGGGTAACTCGGGCGGGCCGCTGTTTAATATGGATGGCTCGGTTGTCGGCGTGAACACGGCGATCCTGTCGCCTAATGGCGGCTCCATCGGGATTGGCTTTTCGATGGCGTCGAACGTGGTCAGCAAGGTGGTTAAACAGCTGAAGGAATTCGGCGAAACCCGCCGTGGCTGGCTGGGTGTGCGTATCCAGGACGTGACCAGTGACGTGGCCGAGGCGATGGGCATGGACAAAGCCAAAGGCGCTCTGGTTACAGACGTTCCCGAAGGTCCGGCACAAGAGGCCGGCATGCTGGCGGGCGATGTGATCCTCAGCTTTGACGGCAACGATGTCGAAGACACCCGCAGCCTGGTGCGCACCGTGGGTAACACCGAAGTCGGCAAGACCGTGCGCGTGATCGTCTACCGTGAAGGCAAGACTGAGACGCTCAAGGTCACGCTGGGTCGTCGTGAAGATGCCGAGCGCAAGGCCGGTCCTGCCGGTGGGGACGATACCCCGCAGGAGCAGACCGAGAAGCAGCTTCTGGGTCTGTCGGTTGGCGTTCTGAACGACCAGCTACGTGGTGAACTGAATGTCCCCGAAGGCACCAATGGTCTGGTGATCCTGTCGGTCGACGAAACCTCGGAAGCCTGGGAGAAGGGCCTGCGCGCAGGTGATGTGATCACCGAAGCCGGGCAGCAGAAACTCTCTGGCATCAGCGATCTGGAGGCCCGTATCGACGAGGCCAAGGAAGCGGGCCGCAAGTCGCTCCTGCTGCTGGTCCGCCGCAACGGTGAGCCGCGTTTCGTGGCGCTCAATCTGGCGGAATAATCCACGGACCTGCCGCCGGGCGCGGCGCAGGACTTCGTGCAAAAGGCCGGGCATTGTCCCGGCCTTTTCTATTTGGGGCCGGAGGCGGGTGGCGCCACGCTGAGCTCTGGGCTCTGGGCTCTGGGCGCGAATAGAAAAGAGCCATGTGCTGGCGGGCACATGGCTCTTGTAGGTACAGGCGGGCATTGGGATGGAACGGTAAATGCCTGCCCTTGAAATGACCTTCGCAGATCAGCGGTCCCGGCTCTGTGACCCAGTTCACACCAATGTCAGAAAATGTGTTTCAGGGGCGTTTGGCGCCAGGATGTCGTCTGGCTCAGATCAGCTCTGGTTCCGCCAGCAGGCCCAGGGCCGTGCGATCCAGGATCTGCAGGGCGCCGCGGTTGATTTCGATGATGCCGCTGCGTTTCCAGTTTGACAGGGTTTTCGACACCGCCTCGCGGGTGGCACCGACAAATTCGGCAAGCTCGCTTTGCGACAATCCGAGGCGCCCGTCGCCGCCGTCCGGGGTGAGGTACAGCAGTTTGCGGGCCAGCCGGACCGGCATCGGCAGAAACACCTGCTCGTTCAGCTGTGCATTCATCCAGCGCATGCGCTGCCCGGCCAGCCGCAGCAAGTCTCCGGCCAGCTCCGGGTGCTGCTGGATCTGGGCCAGCACATCCCGGTTACGCAGCCGCCGGATACGGCTGGGCTCGCTGGCGGTGACTGTCGCGGTGCGGGCTCCCGGATCAAACAGGGCGATCTCTCCGAACACCGCTCCGGGGCGCATCAGATCGAGCGTCAGCTTGCGCCCCGCGATGGACAGGATCGAGAACTCCAGGGCGCCCTCGATGATGGCATAAAGCGCATCGCCGGTATCGCCTTGCTCGAACAGGACTTCGCCTTGGGACAGCCGGATGTCACTGGCCTGGCTTTCCAGCATCTGCCGCAGCGGCGCCGAGGCCCCGGAAAGGAACCCTGTGTCCGGCAGGCGGTCATGTCGCATCGTGTCATCTCCGCAGAGGTTTGTCCGGGGTGCCGTTTTCCGGCGCCGGTACGGTCTTTTGCGCCAGACACTATCAGAGGCAGGGCGGGCGGGGAACTGCTGTTGCGCTTACGATTTCGGGATCGCGATCAGGCCCAGACGGCGGGCGCTGTCCAGCGACAGGATGTGGCTCTCAAGGCCGTGTCGCTGCTGATAGCGCAGGATCGCCTGCCGCGTGGGCCGGTCCAGCTTGCCGGTAACGCTGCCCTTGTAGTGCCCCCGCACGGCCAAGGCGCGCTGTAGCGAGGCGATGAAGTCCGGCGTCATGTCGACGGGGCAGGTGATCTGCAGCCAGCTTTCGGTGCGCGGGCGCACGATGTCCTGCCGGGTTTCGGTGCGGAAGACAGCGGGCTGAACAATCCGGCCATCGGCGTCGCGCTGTTCCGGCTCGGCCAGAACCTGGACAGTTACCGTTTCGATGATGGCGGGGCTGACGTGGCGGTCCCAGCAACTGTCCGGCGCCGCGCCGGGCGGGGCTGCAGGTCGGGAGCGCGCATCGGCGCCGGTGCCGGGGGCACTGGCTGGTGTACAGGCGCTGAGCGCTGCGAATGTCAGAAGGATGACCGAGGACTGGAGCAGGGGCCGCCGCAGCAACCCTGCCAGATGTCTTATCTGGGGCGGCATCGACGGGCGTTTCAGCTGTCGTATCTGGAGCCTCGGCAAGGGGGCGCTGATCATATGCTCGGACCTCTGAGGGTCTGCAGGCAGACCGGCGGGTTTTGCCGCAGGTTAGTCCATTTTCTGCACTGGCGCAAAGGCCGGATCCTCGCTGCGTCCCTGACGGCTCAGCAGGATGTCCAGCATGCCCGAGATATCCTCGATCCCTTCGGCAATCACATGGGTGACACCGTCGCCGCGTTGCAGGCGGCCGGTGATCCGCAGAAGCCGCCCGGAAATGACGGCGCGGCGGTAGGCCTCGTATACCTTGCGCCAGACGATGACATTCACCACCCCGGTTTCATCCTCCAGCGTGATGAAGATCACCCCTTTGGCGGTGCCGGGGCGCTGGCGCAGGATCACCAGCCCGGCCACCGTGACGCGGGCCTGTTGCGGCACCCGCTCCAGCTCGGCAGCCCTGAGGCAGGCGGGCGGGCGAGGCCATCCGGGGGCGGTGCGGCTTTTCTGTGGTGGGGCGGGTGTCATCGTGACGCTTTGGTGGTTTGGAAATTTAGGAACAAAAATAGAACATGTGCCGTCAAAGTCCACCCCTGGCCCGGGGCAGGGCAGATTGCACTGGTGCAGCGGCGGGGCCTTGGATAAACAAGCGGGAAGGACCGAGAAGGGGAAGAAACGACCATGGCAAAGATTACCTATGTCGAGCACAACGGCACCGAGCATGTTGTGGAAGTGGCCAACGGGCTGACCGTGATGGAAGGCGCGCGGGATAACAATATTCCGGGGATTGAAGCCGACTGCGGCGGCGCCTGTGCCTGCTCCACCTGCCACGTCTATGTCGATCCTGCCTGGGTCGAGAAGCTGCCCGCCAAGGATGACATGGAAGAGGACATGCTGGATTTCGCCTTTGAGCCCGATCCCGAGCGCTCCCGTCTGACCTGTCAGCTGAAGGTGACGGATGCTCTGGACGGTCTCGTTGTAAAGATGCCCGAAAAGCAGATCTGATGACTTTGCCGGGGGCAGGAGCGCGGCGTCTGCCGTCACGATCCTGGCCCCGCACCATCCGCCGCGCGGGGCAGGTGTTATGCATGTGGCTCCTGTGCGGGGGAGTTTTTGGCAGCGGTTCGGCCACGGCGCAAATGGGAAAAAATGACATCGGTCATTGGTACCCGAGCGGAAGCGAGATCCTGTTCGCCGAGTATACCGGCCCGACGACACGCTATGCCCATGGCGTACTGGGGGACGCGGTAGAATGGTCCGGTCTTTCCCTGACATTTGCAGGGCCGAATGGCACCACGATGCGTGTCGAGATCGAATTACCCAAGGATCATGTATTCGAGGATCTGCAGCCCCGTCTGGTGGATCTGTCACTGGATGGCCGTGCCGACGCTGTCATGGTCGTGGAAACGGACATGGCGCGGGGGGCGGCGCTGGCGCTTTATGGCGCTACCGGGAAGATCGCGGAGACACCACACATCGGGCAAAGCAACCGCTGGCTGGCCCCTATCGGCGCGGCGGATCTGGATGGCGATGGCCATGTGGAGCTTGCCTATATCGACCGGCCGCATCTGGCCAAGACACTGCGCATCTGGCGCTATGACGGCAGGACGCTGACCGAGGTTGCAAGCCTGCCTGGGCTGACCAATCACCGGATCGGGCAGGATTTCATCACCTCCGGCATTAGCAGCTGTGAAAACGACCCCGAGATTGTGACCGCCAATGCCAGCTGGTCCCGCATCATGGCCTCCCGCCTGACCGTCGCGGGGATCAAGACCCGCGACATTGGCCCCTTTTCCGGGACGCAGTCGGTTGAGGATGCCCTGACCTGCGAATAAGGCAACATGCCTGCCGAGGTGCGGCGCCGACGCAAGGGCTGGAAGCATTCAGTGAATGCGCCTCAGCGGGCGGGAGGGCGACGATGCACCCTCGAAGCAGACCTCTCAGACAGGGCGACGAAAGGTCAGCGAGGTTGGCTGGTCATAGCCGGGATGCGCCGTGGCGCCGACCTGCACAAATCCCAGCCGTGAAAAAGTCTGGTGGTTCTCAACCAACTCCACGCGGGTTTGTAGCTCCACGGCGGGCAGGCCCAGTTCCCTTGCCCGCTGGGCCGCATGATCCACCAGAATGCGCGCCAGACCGGCGCCGCGGCTGCTTTCCTCCACCGCCAGTTTTCCAAGATACAAACAGTCCGGTTTCGGGGTCAGGAACACGCAGGCCAAGGGCGGCGTGCCCAGGATCCAGATCTCGCCGCGTCGGCATTGTTCCTGCAGCGCCTCTACCGTCAGACGCCGCATCGAGGAGGGCGGATCGATGCGCCCCTCCATGAAGGCAAAGCTGCGCCGGATCAGGTCGAGAACCGCCTCAAGACGTGCATCCGACGCGGCCAGGCGCTCCGGTGTCAGCCGTGAGGAAACGCCAGTCACGGGCTGTTGCCGCCCACCACGTGATCGCCGCCGATATCCCCGAGCGAGGAGAACAGGCTGGCGGTATTGTTGGCTCCAACCTTTTTCAGAAGCCGCGCCCGGTGCACCTCGACCGTGCGATAGCTGAGCGTCAGGATCCGGGCGATCTCCTTGCTGGTCTTGCCTTCACGCAGCAGCGAATAGACCTCGCGTTCGCGCCGGGTGAGCGGCTGATAAGGGCGCACACCCGACAGGTCGGCAAAGCTCCAAACCGCGCGGCCCAGCGGCTCATCTGGGGTAAAGGTATGGCCCCGCACCCGCACCCAGAACAGATCCCCGGTCTTGCGCTTCATCACCCGCTCGTCCCAGTAGGGATTGCCCTGTCCAAGGCTCTTGTCACCGCGGTTTCGCAGGTTCTGGAACTCTTCGTCCGACGGGTAGAGGAAGGAAAACAGCTGGTCCAGCAGCTCTTCGCGCGCATAACCGAACATGTCGCAGAACCGTTGATTGCATTCCCGCAGCACGCGGTTTTCCGTCACCACGATGCCGACGGGGGAATATTCAAAGGCAAGTTGTGCCAGATCGCGGTCGGCATAGAGCCTGTCCAGCGTGGCGGGATCCGGGTGTTTGTCCATTGTGCATTGTGCCTCCCAGGCTTGACCCAAGTTAGTAACCTACCGCAAAGCTGCTGAAAACACTTATAGACAGCGCAAAAGCCGCAGGGCGGGCCGGGCAATGGGCGCGCTCTCAGGTCAGGATATAGTTCTGCGGTGTCATCGGCGCGGGCGGGGTTTGCGCCAGATGGTCGCAAAGAGAAATTTCGGCCGTCCGGCACACCGCATCCAGCGGCAGGCCGTTCACGGTTTCGCCGAATGGGTGCGACAATTCCTCGGTCACCTCGGCAAGGCCGAAGAACACATAGGCCACGATGGCGACAAAGACGGGGGTCATCCAGCCGGTGCTTTCCAGCAGCGCAAAGGGGATCAGCAGGCAGTAGAGATAGGTGGTCCGGAACACCAGCAGCGAGTAGACGTAAGGCAGCGGCGTCGCGGCGATCCGTTCGCATCCGGCCTGGGCCAGGGTGATCGAGGACAGGCGCTCTGACAGCGCCTTGCGGGCAAACCCGTCGGGCGCGGATTGTGCGGCCAATGTCGTCATCCGGTTCATCACGGCGCAGGGCGGATGCGGCGCCTGCGAGAAATCCTCACCGGCCCATGCGTTTGCCTGGGTGAAATCCGATGATTTGCGCAGATTGATCCGGTGCAGGTGGATGAACCCCAGCGCCAGTCGCAACAGTTGTTGCCGATCTTCGCGCTGCGGCAGGAACAGCTCCGCATCGCGGCCAAGCGCCCGCAGATCGGCAAGCAGCTGCCCCCAGAGGCAGCGCCCCTCCCACCAGCGTTCATAGGCGGCGTTGTTGCGGAAACCGAGAAACAGCGACAGGGCCACGCCGAAGACCGCAAAGGGCGCGGCGTTGGTGTGGGGCAGCGCAAGAATATTTCCGTCCAGCCAGACCACCACAGCGGCCAGTGCGGAGACCGCAAGAATGCGCGGCAGTATGCGGGGCAGGACAGAGCCACGCACCGCAAACAGCAACGCCACAATGCCGGGCTTTTCGCGCAGGATCATCGGCAGGGTCCTTCAACAAAAGTGGGAGTGGTCAACTGAGGGCTGCCCCGGACCAGGTCGGCAGCCCCCGGAAACTGTACCTGCTACGACAGGGCGCGCCAGCCGATGTCACGGCGGAAGAACCCGTCTTTCCAGTCGATCTGGTCGACCATCGCATAGGCCCGGTCGCGGGCTTCAGCCAGGCTGTCGCCGCGGGCGGTGACGTTCAGCACCCGGCCGCCATTGGCCAGAACCTTGCCGCCGTCTGCCTTGGTGCCGGCATGGAAGACCATATTGCTGCTGTCCTCGGGCAGGGCGTCCAGACCGCCGATCTCGGTGCCTTTTTCGTAAGAGCCGGGATAGCCGTTTGCCGCCATGACAACGGTGATGGCGTGGTCATCGCCCCAGTTCACCTGCGCTTCACTCAGGCGGCCTTCGGCGGCGGCGTGCATCAGGTCCAGCGCCTGGGCGCCAAGACGCATCATCAGAACCTGACATTCCGGATCGCCAAAGCGGACGTTGTATTCCACCAGACGGGGCTGACCATCCTTGATCATCAGACCGGCATAAAGAACGCCCTGATAAGGCGCGCCGCGCCGGGCCATTTCGGCCATGGTGGGTTTGACGATCTCTTCCATGGCGCGGGCTTCGATCTCGGCCGATAGCACGGGGGCCGGGGAATAGGCGCCCATACCGCCGGTGTTGAGACCGGTATCGCCTTCGCCGACGCGTTTGTGATCCTGCGCGGTGCCGATGGACAGCACGTCCTCGCCATCCACCAGTACAAACAGCGACGCTTCCTCGCCCTCCATGAACTCCTCGACCACCACCTCGGCGCCCGCGCCGCCGAAACTGCCACCGAACATGTCCTCGATGGCATCCAGCGCGGTCTGTTCATCCATCGCAACGATGACGCCCTTGCCAGCGGCCAGACCGTCGGCCTTGACCACGATGGGGGCGCCTTGTTGCTTCACATAGGCCTTGGCGGCCTCGGCATCGGTGAAATGGCCATAGGCTGCGGTTGGCGCCTTGGCCGCGTCGCAGATCTCCTTGGTAAAGCTTTTGGAGGCTTCCAGTTCCGCCGCCGCCTGCGAGGGGCCAAAGACCAGAATGCCCGCCTCGCGCAGCCGGTCCGCAACGCCTGCGGCCAGCGGCGCCTCGGGGCCGACGATGACGAAATCGATGGCGTTTTCCTCGGCAAAGGTCACCACCGCGCCGCCTTGCTCGATATCAAGGCTGGCACAATCGGCGATCTGGGCAATGCCCGCATTGCCCGGCGCCACGATCAGCTTGTCGCATTTGGGGTTCTGCATCACCGCCCATGCCAAAGCATGTTCGCGCCCGCCGCTGCCAAGGATAAGGATATTCATCGCGTCTTCTCCGGTCTGTCCGCCCCGGAACCGGAGCGTATATCGCCATGCGGCAGCGGCCTGTCTGGAGCAGGAAATGACACCTGCGCCGGGGGCTTGCCATGCTTGTCGCGGGTTCTATGCTGCGCGGGCCTGTAAAACAAGAACTGCGTATGGTCGCAGGCCTGCCGCCACCTCAACTGCCCAGATAACAGTCCGAAAGATCCGCCGATGTCCGACCTGCTCGACGATCCCACCCCCGGTCAGAACGCGCCGGAATTCACCGTTTCCGAGATCTCGGGTGAGGTGAAACGCACCCTCGAAAGCACCTTTGGCCGGATCCGTGTACGCGGCGAGGTAGGGCGGGTGTTCAAGGCGCGTTCGGGGCATCTGTATTACGACATCAAGGACGACCGGAACGTGCTGGCCTGTACCACCTGGAAAGGTCAGGTCGCGGGTCTGTCGGTGGTGCCCGAAGAGGGACTGGAGGTGATCGTCACCGGCCGCCTCACGGCCTTCGGGGCGCAGTCCAAGTACAACATGAACGTCGAAGAGGTCGCGGTCGCCGGGCAGGGCGCGCTGATGGCGCTGCTGGAAAAACGCAAAAAACAGCTTGAGGCCGAGGGTTTGTTCGCGCCTGAGCGCAAGAAACCACTGCCTTATCTGCCGGGAATCATCGGGGTCGTGACCTCGCCTTCGGGGGCGGTGATCCGCGATATCCTGCACCGGCTGCGGGACCGGTTCCCGCGCAAGGTTCTGGTCTGGCCAGTTGCCGTTCAGGGCAGCAATTGCGCCCCGGAGGTGACCCGCGCCATCGAAGGTTTCAACCGCATGACCCCGGGCGGCGCTCTACCGCGCCCGGATCTGATCATCGTGGCGCGCGGTGGTGGCTCGATCGAGGATCTCTGGGGCTTCAACGAGGAAATCGTGGCCCGGGCAGCAGCGGCCTCGGATATTCCGCTGATCTCTGCCGTGGGGCACGAAACCGACACCACGCTGATTGATTTTGTATCGGACCGTAGGGCGCCGACGCCGACCGCAGCGGCGGAGCTGGCGGTGCCAGTACGGCTGGATCTTCTGGGCTGGAGCGAGAATCAGGGCGCCCGGCTGGCGCGCGCCGCGGGACAGGCGGTGCAGTTGCGCCGCCAACGCCTGAACGATCTGTCGCGGGCCTTGCCCCGCCCGGAAACCTTGCTGGAAACGCCACGGCAGCGGCTGGATCAGGCCAGCGATGGCTTGCCGCGTGCGCTGACCTCGGTGGTGCAGCGCCGCCGCGTGCAGCTGAGCGAGGCGGCAGCAAGCCTGCGCCCCTCCACCCTGCGGCAGCTTGTGGCGGGGCGGACGGACCGTTTGCGCAACCTGTCATCTCGGCTGTCCTTGCGGCCCATCCAGCAGGAAATCCAGCGGCGTCAGGATCGGATCACCCAGCTGGGCCAGCGGCTGGACACTGTGCAGCGGCAACGGCTTGACCGGCAACGGCAACAGCTTTCGGCGGCGGGGCGGCAGCTTGAGATCCTCAGCTACAAGGCAACGCTGGAGCGTGGCTATGCTGTGGTGCGGTCCGGTCAGACCGTCATCACCACCCGCGCCGCGGCCGAAAAAGCGGGGCCATTGGAAATCGAGTTCAAAGACGGACGGCTTGATCTGGGCGGTGCACCTGCGCCAGCTGCAAAGACAGGCGGCGGTGAGGCGTCGACAGCCAAGCCAAAGGCCAGCAAGCCCAAGGCCAAACCCAAGAGCACCCCGGATGATGGGGAGCAGGGATCGCTGTTCTGATAGCAATTTGATCCTGCCGACCCGTACTTCACTATTCGGCGCGGAGTGAGCGCGCGTCAGACCCCGACGTCGGGGCCGAGGCAGATCATCTCTTCGCCGATATCCTCGGCCTCATAAAGCTCGGTGGCTTCGGGGTCATTCTGGAACCGCGCGCTGAGACCGTTGGGGGTAAGGGAGAACCGCCAGCACTGGGGATCATTGCGGTCCTCATAGAGGAAACAGATCTGATCGGCCTGCTGGTACCAGTGCCCTTCCTGACAGCGGCCATCGAGGAAGGACCAGATGACACGGCGGTTCGGCAGATAGCGTTCTACCCCGTAGGCGGTGCCATCAAAGCCATAGAACAGCGTCTTGCCCCGGGTGTAGCTGTCGAACTCCTCAGCGCCCATCGGCTCAGCGGCTTTGCCCATCCCGGGGACAGCCAGCAAAGCGCAGAGGGGAATCATCAACAAGGTCCGCATGGAGTGAAGTGTGCCAGACAGGTCGGGCTCAGTCCAAGCCTTCGGACCGCTTGCCGCTTAGTTTGGCCAGTTCCCGCCCCATCTTGCGCCGCCAGAGGGAGGGGATCAGCGCAATCGCGCCCATCACGGGCAGGGAATGCGGCAGTGTCGGCATATCGGGCGTCAACTGCAGTTCGGGGAACCGGCGGGCGGGCACGACGTGGTGGTCGGAATGGCGCGGCGCGTTCAGCATCATCGCCGAAGAATACCAATACGGTGCGTTCCAGGAATGCTGCGGCCCGACGGGCACCGGGCGGCCCGTGTCACGGGTTTGGCGCAGCAGCCCGTAGTGCTGCACGTAATCGGCCAGAAAGATCTGCATCTGCGCATGGGCTGTGGCAAACAGGAAAAGAATGAGTGCAACGACGCCGCCTGCCAGATAGGCGGCCGCGCAGCACAGCAAGGCGATAGCGATATAGGCCACATAAGGATGGCTGAGGTTCGACGGGGGGACCTGCTTGCGCTGCCGCGCGGCGTTTTCAGCAGCCAGTCCTGCGCGAAAAGAGCCAATCCAGGCCCGCGGCAGGAACCGGTAAAAGCCTTCGCCGCGTCGGGCCGTGTTGGGGTCCTGTGGTGTGGCTACATGCACATGATGCACCTTCAGATGCGCCGAGGCATGGTGCCCGATCAGCATGGTGGCGTAGACCAGAACGCCGAGGCGGCGCATGGCCCGGCCTGGGCGGTGGATCAGCTCATGCGCGTTGGGATGTGAGATCTGTCCCATGAACAACCCCTGCGCCAGAACCAGCGGTATCGCCCCGCCCCAGCTAATCCGGGGCAGGGCCGTGGCCACTGGCAGCAGCAAGGCAAAATGGGCAAGAGCCAACGCGACCTGAAGCGCCTCTGCGCCGCACGCGCCGGTCTGGTTCTGCGCCCGTTGCCCGATCCGGTCCAGTACCAGCACCAGTGCGGACATGGATCCAAGGGCTGCCCAGCTCCAGACCCCGCCCCAGAGGCTGGCAAGCCCGATCAGAACGGGCGGCGTCAGGCTGGCAATGGCAAACCAGAACATGGGGGCGGTCCTTGTGCAGGTGCAAAGGGATGAAGGGCGTGCTTTTCCCTTGGTTACCTTTGACCGAAGCCAGCGCCTCGGGCAAGCATACGGGGCAATGACGCGCGGCATCTGCCGTAGCGAGATGAGGCAGGGGAGAGAGGCCAGAATGGAAACCGTATTGCTGAGTGCCGCGGCAGGCTGCGCGCTGGCCTATCTGTTTTTCACGGCACGCCCCGCAGGGCTGCTGCGCAGTATTCTCAAAACCTCCTCTGTTGCCTTGCTGGCTTTGCTGGGGCTGATTGCCGGGGCACCGGTCCTGCTGGCGCTGGGGCTGCTGCTCTGCGCGCTGGGCGACTATTGCCTGTCCCGCGATGGGGAGGGTGCCTTCATGGCCGGGGTCGGGGCCTTTGCCGCCGGGCATCTGGCCTATGTTGTGCTGTTCCTCAGCACGCCCGGCAGCGATATGGCGCAGCTGGTGCAGATGCCGGGTCTGGCCATCGTGATCGCTCTGGTCCTTCTGGGCGGTATCATGGTGCGGGTACTTGCGCCGCGCGCAGGGGCGCTGAAGGGCGCGGTGCTGGCCTATATCCCGATCATCCTGTCGATGGGGGCGGCTGCCGCCACCCTGCCTGGGCAGGGCGCGTTGGTCTGGGCGCTGCCTGCTGCCCTTGCCTTTGTCGCATCGGACGTGGTTCTGGCCTTTGAAACCTTCGTACTGCCCGAGGGGCACCGGTTTCGCCGGATTGCCCCCTATGCGGTCTGGCCGCTCTATTGGGGCGCCCAGCTTGGCTTTTGGTATGCATTTTCCTGACCTCAGGGCTGTCATCCGCTTTGCAACCGCGGGCAAACCGCATTAGGTGAGTTACAGACTTACTGCGGAGACCCCGATGGCGTTTTTCACAAAGCTCAAGGACCGGTTGTTCAAATCCTCTTCGAAACTGGAGGATGGGCTGGATGCAATTGTTGCGGAAGGGGCCGACGAGAAGGCCGAGGATAAGGCTGCTGTCGAGAATACCGCTGCCCCTGAAGCTGCGTCTGAGGCCGCACCGCAAGTTTCGGAGCCTGTTGCGGAGGAGGTGCCTACGCCGCAGCCTGTTGCGACTGAACCGAAGCCCGCCGCCCCCAAACCTGTTGTTGAACCAATCCCCGAACCAGAGCCTGAAAAGCCGCAGAAATCGCCGGGGCTGCTGGGGCGGCTCATGGGGCGCGCCGGGGGCACTGCGCCGCGCCGGGTGCTGGACGACGATATGCTGGAGCAGTTGGAAGAGCTGCTGATCGCTTCGGACATGGGGGTGGATACGGCCCTGCGGGTGACCGCGAATATGGCCGAAGGCCGGTTCGGAAAACGCCTGTCCACGCAGGAGATCAAGGAACTGCTCTCGGCCGAGATCGCCCGCGTGATGGAGCCGGTGGCCAAGCCACTGCCGATCTACGCCAAGCGGCCGCAGGTGGTGCTGGTTGTCGGCGTCAACGGATCCGGCAAGACCACCACCATCGGCAAGCTGGCAAGCCAGTTCAAGGCAGCGGGCAAGAACGTGGTGATCGCGGCCGGCGATACCTTCCGCGCCGCGGCGGTGGAACAGCTGCAGGTCTGGGGCGACCGCGCCGGGGTGCCGGTACTGACCGCGCCCGAAGGATCGGATCCGGCGAGCCTCGCCTTTGACGCGATGGCCCGCGCCGAAGCGGACGGGGCGGATCTGTTGCTGATCGACACCGCCGGGCGGCTGCAGAACCGCGCCGACCTGATGGAGGAACTGGCCAAGATCGTGCGGGTGATCCGCAAAAAGGACGAGACCGCGCCGCACAATACGCTTTTGGTGCTGGATGCCACCACTGGCCAGAACGCGCTGAACCAGGTCGACACCTTCCAGAAGCTGGCCGATGTTTCGGGGCTGGTGATGACCAAGCTGGACGGCACCGCCAAGGGCGGCGTGCTGGTGGCGCTGGCGGACAAGTTCGGCCTGCCGATCCATGCCATCGGTGTGGGTGAGCAGATCGATGACCTTGCTCCCTTTGATCCGGAAGAATTTGCCGCGGCCCTGACCGGGCTGGACCGATCTTGAGCCGCCGGTTCGTCGGCCGGATGAGGTCCACTGTCCCGGCGCCGTCGCGCCCTGAGGGCCACCGCGGATGAGCGACTGGCTGATCTCGCTGGAGGGCACCGAGGCGGGCCACCAGGCTGCATTAATGCTGGCCTTGATGGCGGCTTTCCTGCACGCGGTCTTTGGTGCACTTCAAAAAGGGCGACACGATCCCTGGCTGTCACGCGGGGCGATTGACGCCTCCTACGGGCTGATGGCAGCCCCGTTCGCGCTTTTCGTCGTGCCCTGGCCCGAGCCGCATATGTGGCCGATCTTTGCCGTGGTCTGGGTCATTCACGTCGCCTACAAGGTTCTGCAGGCGCTGGCCTATACCAAGGGCAGCTATACCGTGGTCTACCCGGTGGTCCGGGGCACCGGCCCGCTGTTCACCGTCATCGGCGCCTATTACCTGTTCTCCGAGACCTTCACGGTGATGCAATGGATGGGCGTTGCGGTGCTGCTCATGGGGATTTTTGGTTTGGCGGCCTATAACTACCGCTATCTGGAAACCAACCGCGACACGCTGATGGTGGCGCTGGGCCTTGCGGTTCTGACGGGGCTGTTTGTGGCACTTTACACCACCTACGACGCCTATGGCATCCGCGCCACCGCGAACCCGTTCACCTTTCTGGCCTGGTTCTTCATGATCGACGGGATCGCCATGCCTCCGGTGGCCTACCTGCGCTGGCGCAAGATGGCAGAGCGCCCGGATCCGGGGCCGCTTTTGGTCCGGGGCGTCTTTGGCGGGCTGGTGGCCTTTGCCTCCTTCGGGGCGGTGATGCTGGCGACCCGGCTCGACAAGGTGGGCGAAGCGGCGGTGCTGCGGGAGACCTCGACCGTCTTTGCCGCGCTGATCGGCTGGCTGGTGCTGAAAGAAACCGTGGGGCCGCGGCGTATTGCGCTGATGTCCCTGATCGCGCTGGGCGCGGTGATTGTGGAAGTGGGCGGCTGACGCGGGCCGCCGGAAGACAACCGAACAGGAGCGCCAATGGCTGGCAAGAAAATCAATCCGATCCTGAAGATGGTGCTGGAGTTCGGCCCCATTGTTCTGTTTTTCATCGGCTATCTGAAGCTGAAGGATGAGATCTTTCTGATCGGGGGCGAGGAATACAAGGGTTTCATCCTGGTGACGGCTGCCTTTGTGCCGCTGATGATGATGTCGACTGCCGCCCTGTGGAAGCTGACCGGGCATCTGTCGAAGATGCAGCTGGCGACGCTGGTTCTGGTCGTACTGTTCGGCGGGCTGTCGGTTTGGTTCAACGACGAGCGGTTCTTCAAGATGAAGCCGACGATGATCTACCTGTTGTTCGGCGGGCTGCTGGCCGTCGGGCTGATGCGCGGCGAAAGCTGGCTGAAGGTGGTGATGGAAGAAGTCATGCCGATGGAAGAAGCGGGCTGGATGATCCTCACCCGACGGATCTGCGGCTTTTTCCTGGGTCTGGCCGTGGCCAACGAGGTGATCTGGCGGTTCTTCACCACTGACACATGGGTCTATTTCAAGACCTTCGGTCTGCCGGTGGCGATGTTCCTGTTCTTCATGACCCAGGGGCCGCTGCTGCAGAAATACGGTCTTGAGGAAGACGAAGAGGTCGAAGACCCTAAGGCGTAAATTTCCGGGGCGCAGGGCTCCCGCGCCTGTGTGGCTCATCAAGGATGCGCCACAAACAGCCTTGGGCCGGGCAGCGCGCAGGGCGCGCTGCGGTTGGCATCATGAAGGCGCTGTCAGTCCTTGCCGCCAAATAGGATTTCCTGCGCCTTGCTGTCCGAGCGGTCGGCGCGCAGATCGGCGTGGAGGGCACGCCCTGCCACCAAGCCGGGGCGCTGCCACAGAAGGTCCAGCCAGCGGGCCAGATGCGGTTTGTCCTCCAGCGTCTGTTCCTGTCCTTCCCAGAGCGACGCCCAGGGCCAGATCGCCATATCGGCGATGGTGAACTCATCCCCCGCCACATATTCGTTTTCGGCCAGCTGCCGGTCCAGCACGCCATAGAGCCGGGCGACCTCGGACCTGTAGCGGTCCTTGGCATAGGCCAGGTCCTCGGGCGCGTATTTCAGGAAGTGATGCGCCTGACCAGCCATCGGGCCAACCCCGCCCATCTGCCACATCAGCCATTGATCCACCATTAGGCGCGCCCGTTCATCGCTGCCGTAGAAGCGCCCGGTCTTGCGGGCAAGATACTGCAGGATGGCGCCGCTTTCGAACAGGGACAGGGGCGCATCGCCCGGGCCAGCGGGATCGACAATCGCGGGCATCCGGTTGTTGGGGGCGATCTTGAGGAACTCCGGCGCGAATTGATCGCCTTTGCCGATATTGATCAGATGCACCCGATAGGGGAGGTCCATTTCCTCAAGCGCGATAGAGACTTTCCAGCCGTTCGGCGTTGGCCAGTAGTAAAGATCGATCGGTTCCTGCAATGCCCTGTTCCCTTATCCGGTGTTGCCAGTGATTGGCTGCGCCATGTGATCATAGATCGCCCCGGGGCAGCAAGACGACCAGCGGCGCGCGCACAACTCTGTGATCGCAGACGGCAGCTGTTGGGAGCAGAGGGAGGGGAGGAATGAAAGGCGCGGCACCGAAGAGGACGCCGCAATCAGGACTTCCCCGGTCGGCTTGGGACGGCCGGGGAAGCTGCGCGCGATGATGCGCTACTGCGCGCCTTGGCGCAGGCCCAGGATCCGGCGCGCGGTGGCGGCATCGGCAACGCTGCGGCCATTCTGTTCACAGAGGGCCACCACCCGCTTCACCAAGGCCGCGTTCGAGGGGGCGAGGCGATCCTTGTCGAGCCGGATATTATCCTCGAGCCCGGTGCGGGCATGCCCGCCTGCCGCCACGGACCATTCATTGAGAACGGATTGGTTTGCCCCGATCCCGGCCGCACACCAGGGCGCGTCCGCACCGAACAGGCGCTTTACCGTTTCGACGTAGAAATCGAACACCGCCTTGTCTGCAGGCATGGCGTTTTTCACCCCCATGACAAACTGCACATAGGGCGTGTCCGTGATCTGCCCGGACGCATGCATCTGGGAGGCCTTCAGGATATGCGACAGATCAAAGGCCTCGATCTCGGGCTTGATCTGATAACTGCGCATTTCAGAGGCGAGCCAATCGACCAGATCCGGCGGGTTCTCATAGACGCGGTTGGGGAAGTTGTTCGACCCCACCGACAAGGACGCCATGTCCGGTGCAAGCGGCAGCATGCCGCCGCGTGTCTTGCCCGCGCCGGACCGCCCGCCAGTGGAGAACTGGATGATCATCCCCGGGCAGTGTTTTTCGATACCTTCCTTCAGCGCTGCGAACTTGTCCGGATCGCTGGAGGGGGTTTCATCGTCGTTGCGCACATGGGCGTGCACGATGACAGCGCCCGCTTCAAAAGCCTCATGGGTGCTTTCGATCTGTTCGCTGACGGTGATCGGCACGGCGGGATTGTTTTCCTTGCGTGGCAAGCTGCCGGTGATTGCCACGCAGATGATGCAGGGCGCCGTCATGATTTCGGCGCCAGCACGAAGTCGTGCACGACCTCGTAGTAGGGGCGGTCGAAACCGGCTGCGCTGATCCGGGCGGGATCTTCGATCAGATCGAACTTGGCCAGCAGGCTTTCCTTCACGCCAAAGACCGCGTCGGAGTGGATATAGGGATCATCCGGGTCAAAGATATGGGTGATCAGCGTATCAAATCCGTCTGCCTCGAGGATGTAGTGCAGATGCGCGGGCCGGTAGGGGTGGCGCCCCAGTTGCGTCAGCATCTGCCCCACCGGGCCATCATCGGGGATCGGGTAGTATTTCGGTTTCACGCCTTTGAAATGATAGGTGCCATCGGCCCCGGTGCGGAACACGCCGCGCAGGTTGAAATCGGGCTGAAGACCCTTCTGCTGCACGTCGTAGAAACCTTCGTCATTGGCCTGCCAGACATCAATCTTGGCATTGGCGATGGGTTGGCCATCGGTGCCGGTGATGCGGCCTTTGACCAGCATAGGCTCACCCTTCTGATCCAGGCAGATATCCGCGCCCATGGGAAGTTCGGGCGCATCCTCGACGTGGAAGGGGCCTAGGACGGTGGATTCCGAGGCGCCGGAGGGTTTGCGGTTGTTGATCGCATCGACCAGCATGGAGACGCCCAGACTGTCGGACAGCAGGATGAACTCCTGCCGCCAGTCGTTGCAGGCGTGACCCACCTTGGTCAGAAACTGGATCGCCTCGAACCATTCCTCCTGCGTCGGTTCGATCTCCTTCACGGCGGCATGCAGATGCTTTGTCACCACCGCCATGACCTCGGCGAGGCGTTCATTCTTGGCGTTGGCATTGCGGCTGATGACAACCTCGGCCGAGTTTTCTTCGGTGAAATACCCTTGTTCCTGATCGCTCATTGTCGCCTCCTATCGGGCCAGAATGGTTTTGAAGACGCGGGTCAGCTCGGCCTCGGCATTGTCGGGCGCGCCATCGTGTCGCCAGCAGACATGCTGGTCGGGGCGGGTGATGATGCAGCCGCTATCGCCGACCTCGCGGGCGCGGGCCCAGTCGCCGGTGTAATCCATGTATTCCTGACGTGGGCCGATGACATGGGCGTTGAGCGTGATGCCGAACTCCTTGGCGATCTTGCTGGCCGCTTCGACCCAGGCTTCGCCGCCAAGGCCGGTAAAGACTGTGAAGGCACCGCCGCCCGCCAGATCAAGGGTGGAGTGTTTCTGCCCCGCCGCGTCGAACAACCAGGCATGGGGAATGCGTGCCCCGGGCCACGTGGTTGGCTGGTAGTGCAGGTCGGCATCCAGTTTGAAATCCGGCTCGATCTGACCATCGGTCACGGTCGCATCTGACCGGTAACGTTGGTTCATCTCGACACCATGGGCATCGAACTCGTACTTCTTGAAGGCGATGGCCTTGTTCAGCGCCTCGCGCTGGGCCTCGGCCTCGGGGGTGGAGTCACAGCGGGCGTCCATATTGGCCTTGATCTTGGTAATGTCGGTGCCGCCGGTCATGCCAAGGGCCTCGAAGATGGGACCAAATTCGCCGATGGACTGGTTGGCGCGGGTGACGATCTGCTTGGCCACCGGGGCGCGCTCTTCGGAATAGGTTTCCAGCAGCCGTTCCCCGGCCTGACCTTTGACCACGGCGGCAAGTTTCCACGCCAGGTTGAAGGCATCCTGAATCGAGGTATTGGAGCCCAGACCGTTCGACGGCGGGTGGCGGTGGGCGGCGTCGCCCATGATGAAGACACGTCCGCGCGACATCTGGGTGGCGTAGGTGTCGTTCACCGTCCAGGTGTTGGCGCTGAGCAATTCGATCTCAAGCTCGGGATCGCCCACCAACTGCCGGGCCACATCCGTCGCCATGGCCTCATCCACGTTGGGGGCGGGTTCGTTGATGTCATAGCCCCAGACGATCAGCCATTCGTTCCACGGGCGCACACAGCGCACCAGCCCCATGCCGATGCCGCCGACATCCGCGCCGGGCTGCATCACCCAGTAAAGGACCGAAGGACGATGGGCGACGTATTTCGACAGGTCCGCCCGGAACACGATGTTCATCGAGCCGCCGACGCCCATCTGGCCTTCGAAGGGCAGGTTTTCATTCTCGGCCACCAGCGAATTGCCACCATCGGCGCCGATCAGATATTTCGAGCGGATCGTCAACTCTTGCCCGGTCATCCGGTCATAGCAGGTGGTGGTGACACCTTCTGCGTCTTGCACGTGGCTTTTGTACTCGGTGCTCATCCGCGCCCGGGTGCCGCGTTTGCAGGCAGTCTTGAAAAGGATCGGCTCCATAAAGGTCTGCGGCAGATCGTTCATGAAGGTCGGCGAGGAGAGCATGTGCTCGGCCTTGGACAGGGGATGGGTGCCCCAGGATTTCATCCGGCCGATTTCCTCACCGGCGAGGCTTTCACAGAAGACGTTCTCGCCCATGATGCTCTGGTCCATCGCGTTGAGGTAGACCTCGTCTTCGACCTCTTTGCCCAGATCGCGCAGGACCTCCATCGTGCGCTGGTTGGTGATGTGCGCGCGCGGGGTATTGGCTAGCCAGTGATAGCGGTTGATCGCGACATTCTCGATGCCATAGCTCGACAACAGTGCCGCCGCGACCGACCCTGCAGGCCCGGTGCCGATGATCAGAACCTCTGTGGTGATGTCAGCCATGTTTATTCCTCCGATGGTGATAGTTTGCCGCCCCGAAGGGGTCGGCGAATTGGGAAAAGGTGCAGCCCTGTGCGCTCGGAGATCAGTCCCCAGAGCCCACGCGGGGCGATCAGCATGATGGCAATGGCCAGAAGGCCCAGCGTCAGCAGGTACCAGCTACCGAAATCGGCCAGCAGGGATTGCAGCGCAAAGAAAATGAGAACGCCGAGGATCGGACCTTCGATGGTGCCGATGCCGCCGATCACCACGATGAACAGCACATAGGCGGTCCAGTCGGTGACGCTGAAGGCGGCGTCGGGCGAAATCCGGGCTTTTTGCAGGTAGATCAGCGCCCCGGTGAGGCCGGTGCCAACGGCCGAGGTCAGGAACACCACCAGCTTCATGCGTCCGGCGTCGACGCCAACGGATTTGGCCGCTTCGGTGTTGTCACGCACCGCAGCGAGGGCCAGTCCGTTCTTGCTGCGCAGCAGCCAGTAGATGCCGCCGATCGTCGCCAGCGCCAGCACCAGCGCCAGCCAATAGGCGAGGATATCGCGCGCCGCAGCAGAGCGCACGTCCAGCACCTCTTCGATCATCTCGACCAGCCACATGTCGCGGGTGGCGCTGCGCGGCAGTGAGGTGCCGGTGCCGCCGCCAAGCGTCTTCCACTGTGCGACGCTGAGGCGGACAACCTCGGCGATGACCCAGGTGCCGATGGCAAAATAGGCACCGTTCAGGCGGAAGGCGAAAAATGCGGTGGGCACGGCAATCACCAGCGCCGCGATGCCGCCCAGAAGGATGGCCGAGACCGGATCAAGTCCCCAAAGGATCACGCCGCCAAACAGCGCATAGGCGCCCATGCCGACGAATGCCTGCTGACCGATGCTGACGAGACCGCCATAGCCCGCCAGAAGGTTCCAGAACTGCGCCAGCACCAGCATTGTCAGGATAAAGAACATGTCCTGAATGGTTCCGCGCCCGGCAAAGAAGGGCAGGGCCGCCAAGATCAGCGTGCCGCCAAGGCCAAGGATTGCCGCGATGCGCGAGACTGGGGTTCGGGTGGATACAGTGTATGTCATGTCTGCCCCCTTTAGTCGTGTGCCCGGGGGAACAGCCCCCGCGGTTTGATCAGCAGCACCAGAAGAAAGGCGACATGCCCGGCCAGGATTTGCCATTCCGGGGTGATCGCGGCCCCGAGGGTCTGCGCCACACCGATAATGATGCCGCCCGCCAGCGTGCCCCATAGAGAGCCAAGCCCGCCGATGATCACCGCCTCGAAGGCATAGATCAGCCGGGCCGGTCCGATGTTGGGGTCGAAGTTGGCGCGCAGGCCCAGGTAAAGGGCGGCGATGGTCACGATGATCAATGCGATCCCGGTCGCGGTCGCAAAGATGTTTGCGGGCTTGATCCCCATCAGGCTGGCCGTGGTCGGATCATCCGAGGTGGCGCGGAAGGCGCGCCCCAGTTCGGTGCGGTAGAACAACTGGTTCAGCCCGACGATGACCAGAACGGCCGAGGCAAAGGTCAGCAGCGGCATCACGCCAAGCGAGATCGGCCCCATCTGCACCGATGCCGTGGTCAGCGCGTTGGGCGGCAGGCGCTGGCTGTCGGCGGAGAAGACTTCCAAGAGGGCGTTTTGCAGCGCAATCGACAGGCCAAAGGTGATCAGCAGCGGCGGCAGGATGTCATCGCCCAGCGTCAGGTTCAGCAGGAACTTCTGCAAGGCCCAGCCAAGGACGAACATCACCGGCATGGCGATGAGCAGCGCCAGAAAGGGAGAGATCCCGAGCATCGTCACCAGCAACAGGATCAGGTAGGCGCCCATCACGATCAGATCGCCATGCGCGAGGTTTACCAGCCGCATGATGCCGAACACCAGGCTCAGCCCGGCTGCAAAAAGGGCATAAAGGCCACCCAGAAGGATGCCTTGGAGTATCGTGTCGATCCAGATCATGCGGCTGCTCCGAAATAGGCGTCGTGGATGGCCTCGCGGCTGAGGCTCTCGGGGGTGCCAGACAGGGTGATGCGGCCTTCCATCATGCAGTAGACGCGATCGGCGACGGCCATGGCCTGGGCGATGTCCTGTTCCACCACCACCAGCGAGGCGCCCGCCGCCTTGATCGCGGGGACGGCGGCGTAGATGTCCTTGATCACCACCGGGGCAAGGCCAAGGCTGATCTCATCACACAAGAGAACCCGCGGGTTGCTCATCAGGGCGCGGCCGATGGCGACCATCTGCTGTTGCCCGCCCGACAGGGCCGTGCCGGGGCTGTTGCGGCGCTCCCGCAGGATGGGGAACAGATCGTAGACGGTGTTCAGCGTCCAGTGGCCGCCTTTTTTGCGCCCGTAGGTCCCGATCAGGAGGTTCTCCTCGACCGAGAGAGAGGGGAACAGCTTGCGCCCCTCGGGCACCATGGCGACGCCCTGCGCCATGATTTCATCGGCGGGCTGCGCGCCAACGGGGCGGCCATCGTAGGTGACTGCCTCGGCTGCATTGCGCAGCACCCCGGCAATCGAGCGCATCAGCGTGGTCTTGCCCGCGCCATTGGCGCCGATGATGGCCACGGTTTCCGCCTCTTCAAGGGTGATATCCACCCCGAACAGGGCTTGAAAATCACCGTAGTGGGCGGTCAGGTTATGGGTTTCCAGCAATGACATCAGACTTCGATCCCCAGATAGATTTGCTGCACTTCGCGGCTGGCCATGATGGTGTCGGGGTCACCCAGACCGATGACCTTGCCGAAATCGAGCACCAGCAGGCGCTCCACCACCGAGGTGAGCGCGTGCAGGACATGCTCGATCCAGATGATCGTCACGCCCTGCGCGTGGATGTCCCGGATGGTGCCGATCAGCGACTGGCACTCGGCCTCGGTCAGGCCGCCTGCGATTTCGTCCAGTAGCAACAGCTTAGGCTGGGTCGCCATGGCGCGGGCCAGTTCCAGACGCTTGCGCTCCAGCAGCGACAACTGTCCGGCCGGGGTGTTGGCACGCCGGATCATCTCCGTGCGTTCCAGGATATCGGCGCAATCGTCCCGCACGGCGGCCTCACCCAGGCGGCGGCCATGGGTGGCGGCGACCAGAAGGTTTTCGTAGACGGTCAGTTTTTCAAAGGGTTGCGGGATCTGGAACGAGCGTCCGATCCCCGCCATGCAGCGGTCCATTGCCGAGGTGCGGGTGACGTCGCGGCCTTCGAAATTGATGGTGCCAGAATTGGCGGTCAGGTTGCCGGTGATCAGGTTGAACAGCGTCGATTTCCCGGCGCCATTGGGACCGATGATACCCAGCGCCTGGCCCTGTGGCACCTCGAAGGTGACATCGTCGGTCACGGTCAGGGCGCCAAAGCTTTTTGAAACCGATTGGAGAGAGAGGATCGACATGAAAGGTCCTTTGCCAGTCCGCAGGACGGGGTGTGAAAAGGCCGGGGGAGGGCGCGGGTCCTATGTGCAGCAGGACCCGCGAGGGCAGGATGGGATCAGGAAATCTCTTCCATCTTGCCGCCGGTCGGGATCTCCGGGTGATCGGAGTTGTCCACCACCACGAGATCATAGCTGCCATCGTCCTGAAGCCGCCACTGACCGCCCACCAGCGGGGTTTTGGCGACATTCGCGGCGGCGAATGGCGGCAGGCCCTTGCCGTCGAATGCGATGCGTCCCACCATCGAATCCAGCTGCGTTGCGGCGATCGCGGCTGCAACTTCATCCGGGTCGCGGCTGTCTTCGACGCGGCCCATGACACTGGCCGCCATTTCGAACAGCGCGTGCACGAAACCGATGGGCTGGGTCCATTGCTTGCCCGTCGCCTGGCTATAGCCTGCGGCCAGATCGGCAGCGGATTGCCCGGTCAGCGAGGAAGAGAACGGATGGTTCGGTGACCACCAGACCTCGGAGGACAGGTTGTGCCCCTGATCGCCCAGAGCCTCGACCGCCTGCGGGAACAGGATGGCCTTGCCGATGCTTGCGGCCTTGGGGGTGAAGCCCTGCTGTTTGGCCTGTGTCCAGAAGGTGGTGAAATCCGGCGGGATCGGCACACCGGTGACGATCTCAGCATTTGCCGCCTTGAAGGCATTGATCTGGGCGCTGAAGTCATCGGTGAGGTTCTGGTAGCGGCCGGTGTCGGTCAGCTTATACCCTTGGGCGTCCAGCACCGGCGGGAAGCCCACGTTGGGATCGCCCCAGGCGTTGCCATCGCCATCGTTGGGAAAGATCGCACCAACCGATTTATTGGTGTCGAGTTGGTTCCACATCGCCGTGAAGGTGGAAATCACGTCTTCCAGCCCCCAGAAGAAATGGAAGCTGAAATCAAACGGCCGCCAACTGCCGGGATCGCCCGGGTTGCCTTGCTGACCGATGAAATAGGGCTGCCACGGGGCCACGGTGGAGATCACCGGGATTTCCTCGGCCTCGCAGGTGGTGGCGACCGGATTGGTCGTCTCGGGGGTAGAGGCGACGAGCATCATGTCGATCTCGTCGTCGATGATCAGTTCCTTGGCGACCTCTGCGGCGCGGTTGGGGTTGGACTGGCTGTCCTTGACGATCACTTCGAAGTTGCTGCCTGCATCCGAGGCCAGAAAACCGTCGATGATGAACCGGTCGGCGTCCGAAAATGCGGCCAGCGGGCCGGATTGCGGGCTGACATAGCCCAGCCGGATCTTGGCATCCCGGGCCAGAGCTGGTGCCGCCAGGCCCCCGGCAGCAAGCGTGAGGCCGGTGGCGGCGGTGGATTTGAGCAGTTTACGGCGTGTAATCATGATGTCCTCCCTGACGTCATCAAAAGTGTTCGCGAAGCCCCGGTTCAGTGGGCGGGTGGTGTTCCCGCCCAGGCCGCCTGCAGCAGCGCGCGGATATCGTCGCGCGTGACAGGCTGCGGATTGGGGTAGGGTTTGGTGGTGGCCAGTTCGGCGGCGCGGTCCAGGTCTTCCTCCTTCAGACCCAGATCGCGCAGCGCCAGCGGCGCCCCGAGTTTTTGTGCAAAGTCATACAAGGCGCGCCCGGCATTCTCGCCGCCCAGAAGATCGCAGATCGGCAGCAGTTCGGTCGCTGCCGCGCGGGCGTTATAGGCAATGGCATGGGGCAGAACGATTGCGTGGGTTTCGGCGTGGGGCAGGTCGAATGAGCCGCCCAGCGTGTGGCACAGCTTGTGATGCAGGGCCATGCCGACCTGGCCCAGCACCGTGCCACAGGCCCATGCGCCGCGCTGCGTCTCGGCGCGGGCTGTGAGATCCGTAGGCGCGGCCAGAACGCGGGGCAGGCCGTCGACGAAGGCCTTCAGCCCGTCGATGGCCAAATGCACCGTTTTTTCGGTGCGGTCGCGCGCATAAAGCGCCTCGGCTGCATGCGCCATGGCGTTGAGCGCTGAGGTCACGGTCATGGCAACCGGCAGCGTTGCGACGCGCTCGGGGTCATAGAGGATGACCTCGGGCAGCACCTCGGGGTGGCTCAGCGTCGTCTTGATGCCGTTCTCGGTCTGACCGAGGATCGGCGTTGCCTCACTGCCGGCGTAGGTGGTCGGGATCACGATCTGCGGCAGGCCTGTGCGATAGGCGATTGCCTTGCCCAGCCCGATGGTCGAGCCGCCGCCGATTGAGATGATGCAGTCCGCTGCGACCTCTTTGGCGTGGGCCATGGCCGCTTCGGTGACGGTGACGGGGGTGTGCATCGCCGCCTGACAGAAAACGCCAGCGGCCAGTTCGCCCAGTGTTTCGGCCATTTCCAGCGCTGCGTCGGATTGCTGAGGGGTGGACAGAACCAGGGCGTTCTTCGCGCCCAGCCGCTGAGTCTCTGCGACAAGGATGTCCTTCACCCCAGCCTGGAATACAACGCGCACACCATCTGTTGCGGTTTCTGCCTCTTGTGTCATTTCAGACCTTTCTCCTCCGGTTGTGCCGGACGTTAAACCTCAGTGAATGGTCTGTTGATCGAGATTACGGCATTTAATATACCACGATGTTATGTACATCGATCCCAATCACCTGCGCATCCTGGCAGCGATCGTCGACTCGGGCGGGCTAAGTGAAGGCGCGGCCGCGCTAAACAAGTCCCAGCCCAGCCTGTCGCGCACGGTTGCGATGCTGGAGTCGCGGCTCGGTTCACGATTATTTGAAAAGGGTATCCGGCCGCTGCGGCCGACCGAGCTGTGTCTGTCGCTGGCCGAACAGGGCCGGGTGATCGGTCAGGCAAGTGAGGCGGCGCGCATCGCGGCGGAGCTTTATTCAGGGGGCAAGGCGGGCACTGCGCGGATCGCCGGGACGCCCATCTTCATGGATGGAGTGATCTCCTACATGATCGCGTCGTTCCAATCTGCTTTCCCGGATGTGGCGATCCAGCAAAGCTATGGCTATTTCGCGGAGCTGTCTGAACAGCTGAAGACGGGGAACATCGATCTGGCGATCTGCCCGATGCGCGGCGATGACATCCCGGAAGAGCTGTCGTTTGAACCGATCCTGCGTGGCCGCAACGTGATTGCCTGCGCGCCGTCGCACCCATTGGCGCGTAAATCCACGTTTCGATTGGAAGATATCGCCCAATACCCTTGGATCGCCCCCCCGGCGGGCAGCCCTCTTTATGCGGACCTGAAAAACGCGCTGGAGATCGTAGGCATCACCGATTTCCGCGTCAGTTTTACTGGCGGCTCGCTGGCGGCGATCCTGCGCATCATGTCCGGATCGGATGCGCTGACGGTGCTGCCTTATTCAGTGGTGTTCATGCAGCGACCGTCCAATATGGTCACAGCGCTGCCGGTGAAGCTTGAACACCCGGACCGGCAACTGGGTTTGCTCTGGCGCAACGACCGCCCGGTGCGCCCCGCGGTGTCCCGGTTTCAGAAGTTCCTTAAGGGTGAGTTTTCCGGTCTGGCCGACAGGATCGATGTCCGCGGCCGCGAAGCCGTCTGGCGGCGGTGACACCTGCCTGTGTGGGCGGCACGCGAGTGCGAGGCCTGCTCAATCTGACGAGGGGCGGTGCATTTGGACTTGCGCAGTTGCGGCGGCCTGCGTTAAGGCGCAAGCCTTACCGGTCGTCTGGGGTCGCCCCAATCGAACTGCTGGTGAGAGGGGCAGGGTCGCGGCAAAGACCCCATGAAAGAAATTGGTTAATTCTCCGGTTTCTGTCCCGCCGAATTTCTGAGGTTTGCCATCTTGGACGTGTGGGATTTGTTACCGGATTGCGGGCCACGTTAAACACACCGCTAAAGAGGTCAGGACGCAAAGGAACCCCTTTCGCTTGGCCGAATGGGGTTTTTTATTGCGCCGACGCGCAGGAGTGTGTGCCATGAACGACACGAAAGACAGCAACTGGAACAGCCGCACCAAACTGGTGCACGGCGGCACCCGCCGCAGCCAATGGGGCGAGGTGAGCGAAGCGATCTTCCTGACTCAGGGCTTTGTCTATGACAGCGCCGAACAGGCCGAGGCCCGGTTCATCGAAACCGGCCCGGATGAGTTCATCTATGCCCGCTATGGCAACCCGACCGTGGCGATGTTCGAAGAGCGGATCGCCGCGCTTGAGGGCGCCGAGGATGCCTTTGCCACCGCTTCTGGCATGGCAGCGGTCAATGGCGCGCTGACCTCGCTTCTTAAGGCGGGCGATCACGTTGTTTCGGCGCGGGCGCTGTTTGGCTCTTGCCTTTATATCCTTGAAAACATCCTGACCCGCTTCGGAGTCGAAGTGACATTCGTCGATGGAACCGATCTGGAGCAATGGCGCGCTGCGGTACGACCGGACACCAAGGCGGTTTTCTTTGAATCCATGTCGAACCCGACGCTGGAAGTGATCGACGTGGCTGCGGTCGCGGAAATCGCCCATGCCGTCGGCGCGACGGTAGTGGTGGACAACGTGTTCTCGACGCCGGTCTTCTCTGACGCCATCGCACAAGGCGCGGATGTGGTGGTCTACTCGGCCACCAAACATATCGACGGTCAGGGCCGGGTTCTGGGCGGTGTCATCCTTGGCACACGCGATTTCATCCGCGGCACGGTTGAGCCCTATATGAAGCACACCGGCGGTTCCCTTAGCCCGTTCAACGCCTGGACGCTGCTAAAGGGGCTGGAGACGATTTCCCTGCGGGTGAATGCACAGGCCGAAACGGCGCTGCAGATTGCGACTGCCCTTCAGGGGCATCCGAAGCTGGCGCGCACGATCTATCCCGGCCTAGCCGATCATGCCCAGAACGCGCTGGTTCAGCGGCAACTGGGCGGTAAGGGCGGAACGGTCCTGTCGCTGGATCTGAAAGATGGCAAGGAGGCGGCCTTTGCCTTCCTGAACGCCCTGACGATTCCGGTGATTTCCAACAATCTCGGCGATGCGAAATCCATCGCAACCCATCCGGCCACCACCACCCACCAGCGGCTGCCCGATGATCAGAAGGTGGCGCTGGGCATCACGCCGGGTCTGGTGCGCTTCTCGGTTGGGCTTGAGGATCCGGAGGATCTGATTGCGGATCTGACGCAGGCATTGGACGCCTGCGGCGGCTGAAGTCTTGGGGACGCTGTGGCCCGCGTTGTTCGCGGGCCGGGGCGGGTTCACTTGTGGTGCGGGGTCAGTTCCGGGCCGGAACCTGCCGTATTTGTCTGATCCATTTTGTGTTTTCCCGCGTAACAGAGTAATACTGAACATCGCTGCGCCCCGGGGCGTAGCAGCAGCGGAGGAAGTGGTCGTATGAATATCCATATGCGCGGCGTGGACGAGACACCGGACCGGACCGAGGCAGAGGCGGCTCTTGAGACGCTTCGCCAATGGGCTGCGACAGCCACCCAGACGGAAATTGCGCAGCTTGACCCAGCCGTTGCCCGGCTTCTGCCAGAGCGGGCGGTGCAGAACTACCCCGATCTGTCGCGCAACTACCCCGAGGATTTTGTGGCGGATGAGGGCTATCGCGCCACATTGCCCGACCTGCAGAACGGCCCTTCCAGCCTGATCCGCGGCGCCAATGAGCAGATCCAGCATGTGGGGATCTCCAACTTCCGTCTGCCGATTCGCTTTCACACACGGGACAATGGCGATCTGACGCTGGAAACCAGCGTGACCGGCACCGTCAGCCTTGAGGCCGACAAGAAGGGCATCAACATGTCCCGGATCATGCGGTCCTTTTACAAACACGCGGAAAAGACCTTCAGCTTTGAGGTGATCGAGGCCGCGCTTGAGGATTACCTCAGCGATCTCGGCAGCATGGACGCGCGCATCCAGATGCGGTTCTCCTTCCCGGTGAAGATCGACAGCCTGCGTTCGGGCCTGTCGGGCTATCAATATTACGATATCGCGCTGGAGCTGGTGGATCGGGACGGGGTGCGCAACAAGATCGTGCATCTGGACTATGTCTATTCCTCGACCTGCCCCTGTTCGCTGGAACTGTCGGAACACGCGCGCCAGTCGCGCGGGCAACTGGCAACCCCGCATTCGCAGCGCTCGGTGGCGCGGCTGTCGGTGCAGATCGACCCCGAGGCCCCCTGCCTGTGGTTCGAGGATCTGATTGATCATTGCCGCCGCGCGGTGCCTACCGAGACGCAGGTCATGGTCAAGCGCGAGGACGAACAGGCCTTTGCCGAACTGAACGCTGCCAACCCGATCTTTGTCGAGGATGCTGCGCGCCTGTTCTGCGAAGCCCTGCAAAGCGATCCGCGCATTGGCGATTTTCGCGTGGTGGCCAGCCATCAGGAAAGCCTGCACAGCCACGATGCAGTCAGCGTGCTGACCCAAGGGCCATTGTTTGCCGAAACAAGTCTTGATCCGGGGCTGTTCTCGACCCTGATCCATCGGGGGTAACAGGTTGGCAGCGGCGCACGTTGCGCCGCCTCCTGCCTGTTCCGGTATCACTCAAGCGCGAATTTCCGCTGCAGCGCCGCATTTTTTTGCTGCGTTGCCGCATTCTCGTGTTAGCCTTCCATCAGGTCCGGACCCAGATGGCTACGGAATCCTTCTGCTGGCCAGATATCCATGCCGGATCTCTTTGATGTAAGGAGTTCCCGATGTTCTTTTCGCCCATCCTCCAAGATCAGCCTGCAACGCTGCCGCAATGGGTCGGCTATTCTGCCGGGACACAGTTGCGATGCTGGCGTGCGATGACGGCGCTGGCGGTTCAGGCGCCTTATGAACAGATACGCCTGACGCATGTACTGTTGACCGCCGGAACGGCGGTGTTCAGACCGGCTGCTGTTGCTGCTCCGGCCCCGGCGCCGCAAAAAGCGAAAACACCTGCAAAACGGGCAACCAGCGAACGTCCGGCCGCCAAAACCAAGACCCTTGCGCGACGTCCGGCGCGTAAAAGCAAAGCCGCCCCGGCGGCCAGGACTACGGCGCGCAAATCGCCTGCTGCCAAACCTGCCTCAGAGAAACCGGTCGCGGCCAGACCCGCAACGCCCAAGGCGGCTGCCACCACAGCGACTGCGAGTAAGACTGAGAACAAGGCAGCGGCCCGCAAGGCGACGACAACCAAGCCTGCGGCGACAACGCCTAAGTCGACAGCGGCAAAGACGACCGCGCCCAAAACATCGCCTGCTAAGCCTGCACCAGCGACACGAACACCCACCAAGACCGCAGCAGCAAAACCCGCACCGGCAAAAGCCTCCCCAACGAAACCTTCCTCGGCCAAACCTGCAGCAACAAAGCCCGCAGCGGTCACAGCTGCGGCCAAGGCGACAGCCAAGCCGTCCGCTGCGGCATCCACTCCGCCACAGGCGAATAAGGCTGAAGCCACCACAGCAGCACCAGCACAATCCACCGCGTCCAAGGCAAAACGCGCGCCGTCCAAGCCTCCGGCGCTGCCAGAGCGCTCCGCGGCAAAGAGTGACGCCGAGAAGGCATGACGCCGCCTTTGACTTGACACTTTGCGCAGGGGGCGCCAACGCTGCCCGTCATGTTGGATCTTCGCCCGGTCGCATATGTCATTGGCCTGTTGGTCGTCATTCTTGGCGCCATGATGGTCTTTCCGTTCCTGATCGATCTTTACGATGGGCAGGGCGAATGGCCGGTGTTTCTTGAAAGCGGCCTGATCACCATTCTGGCGGGCGGGCTGCTGGCGCTCAGCTGTGGCAATTCAGTGCGGCAGGGGCTTAGCATTCGTCAGACCTTTCTGCTGACCACTTCGGTCTGGGCGGCGCTGCCGGTGTTCGGTGCGATCCCGCTGATGATGGGGGCGACCGAGCTCAGCTTTACAGATGCGTTTTTCGAAGCGATGTCGGGGCTGACCACCACCGGGTCCACGGTAATCTCCGGCCTTGATGACCTGCCACGGGGGATCCTCTTGTGGCGGGGTATCCTGCAGTGGCTCGGCGGGATTGGTATCATTGTCGTCGCCATGGTGTTTCTGCCCGAGCTACGGGTCGGGGGTATGCAGATCTTCCGCTCCGAAGCTTTTGATACCATGGGGAAGATTTTGCCCCGTGCGCAGACGATCGCACGTCAGATCTCGTTGATCTACGTGGCGCTGACGCTGCTGTGCATGGTGGTCTATGTGGTGCTGGGCATGGGGCTGTTTGATGCGCTGGTGCATGCCCTGACCACCATGTCGACCGGTGGCTTTTCGAATTACGATGCCTCTTTCGGCACCTTCTCCGGTCCGGCCGAATACGCGGCATCGTTCTTCATGATCATGGCGGCGCTGCCCTTCGTGCGCTACGTACAGCTGATCAACGGGCAGGGGCAGCCGCTGCTGCGCGACAGCCAGATCCGCGCCTTTCTGGGCACTATTCTGGTGCTGATCATCGTGACCGCCAGCGTGCTGCTTTATATCTTCCCGCACCACCCCGAGCAGGCCCTGCGCGAGGCGCTGTTCAACATCACCTCGATCATTTCCGGCACCGGCTATGCCAGCGTTGACTATATGGAGTGGGGCAGCTTCCTGATCATGGTGTTCTTTTTCATCGGTCTGATCGGTGGCTGCGCGGGTTCCACAGCCTGTTCGGTCAAGGTGTTCCGCTATCAGATCCTGTTTGCCTCGATCCGGGTTCAGATCCAGCGTATCCGCTCCCCCAACGGTATCTTCATTCCGCGCTTTGACGGACGCCCGGTCGGGCCGGATGTCCTCAGCTCGGTGATTTCCTTTTTCATGTTCTTCGTGGTGACGCTGGGGGTTGTGTCATGGGGGCTGGCTCTGACAGGGCTGGACTTCATCACAGCCGTCTCGGGCGCGGCAACCGCAGTGGCCAATGTCGGGCCGGGGCTGGGCGATATCATCGGGCCTGCGGGCAATTTTTCCACCTTGAATGATGCGGCTAAATGGATCCTGAGCGCGGCCATGCTGATCGGGCGTCTGGAACTGATGGCGGTCTACGCGATCCTGACGTTGCGGTTCTGGCGCAACTGACACCACGCCGGAGCTCTGGGGTCGTGTAAGGGGGATTGGGGCCTCAGGCAGGGCCCCCTGCGGCGGTTTGGCCCTTGTATTGCTACAATCCGCAGTCTTGCCCTGATCACGGACCTCCCCTATGAGGCGGTGATCGGAATCTGCGAGCGCACGGAGACGAATGCCCCATGCCCGTTCTAGTAATGAAATTCGGCGGCACCTCTGTCGCCAACCTTGACCGGATCCGGCGCGCGGCAAAGCGGGTCGGTGTCGAAGTGGCCAAAGGCTATGATGTCATTGTCATCGTATCGGCCATGTCGGGAAAGACCAACGAGCTTGTTGGCTGGGTCAATGAAACCTCGCCGCTGTTTGACGCCCGCGAATATGACGCAGTGGTGTCTTCCGGCGAAAACGTCACCGCCGGTCTGATGGCGCTGACGCTGCAGGAAATGGATGTTCCCGCGCGCAGCTGGCAGGGCTGGCAGGTGCCGCTGAAGACGACCAGCGCCCACAGCCAGGCGCGGATCGAAGAAATCCCGACCGAGAATATCAGCGCCAAATTCGCCGAAGGCATGCGCGTGGCCGTTGTTGCCGGTTTCCAGGGCATCAGCCCCGAAGGGCGCATCACCACGCTGGGCCGGGGCGGTTCGGACACCACGGCGGTGGCCTTTGCGGCGGCCTTCGATGCCGAGCGCTGCGATATCTACACGGATGTGGACGGCGTCTATACCACGGACCCACGCATCTGCGATAAGGCCCGCAAGCTTGACAAGATCGCATTCGAAGAGATGCTGGAACTGGCCTCTCTGGGGGCGAAGGTCCTGCAGACCCGCTCGGTGGAACTGGCGATGCGCTATCAGGTTCGGCTGCGCGTTCTGTCCAGTTTCGAAGAACAAAATGACAATGCTGGCACGCTGGTCTGTGCCGAGGAGGACATCATGGAATCCAACGTTGTGGCCGGTGTGGCCTATTCCCGCGACGAAGCCAAGCTGACCGTGCAATCGGTCGCCGACCGTCCCGGCATTGCGGCAACCATCTTTACCTGCCTGTCGGATGCAGGCGTGAATGTGGACATGATCGTGCAGGACATCTCGGACGAGGGCCGCACGGATATGACCTTTTCCTGCCCCACCGATCAGGTGGCGCGCGCCGAACAGGCCTTGCAGGAGAGCAAGGAAAAGGGCGATCTCAACTACGCCGAACTGGTTGCCGACAAGGACGTTGCAAAGGTTTCGGTCGTGGGGATTGGCATGCGCTCGCAATCGGGCGTGGCGGCCAAGATGTTCAAGGTGCTCTCGGATGAGGGGATCAATATCAAGGTCATTACAACCTCAGAGATCAAAATTTCCGTGCTCATCGACCGGAAATACATGGAACTTGCTGTTCAGGCACTGCATGATGCCTTTGAACTGGATAAGGCAGCCTGATCGTGCGTGGGCTGCCTGGCACAATAATTACGTGAACAGGGCCCATGGTCGAAAGTACTGAATCCGAGAGCCGCAGGTTGCTAGGCCGCCTGCGCGAGGCCATGGCCGGGGATGACCCTGGCCAGGCCCGTCTGGATAAGATCACTCACCTGATTGCCGACAGCATGGGGACCGAGGTCTGCTCGGTCTACCTGTTCCGCGATGACGAAACCCTTGAGCTTTGCGCGACAGAGGGTCTGAACGTCGAATCCGTGCACCAGACCCGTATGCGGATTGGCGAAGGTCTGGTGGGCCGGGTGGCCAGATACGGCAAGGTGGTCAACACTCCCGATGCCCCGAACGCCAAGGGGTTCCGCTATATGCCGGAAACCGGCGAAGAGCGGTATTCTTCCTTCCTCGGCATTCCGATCCAGCGTCTGGGCGAGATGATGGGCGTGCTCGTCGTCCAGTCCAAGGAAGCGCGCGAATTCTCCTCTGATGCGGTTTACGCGCTCGAAGTGGTGGCGATGGTGATCGCCGAAATGGCGGAACTCGGTGCCTTTGTGGGCGAGGGCGCAGCCCTGTCTCCGATGCACCAGCAACCGGTTCTGGTGAGCGCAACCGCCGCCCAAGAGGGCGCTGCCGAAGGCCACGTATGGCTGCATGAGCCACGTGTGGTGGTGACAAATCCGATTGCCGATGATCCGCACCGTGAACTGGAACGGTTGAACGAGGCCGTGGAGGAGCTGCGCGTTGGTGTCGACAAGATGCTGAAGATCTCTGAAAACGGAGACAAGGATCAGCTGCAAGTTCTTGAAACCTATCGTATGTTCGCCAATTCCAAAGGCTGGATGCGGCGCATGGAAGAAGACATCTCGCGCGGGTTGAGCGCCGAGGCCGCGGTTGAAAAGGAGCAGTCCCAGGCCCGGGCGCGTATGTCTCAGGTGCAGGATGCCTACCTGCGGGAACGGCTGAGCGATCTTGATGATCTGTCGAATCGCCTGCTTAGGATTCTGACTGGGCAGGGCGCCGAAACCGGCGCCGATCTGCCAGTGGACCCGATTCTGATTGCCCGCAATATCGGCCCGGCCGAGCTGTTGGAATACGGTCGCTCGCTGCGCGGCATCGTGCTGGAGGAAGGCTCCGTCGGCTCGCACGCGGCGATCGTGGCGCGTGCCTTGGCGATTCCTCTGGTGGTGAACGCCAAACGCATCACCACCGAGGCGCTGAACGGCGATCATATCATGGTGGATGGCGATCAGGGAGTCGTACATCTGCGCCCAGATGAAACCGTGGTTAGCGCCTTTCGGGACAAGATCGCGATGCAGGCCGATGCCCAGGAGCGCTATGCCTCGATCCGGGAAAAATCTGCCATTACGCAAGACGAGCAACACGTCACCTTGCTGATGAACGCAGGGTTGATGGCCGACCTCCCGTCGCTCGAAGGCTCTGGCGCCGAAGGGGTGGGGCTGTTCCGCACCGAGCTGCAGTTTCTTGTGCGTGATCAGATGCCTAAGCGGTCTGAGCTGGTGACGCTCTATCAGCGGGTTCTGGATGCATCGCATGGCAAGCGGGTGGTGTTCCGGACGCTCGACATCGGCTCGGACAAGGTTCTGCCCTATATGAAGCCGACGGATGAGCCGAACCCAGCGCTTGGCTGGCGGGCAATCCGGGTTGGTCTGGATAAGCCGGGCGTCATGCGCATGCAGCTGCAGGCGTTGATGCGGGCGGCCAATGGGCGGCCGCTGTCGATTATGTTCCCCTTTGTTGCGCAATTCGAAGAATACCGTGCTGCGCGCCAGGAGATCGACAAGACGCTGGAGCGCGAGCGAATCCTTGGCCACGCGCTGCCGGAACGGCTGGAAGTGGGGGCGATGCTGGAAACCCCCTCGCTGGCATTTGCGCCGCATAAGTTCTTTGAAGAAGTCGATTTTCTTTCGATCGGCGGCAACGATCTGAAGCAGTTCTTCTTTGCTGCCGACCGAGAGAATGAGCGCGTCCGAAAACGCTATGACACGCTGAACGTCAGCTTTTTGACCTTTATCGAGCAGATCGTGGAGCGCTGCGACAGGTTCGAAACACCGCTGAGTTTCTGCGGCGAAGATGCCGGACGGCCGATCGAGGCCGTCTGTCTTGCTGCGATGGGAATCCGGACGCTGTCGATGCGGCCTGCTTCAATTGGGCCGGTCAAGTCTTTGTTAATGCGTGTTAACCTTTCAGATGTCCGCAAGATTATTTCGGACTCCCGCCACCGGGGCGATCAATCCGTCAGACCTGCTGTGATGCGATACCTGCGGGAGCTCTGAGCGCGGCGACCTTTCTGACAGTAAATAATGGCGCGGCCCCGGAAACGGGGCCTTTTTCTGCTGGGTTGCCGCAGATTGGCCAGGCGCTTGTCCCATTAGCCGCTACAGTCAGCCGAACCGTTTGTGATGCTGGATTTTAGGGGAGGACAGGGGGGAATCAGATGAAACTGCGGGGAGATAAGGTTTGTCTAAAATATTAGCAAATTTGACGTGTGATCGTCCTTGGCCTCTCCAAATTTACAAAATTCAATGATTTTGACTGGTTTGCCAGATTCATTCAAATGTTGCCCACATGTTCATCCACAGGAGGGGCTTCTGTTCTGGCGAAGGTTCGAAGGATATCCGGTGAGGTCTGCGTCAGATTGGCAGTGGGGCGCCGGATCGCATAGTGATGTGGCTCACGATCTCGCCAAACGGGATGTCTTATCCCAAAGTTATCCCAGGTTTATCCACATTAATGTATGATGCCTGTGTATTGATGTAAAAACACAAAAGACAAACCAATCGGGGGGATAGGATCTCTGCACGCCCTGCAAATCTCAAATTATTTGCATTCAATTTTACCTTCTCTTGGTTGCTAAGTGGTAAACGATGGGCCCCGGAATGGGGTGCTTAAATTTCAAGCATGAAACTTTAAGCTTGAAGTGTTTGTCGTCTCGCTTATCCTGATCCCAACATAACAATCTCATGCGGAGGGTAGGATCATGAAAGTTGCCTGTTTGGGAGGTGGTCCCGCGGGGCTCTACTTCGCGATTTCAATGAAGCTGCGTCAGCCGGACGCTGATGTCACGGTGTTTGAGCGTAACAAGGCGGACGACACCTTTGGCTGGGGTGTTGTTCTTTCCGATGATGCGCTTGAAAATCTTACGGAAAATGACCCTGAAAGCGCCGCCGACATCCGTCGGAACTTTGCCTATTGGGATGACATCGCGGTGGTGCACAACGGCGTGCGTACGGTGTCCGGTGGTCACGGGTTTGCCGGGATCGGGCGCAAGAAGATGCTTCTGATCCTGCAGGAGCGCGCGCGGGAGCTCGGGGTGAACCTGCAGTTTGAAACCGAGGTCGGACCGGCAGCGGACTATCAGGATGACTATGACATCGTGGTCGCCTGTGATGGGCTTAATTCCAGCGTCCGCAATGAGTTCGCGGAACACTTTAAACCCAATATCGACGTGCGCCCGTGCAAGTTTATCTGGCTGGGCACCCATCAGAAGTTCGATGATGCCTTCACATTCGTGTTCGAAAACACCAAACACGGCTGGGTCTGGATCCACGCCTATCAATTCGATGCGGATACGGCGACCGTGATCGTGGAGTGTTCTGCGGAGACCTGGGACAACTGGGGCTTTGAGGACATGAGCAAGGAAGAGATCATTCGCACCTGCGAAGAGATCTTTGCCGACCATCTGGGTGGCCACAATCTGATGTCCAACGCCGACCACCTGCGCGGATCGGCTGTCTGGATCAACTTCCCGCGGGTGCTTTGCGAAAAATGGCACCATGAAAACATCGTCCTCTTGGGGGATGCCTCGGCCACGGCGCATTTCTCGATCGGATCGGGGTCGCGGCTGGCCTTTGACAGCGCCATCGCCCTGGCCGAGCTGCTGACGGTAGAACCGTCTATGGAACGCGCCTTTGAACGCTATCAGGACGAGCGGCGCCTTGATGTGTTGCGCCTGCAGTCAGCTGCGCGTAACTCGTTGGAATGGTTTGAGGAAGTCGAACGCTATCTGGATATGGATCCGGTTCAGTTCAATTATTCTCTGCTGACCCGCTCGCAGCGGATCTCCCACGAAAACCTGCGTCTGCGTGATCCCGACTGGCTGAAATCGGCAGAAAAATGGTTCCAGGAGCGGGCGGGTGTTCCGGCGGATGCGCCAGTGCGCGCGCCGATGTTTGCCCCCTATAAACTGCGCGACATGACGTTGGAGAACCGCATCGTCGTCTCCCCCATGGCGCAGTACAAGGCGGTGGATGGCTGTCCCACGGATTGGCACCTGATCCACTATGGTGAGCGCGCCAAAGGCGGCGCCGGAATGGTCTATACGGAAATGACCTGCGTCAGCGCCGAAGGGCGGATCACCCCCGGCTGTCCCGGTCTTTACGCGCCAGAACATGAAGCCGCCTGGACCCGTCTGACCGATTTCGTACATAGCGAAACCCGGGCCAAGATCTGCTGCCAGATCGGCCATTCGGGCCGCAAGGGTTCGACTCAGGTGGGCTGGGAAGTGATGGACGCGCCTTTGAAAGAGGACAACTGGGATCTGGTCTCGGCCTCACCCTTGCCTTGGTCCCCCAATAACGCCACCCCGCGCGAAATCACCCGCGCAGAAATGGAGGCCGTGAAGGCTGAATTCGTCGCTTCGGCCGAGATGGCAGAGCGCGCCGGATTTGACATGATCGAACTTCATGCGGCGCATGGTTATCTGATCTCCTCCTTCATTTCGCCAAAATCCAATATTCGCGAGGATGAGTTCGGCGGCTCGCTGGAAAACCGCCTGCGCTACCCGTTGGAGGTCTTCAAGGCGATGCGTGACGTCTGGCCTGCCCATAAACCGATGTCCGTCCGGATCTCGGCCAACGACTGGATCGGCGACGAAGGTGTGACACCGGAAGAGGCGGTCGAGATTGCCAAGGCCTTCTCTGAAGCAGGCGCCGATATTATCGACGTCTCTGCTGGTCAGACCTCGATCGACGCGAAACCGGTCTATGGGCGGATGTTCCAGACGCCGTTTTCGGACCGTATCCGGAATGAGGCAGGCATCGCGACCATGGCTGTCGGCAATATCTACGAGGCCGATCATGCCAATTCGATCCTGATGGCAGGCCGCGCCGATCTGATCTGTGTGGGGCGCCCACATCTGGCGGATCCCTACTGGACGCTTCACGAAGCCACCCGGATCGGGGATCGACAGGCCGCCTGGCCGTTGCCCTACGAGGCGGGGCGGGATCAGGCCTGGCGTCTGGCGGACCGCGACGCAGAGGTGATCCGGGCATGAGTGTCGCGGGCAAACACGTCGTCATCTCTGGCGGTGGCTCTGGCGTTGGCGCCGAACTGGCGGCACAGTTCGCGGGCCAGGGCGCCCGCGTGACCATCCTGGGGCGCCGGATGGAGCCGCTGGAAGAGGTCAGCGCGGCGACCAAGGCCCTGCCGCTGACCTGCGATGTCACCGACCGCGCTGCCGTTGAGGCAGCGCTCACCGAGGCGGCGGACAAGAACGGACCGGTCGCCATTGCCCTAGCCAATGCCGGGGCAGCGCCCTCCAAACCCTTTGACCGGATGAGTGCCGAGGATTTCGGCGCCGCCCTGTCGGTCAATCTTGCGGGGGTTTTCAACCTCTGGCAGGCGGCGCTGCCTGGCATGAAAGAGGCAGGCTGGGGCCGTATGATCGCCATCGCCTCGACCGCGGGGTTGAAGGGATACCCCTATGTTTCAGGATATTGCGCGGCAAAGCACGGCGTGATCGGGTTGACGCGGGCGCTCTCGCTGGAACTGGCACGCACCGGCATCACGGTAAATTCGATTTGTCCGGGTTTCATTGAAACGCCGCTCCTGCAAAGATCGGTGGATAATATCGTCGCCAAGACCGGGATGACCCCGGAGAAGGCGGAAAAATCACTGCGCGCCAGCAATCCGCAGGGTCGTTTCATCCAACCTGCCGAGGTTGCCGAAGCGGCGTTGTGGCTGGCAAGCGAGGGGGCGGGATCGGTGAACGGTTCTGCCCTGCCCATATCAGGAGGCGAGATCTGAACGTGGCGGAAACCTCAAAAGACAGATTGCGGCTGTGGCTGCGGGTTTTGAAGGCGACCCGCGCGGTGGAAAGCGAGATCCGCGAAAACCTGCGCCGCGATTTTTCGACCACCCTGCCGCGTTTCGATGTGATGGCAGCGCTGGTCCAGCACGAAGACGGGCTCAAGATGAGCCAGCTCTCTGGCGTGCTGAAAGTGTCGAACGGCAACGTGACCGGCATCATCGAACGTCTGGTCGAGGATGGCCACGTCCAGCGCGAACCGGTGCCGGGCGACCGCCGCGCCAGCTTGGTGCGGATGACCGCGCAGGGCCGCGCCGAATTCGCACGGCAGGCCGAAGCGCATGAAGCCTGGATCGACAAGATGTTCGCCGATGTGCCCCCCGAGGCGGCGCAGACCATGGCCGAGGCGCTGGATGCTGTCGCCCGCCGTTTGGAAAACAAGGATGAAAGCCGATGATCAATACGGATACCAAACATTTTCTCTGCCATGTCGAAGATGGCATTGCGACCGTGTCGCTGGACCGGCCCGAGCGCAAGAACCCGCTGACCTTTGACAGCTATGCCGAGATGCGCGACTGGTTCCGCGAGCTGCACTATGACGATGACATCAAGGCGGTGATCTTTGCCTCCAATGGTGGCAACTTCAGCTCGGGCGGGGATGTGCATGATATCATTGGCCCCCTGACCAAGATGAGCATGAAGGAACTGCTGGCGTTTACGCGGATGACCGGCGATTTGGTCAAGGCGATGGTGAATTGCGGCAAGCCGGTAATTGCGGCGATTGACGGCATCTGCGTGGGCGCAGGGGCGATCATCGCGATGGCGTCGGATCTGCGTATCGCCACGCCCGAGGCCAAGACGGCCTTCCTGTTCACCCGCGTCGGTCTGGCGGGCTGCGATATGGGCGCCTGCGCCATCCTGCCCCGGATCATCGGTCAGGGCCGCGCGGCTGAGCTGCTTTATACCGGCCGCTCGATGAGCGCCGAGGAAGGCGCCGCCTGGGGTTTCCATAACAAGCTGGTCCCGGCCGAAGAGCTGACCGCAGAGGCGCGCCAATGGGCGACGCGGATCGCGGCGGGGCCGAATTTTGGTCACATGATGACCAAGACAATGCTGGCGCAGGAATGGTCGATGTCCATCGAACAGGCGATCGAGGCCGAGGCCCAGGCGCAGGCAATCTGCATGCAGACAGCAGACTTTGAACGCGCCTACCATGCCTTTGTAAACAAGGAAAAACCGGTCTTCGAAGGAGACTGAGTTCTATCGCCCGCCCGGTCTATGCCGCGGCGGGCTTCGCATTGACGGAGAAGAGCTGCACAAGACAGCCAAAGGGGAGTTTCATCATGGCGGACCGGACATTTCTGAACTGGCCATTCTTCGAGGACCGGCACAGAACGCTGGCAGCGGATCTGGATGCTTGGGCGGCCGAGACCGTCAGCGGTATCGACCATTCGGACACCGATGCCGCCTGCCGGGCGCTTGTGATCGCGCTTGGAGAGGGCGGCTGGGCGCAGCATTCCGGCGCGCCAGCCGGTGAAACCCTGGATGTGCGCAGCCTGTGCCTGATCCGGGAAACTCTGGCCCGTCACGATGGGCTCGCCGACTTTGCCTTTGCCATGCAAGGTCTTGGAACTGGGGCGATTTCCCTGTTCGGCAACGAAGCGCAACAGGCAGAATGGCTGCCGCTGACCCGCTCCGGGCAGGGGATTTCGGCATTTGCGCTCACGGAACCGCAATCTGGTTCGGATGTGGCAAATTCCACAATGACAGCGACGCTGGATGGCGATGAATATGTGCTGAATGGAGAAAAGACCTGGATCTCAAACGGCGGGATTGCAGACGTTTATACTCTGTTTGCCCGCACCGGAGAGGGACCGGGCGCCAAGGGGTTGTCTGCCTTCATCGTGCCTGCCGGCCTGCCGGGGTTCGAGGTGGTCGAACGCCAGCAGGTGATTGCGCCGCACCCGCTTGCCACCCTGCGCTTCACCGATTGCCGGATCCCGGCAAGCGCGATGATCGGTGGACCGGGGCAGGGGTTCCGGATCGCCATGTCGGTTCTGGACGTTTTCCGCTCTACCGTTGCGGCCGCGGCCCTTGGCTTTGCCCGCCGGGCACTGGACGAGGCGCTAAGCCGCGTCACCAGCCGTCAGGTCCAAGGCGCGCCGCTGTTCGATCTGCAGATGGTGCAGGGGCATATCGCCGATATGGCGCTGGATGTGGATGCGGCGGCTCTGCTGGTCTACCGCGCCGCGTGGACTAAGGATTCCGGTGCAGCCCGCGTGACCCGCGAAGCGGCGATGGCGAAGCTCTTCTCCACCGATCAGGCGCAGCAGGTCATCGACAAGGCGGTGCAGTTGCACGGCGGGGACGGTGTGCGCCATGGTCAGAAGGTCGAGGAACTTTACCGCGATATCCGCGCCTTGCGCATCTATGAGGGCGCATCGGACGTCCAGCGGGTGGTGATCGCGCGCCAGACACTTGGCGCCTTTGAAGGAGGCAAATGAGATGCTGGGACCGACCGCACATAGCGACACCTTCACCCGCGATAACCTGCCACCTGCGGACCAATGGCCGGACTTCCTGCTAGAGGGCTTCGACTACCCGGAACGGCTGAACGCCGCGGTCGAGCTGACCGATGCCATGGTGGAAAAGGGCTTTGGCGATCACACCGCTCTGATCGGTAACGGACGGCGCCGCACCTACAAGGAACTGTCTGACTGGACCAACCGGCTGGCCAATGTGCTGACCGAGGATCTGGGCGTTAAACCGGGCAATCGTGTGCTGATCCGCTCAGCCAATAACCCGGCCATGGTGGCCTGCTGGCTGGCCGCGACCAAGGCGGGCGCGGTGGTGGTCAACACCATGCCGATGCTGCGCGCCGGAGAGCTGGCCGCCATCGTCGACAAGGCCGAGATCAGCCACGCGCTTTGCGATACGCGGCTGATGGATGAGTTGGTCTCCTGCGCCAAGACCTCGGACTTCCTGACGTCGGTGGTCGGCTTTGACGGCACCTCCAACCACGATGCGGAACTTGACCGTCTGGCGCTGGAAAAACCGGTGACCTTTGATGCGGTTGAAACCGGGCGCGATGATGTAGCGCTGCTGGGCTTTACCTCGGGCACCACGGGATCCCCCAAGGCGACCATGCATTTCCACCGCGATCTTCTGATCATCGCGGATGGCTATGCGCGCGAAGTGCTTGATGTGCAGCCCGAGGATATCTTTGTCGGCTCACCGCCGCTGGCCTTTACCTTTGGCCTTGGCGGGCTGGCAATCTTCCCGCTGCGCTTTGGCGCTGCCGCGACGCTGCTGGAAAATGCATCACCGCCAAACCTGATTGAAATCATTGAAAAATACAAGGCGACCGTCTGCTTTACGGCGCCCACCGCCTATCGGGTGATGCTGCAAGCGATGGAGGAAGGCGCCGACCTGTCGTCGTTGCGGGCGGCTGTTTCGGCCGGGGAAACCCTGCCGGCGCCGGTCTATGACGAGTGGATGGCGAAGACCGGAAAACCGATGCTGGACGGCATCGGTGCCACGGAAATGCTGCATATCTTCATCACCAACCGGTTCACCGACCACAAGCCCGCCTGCACCGGCAAACCCGTCTCAGGCTATCAGGTGCGGGTGCTGGACGCCGATGGGAATGAGGCGCCGCGCGGAGAGATTGGCCGCCTGGCGGTCAAGGGGCCAACCGGCTGCCGTTACATGGCGGACGAGCGCCAGAAAACCTATGTCCAGGACGGCTGGAACGTCACTGGCGACAGCTTTGTCATGGATGAAGAGGGTTACCTGCATTTCGCCGCCCGAAATGACGATATGATCATCTCCTCCGGCTACAATATTGCCGGCCCCGAGGTGGAAGCCGCGCTTCTGGCGCATGAAGCCGTTTCTGAATGCGCTGTCGTCGGCGCCCCGGACGAGGCGCGCGGCCAGATCGTCGAGGCGCATGTGGTGCTGACCGCCGGACATATGCCCTCGGACGCGCTGGTCAAGCTGTTGCAGGACCACGTGAAGGCGAGCATTGCCCCCTATAAATACCCGCGCTCCGTGGTCTTCACCAAAGCGCTGCCCAAGACGGAAACCGGAAAAATCCAGAGGTTCCGCCTGAAAGGTTGAACCTTCGCTGGCGCTTGTCCCGAAGATGGGACAAGCGCTGTCCATGATTGGCGCGGAATGCAGGTTTGGCCTTGTGCTTGGAAATGAATCACGCTACTTCCAGCGCCACACCACAAAGACCTTGGCGACAGGGCAGAAGGCGAGTTGGCGGAGTGGTGACGCAGCGGATTGCAAATCCGTGTACACCGGTTCGATTCCGGTACTCGCCTCCAAATATCCACAGCGACATAGCTCCGGAAAACAAGCAGATACCTGCCAGCGGCCATGCGTTTGTCATGGCTTGCCGATCGATTGGCTGGTCTTACCCGCTGTTGGCGGCGGCAATGGCCTTTGCGATCAGGGCAGGGGTGCCGGGCAGGGCGCCGACAACCGGTAGGACCTGTCCCGCGAACGCGGCGCTGTTGAGAGCCTCTGGAATGTCCTCGCGTACGTGATCACCGGCCTGAGCGAAAAACGGCAGGCACAGGGTCCGGCGGGGCAGGATGCGTGCAACCGTGTCGATGCCGGGGGCTTGCTCCACAAAGGCGGGGCTGATCTGGGCGCCGGGCAGAAGCGCGCGCAGGTGGGTGGCGAACGCCTCTGCGGCTTCGGCTGCCTTTGGGCCGCGGGCGGAGCCATGCGCAGCGAGCAGCACGGAGAGGGGGGCGTCGACCCATCCGGCCTCTCTTTGCGCGTCTTGCAGGGCAGCTGCGGTCAGACCGGGCAGGGAGGGATCCAGCCCAAAGGGGCAGGCCATGGTGTAATCACGTCCCGACAGCCGCTCGGGCAGGACCTTTGCGGTGAACCAGCCCCGGGCCATGAAAAAGGGGTAGATGATGGCGCCGTCTGTCATCACCGCATCCAGCCTGCCGGGATTGGCCAGGGTGGCGGAGCGAATATCCCAACTTGGCAGATGCACCGCCACCTCTGCCGCCAAGGCGGCAAGGGCGCGTTCCGGCGGCTCTGGCGCCGAAGGTTGCCCGTGGGATGTCAGAATGGCGGTCTTCGTGGTCATGGAGGCGGTTTCCAATGCAGCGTTTGTGGCGGCAAGACGATGGGGATGGGTGACAGTTAGGGCCGCTCAGGCGCCTGTCTATCCTGATTGTTACAAAGGCCGAAAGATCAGAGCCGCAGCCGGTTGCACATTGATGGGAGATGACCGCTGGAACGAGCGTGTGCTGCCCTCAGGTTCGGGCAGGAATTCCGCGCAAGCCCCTTTGATATAGAAGTTTTCGCGCCAGGAGGGGCGCGCATCCCTTATCCTGGGTTTTGTGGTCAAGAAGGTGGTTGACCTCACCTGCGGCTTCAAATAAATCACGGATTACTCTGAGCGGGTATGGTGAAATGGTATCATAAGAGCCTTCCAAGCTTAAGGTGCGGGTTCGATTCCCGCTACCCGCTCCAGAAACTCCCCCAAGCATAGATTTTCTGATTTACCGGCACGGTCTTCTGTTGATTGGTCACAGTTTCAGGGGCCGTTTGCCACTTTTAACAAGGTGTGCGTCCAGATGCCCATGGGCGGAACGCTTGACCTGCGGGGCCTTGAGGGCCATGAACCACACTGGACCGCAAGGCTCATGGCTTTGCCAGGAAATTGTCATAAGGATCAGCAATGGCGCGCAAGACGGCAGCCCCGAACGCGAAAGAAGAGCGGCAAAGTTCGCGCAAAATCGGAGTGCTGGCGGCGCTGTGGCCTTTCATGCGCCCCTACAAGGCGCTGATGTTCGTTGCCACCTGCGCGCTGGTCCTGACCGCAGGCGTGTCGCTGAGCCTGCCGCTGGCCGTGCGCCGGGTGGTGGACAACTTTCGCATCTCCGACAATGCGTTGCTGAACCAGTATTTCATGGCCGCCTTGGCGATGGCGGCCCTTTTGGCTGTGGGCACCGGCCTGCGCTATGCGCTGGTGACGCGGCTGGGTGAACGGGTCGTGGCTGATATCCGCAAGGCGGTGTTCGACCGGGTCATCGGGATGAGCCCCGTGTTCTATGAGCGGATCATGACCGGCGAGGTGCTGAGCCGGATCACCACCGACACCACGCTGATCCAGTCGGTTCTCGGCTCTTCTGTCTCCATTGCCCTGCGCAATATGCTGTTGTTTGGCGGCGGGCTGTTCCTGATGTTGCTGACCTCGGCCAAGCTGACTGGTCTGGTGCTGCTGATCGTCCCTGCCGTTATTGTGCCGATTCTGGTGCTGGGACGGCGCTTGCGAGCTATCAGCCGCGAAAACCAAGACTGGATCGCGGCCTCCTCTGGCAATGCCGGAGAGGCGCTGGGTGCGGTGCAGACCGTGCAGGCCTTTACTCATGAGGACGCAAGCCGTCTGCAATTCGCGCAGATGACCGAAACCTCCTACGACGTTTCGCGCAAGCGGATCCGCACGCGGGCGTTTCTGACGGTCATCGTGATCTTCCTGGTGTTTTCCGGCATCGTCGGAGTGCTGTGGATGGGCGCCATCGACGTGCGCGCCGGTGTGATGACCGAAGGCACCCTGATCCAATTCGTCATATACTCGGTTTTGGTGGCGGGCTCCGTCGCCGCCCTGTCGGAAATCTGGAGCGAATTGCAACGGGCGGCCGGGGCCACCGAACGGCTGGTCGAGTTGCTGAATGCCGAGGATGCCGTCAACGATCCCAGCGCGCCCAAGGCGCTGGTTGAGCCGGTGCGCGGCGAAATCAGTTTTGAAAACGTGATGTTCCGCTATCCCGCGCGCCCCGATGTGCTGGCGCTGGACGATGTTTCTCTCTCCATCGAACCCGGTGAAACGGTGGCTTTTGTCGGCCCGTCGGGCGCAGGCAAGACGACGATCATTCAGCTGATCCAGCGGTTTTATGACCCGAACGCCGGTGCGGTGCGCCTGGATGGTGTTGCGCTCAGTGATCTGCGCCGGGATGCCTTCCGCAAACATATCGCCATGGTGCCACAGGATCCGATTATTTTTGCCGCGTCCGCGCGGGAAAACATCCGCTTTGGTCGCCCTGACGCCACTGATGCAGAGGTCGAAGCCGCCGCCCGCGCCGCTGCTGCGCATGATTTCATTTCGGCCCTCCCCGAAGGCTATGACAGCTATGTGGGCGAGCGCGGTGTGATGCTGTCTGGTGGTCAGAAACAGCGGATCGCCATCGCCCGGGCCATCCTGCGCGATGCGCCGGTTCTACTGCTGGACGAGGCAACCTCGGCGCTGGATGCCGAAAGCGAGCGTCTGGTGCAGGCTGCCGTGGATGAACTGAGCCAAGGCCGCACCACGCTGATCGTAGCGCACCGGCTTGCGACGGTGAAAAAGGCCGACCGGATCGTGGTGATGGAGGAGGGCCGCATCGTGGCCACCGGCACGCATGATGCGCTGGTTGCCGAAGGCGGGCTTTACGCGCGTCTGGCGCGCCTCCAGTTCACTGACGGGCTTGCCGCAGAGTAACCTTCCTGCACGGACACATTCCGCCCCACGGCCCGGTTTCCCTTTCGTAAGCTAATGATTTGTCGCAGCGTTAAATGCGCCCCTGCCTTGACGTGACCCTTGCGCTGCGCTTGCACAGCGCGGGTTTTACAACCATCTTGATCGTAGGAGATAATCCCCCGGGACAGGGGGCAGGGGAGGAAAGCAATGGCGTTTGCCACAGTGGAAGATTGCAAGGCAGTTGAGAACGAGATGCCGTGGGAGGCGCGGGACCTGCCGACCACTCTGTACGGGTTGCTGGACCGCACGGCAGGCAAGTTCCCGACCAATAATGCAATCAGCTATCAATTGTTTTCCGGCCCGAACGACAAGGCGGAAACCCTGAACTGGAGCCAGCTCAAGGATCAGGTCACCCAAGCGGCCAATCTGTTCCGCGAGCTGGGCGTCGGGGAGAAGGACGTTGTCGCCTATATCCTGCCGAACTGCACCGAAACGCTGGTGACCATGTTGGCGGGTGCCGTTGCGGGGATCGTGAACCCGATCAACCCGCTCTTGGAGCCGGAGCAGATTGCTTCGATCCTGCGGGAAACCAACGCAAAGGTCGTGGTGACGCTCAAACCCTTCCCGAAGACCGACGTGGCCCAGAAGGTGGCCGAGGCGGTGCGCCATGCGCCGCATGTGAACACCATCCTTGAGGTGGACCTGAACCGCTATCTGACGCCGCCGAAATCCTGGATCGTGCCCCTGGTGCGGCCCAAGCTGGAGAATAAGGCGCAGCTGGCCCACGCCGATTACAAGAGCTTCACCAAGGAAATGCGCCGTCAGCCCACCACGCTGCAGTTTGCCGACGGCACCGAGGACCGCGTCGCCTGCTATTTCCACACTGGTGGTACAACCGGCATGCCCAAGGTGGCGCAGCACACCTATTCGGGGATGATCTACAACGGCTGGATCGGGCATAGCCTGCTCTTTACCGAAGAGGACAACATCATGTGTCCGCTGCCCCTGTTCCACGTCTTTGCCTGCCATGTGATCGTGATGGCAGCAGTGGCCTCGGGCGCGCATGTGGTTTTCCCGACGCCGCAGGGCTATCGCGGCGATGGGGTGTTCGACAATTTCTGGAAGCTGATCGAACGCTGGAAGATTTCCTTTATCATCACCGTGCCGACCGCGATCTCGGCCAAAATGCAGCGCCCGGTTGATGCGGATGTGTCGACGGTGAAAACGGCCTTTTCCGGCTCGGCGCCGCTGCCGGTCGAACTGTTCCGCCGGTTTGAGAAGGCCACCGGCGTCAATATTGTCGAAGGCTACGGTCTGACCGAGGCCACATGCCTGGTGTCCTGTAACCCGGTGGATGGAGAAAAGAAGATCGGCTCGATCGGGATTCCATTCCCCTATACCGATGTGAAGATCATCAAATCCACTGCCGACGGGCTGGTGGAGTGCGGCACCGACGAGGTTGGCGAGATCTGCGTGTCCAACCCCGGTGTCTATGCGGGCAATACCTATACCGAGGCGGAAAAGAACGCCGACCTTTATTTCCACGATAAATACCTGCGCACCGGAGATCTGGGGCGTGTCGATGCTGATGGTTATGTCTGGATCACCGGGCGGGCCAAGGACCTGATCATCCGCGGCGGTCACAATATCGATCCCGCCGAGATCGAAGAGGCGCTGCTCGGGCACGAGGCCGTCGCCTTTGCCGGGGCGATCGGACAGCCCGATATTCACGCTGGTGAGGTGCCTTGTGCCTTTGTGGAACTGGTCGATGGTGCCAGCGCCACGGCAGAAGAGCTGATGGATTACTGCAAGGTGCACATCCACGAACGCGCGGCGATCCCGAAACATCTGACGGTGCTGGACGAGCTGCCGAAGACGGCCGTTGGCAAGGTTTTCAAACCGGACCTGCGTAAGAATGCCATCACCCGGATCTACAACGAAGCGCTGCTGAAGGCGGGGCTGCCGACCCGCGTTGAAGCAGTGATCGACGACAAGAAGCGCGGCCTTGTCGCGCAGGTCGAGGCCAACGGCGCCAGCGACGGCGAAATCGGTCAGGTTCTGGGGGGCTTTACCCGCCCGTGGGAGCATCTGCCGCAGGATCAGGGCTGACTCTGGTCTGATATCAGAATTCTACACAAAGCGCCTGAAAGGGCGCTTTGTGTCGTTTTGGGCATTCCCTTCCTGCCATGGCGTGGCCTAGGGTTTGCCTCAGCAGGCAAAAGGGAGGCTTCCAGATCATGGACTACGAACAACTGATCGACGCGGAAACCTGGGCGTTCATTCGCCGCACCAACGACTGTTATCCGGCGGATACGGCAGAGCGTTCGGTTCCGGAGCAACGCGAGATCTACAACGCCATGGCCCGCAGTTTTCTGGCGCCCCGCCCTGATGTGGTCGAGACCGAGGACCGGCAGGTCAATGGGGTGCCGGTGCGGATCTATACTGCCGGGGACCCGACGCGCACGGTGATGTATTGCCATGGTGGCGGCTTTGTCGTTGGCGGGCTGGAAAGCCATGATGACGTCTGCGCCGAGATCTGCGCCCAGACCGGATATCGCGTGGTTGCAGTCGACTATCGTCTGGCGCCCGAGCATATGCACCCGGCGATGTTCGATGACGCCTGGGCGGCCTTTGAATGGATCCTGTCAGAATATGAGGGCGGTATTGTCCTCTCTGGCGACAGTGCTGGCGCTAACCTTTGTGCAGCGGTGGCCCATCACGCCCGGGGGCGGACGGATCGCATTCTGGGGCAGGTGCTGATCTATGGCGCCTTTGGCGGCGATGTGAATGCGGGATCCTACCTCGAGCATGCCAAGGCTCCGATGCTGACCAGGGATGAAATCCTGTTTTATCAGGGGGTACGCTGCAAGGATGGCAAGGTGCCCCAAGGCGATCCCACCTATGCGCCGCTGCAGGACGGCGACTTTTCCGGACTGCCCGCGACCATTCTGATCAGCGCCGATTGCGACCCTGTGCGCGATGACAGCCGCGATTACCGGGACCGCATCCTCGCGGCCGGGGGCAAGGCCCATTGGATCAACGAAGAAGGGCTGGTGCACGGTTATCTGCGCGCGCGCCATTCAGTTGGCCGCGCCCGCGACAGTTTCGAACGTATCTCGCTCGCCATTGAGGCGCTGGGCCAGGAAATCTGGCCTTACGATTAGGGTTGGGGGCGGGTGATCAGCCCGCGAAATCCCGGCAGGGGACCTCCCCGGCCTTTTCATAGTTCAGCCAGCCGCCGCTTTTGACGCGCCAGTCACCATGTCCCGCAGATGTGGTGACGTAGGTCCAGCCCGCATCGGGCCAGTGGCTATAGGATACGGTGTCATCGGGCAGGATCTGCCCGATGACGGGGCTGGCTTCGCTATGCCCGGCATGCAGCGCGGTCGCGGGGCCCATCCAGCCGAGGCACGCGCCCTGTATCTCGTCCGGGATCGGCAGATCCGACAGCTGCCTGCGGATATGCAAATCATCCAGATCCAGATGGTGCTGTTTGGTATTCACCCGGCAGGACATGTCGCGCTCCATTCCCTGGATCTGCGCGACACGTTGCTGATCCTGCGGCGTCAGGCTGACCGATTTGCCGATGCAGGGCCCCGTGCCGAACACCGCCTGACCCAGAGCGGAACCAAAGCAATACCCGGCCCGGTCCATGATGGCGTTCCGTGTGTACCACAGATCATGGCAGAAATCGCCCGCGGCTGCCGGAGCGGCGAATAGGGCAAGGCAGGCAACTGCGGGTTTCAGCATGGGTGCTCCGTTTGCATCAGCTCAGAAAGGGTTTGGCCTTCATTGTATCGGCGATGGGCGCCCCCAGCCGGTTCAGGATTGTTGGTGCCAGTTGCAGTTGGTCGATGACGGTGTCCGCATGGGGGCCTTCGGCATCGCCGAAATAATAGAGCGCGGTTTCCTGTTGCAGCGGGCTGCGTCCGCCGTGGTGGCCGCGTTCGTCCTGTCCGTGGTCGGCGGTGACGATCACCTCGTAACCCATCTTGCGCCAGCGCGGAATGAAGGGCGCCAGCATCTCGTCCATGACCGCGCAGGCATGGTCCATCTCCTGGCAGTCGTGGAAGAACCGGTGCCCCATGCTGTCCAGCGTGCAGGTGTGCAGCATGCCATAGTTCAGATCGAACCGGTGGGCGAGGTTGGTGAGCGTGCCGAAGAGATCCACATCCGAGGGCGTCATCTGGTTGATGAGACCGTAACCGGTCATGCTGTGAAAACGACCGTGGTTGATGGTCTCGCTTTCGGGTTCATCGTATTCGATGTCGCGCACGAAATCGAAAGGGTGCCGGTTGAAGAACTCGGACCAGAAGCTATGCGCCACGGCTCCGGTCGTGCCGCCACCGCTGCGTACCTGGCTGAAGACGTCCTTGTGCGACAGGCGGAAAACGTTGCCGTTGCCGGTGCAGCCATGTTCCGCCGGGGCCACGCCGGTGTGGATCGAGGCATAGCAGCTGGCGGAAATCGACGGCAGCACGGCGCGGTGTTTCCAGACGCGGGCTTCACCGCTGTCGACCCAGCCTTCTAGATTTCCGAACAGGCGGCGGAAATTGCGCCACGGCACACCGTCCAGAATGATGAGGAGGAGTTTGTTGTCCATGATTGGCAATCCTTGTCTTGGCGTTTGCCCGGCGGGTGAGACCGCCCTTATCGGCACAGGCCCACGCAGCTGCGCGGGCCTGTGGTGTTTTGTGACCGAGGCGCCGGATCAGTTCCCGGCGCTTTCCATCTTGCGGTTCGCGATGACTTCTTCGAGCCAGCCCAGCCGCATTTCCGGCACCGACCCAAGCAGCAGATCGGTGTAATCGTCGAACGGCGGAGACAGCACCTCGGTCTTGCTGCCATAGCGCTGCACGCGGCCCTGATACATCACGGCGATATTGTCCGAGATCGCCCGCACCGTCGCCAGATCGTGGGTGATGAACAGATAGGCGACGTTCTCGATCTTCTGCAGGTTCAGCAGCAGCTTTAAAATGCCGTCCGCCACCAGCGGGTCGAGCGCCGATGTCACCTCGTCACAGATGATCATCTTGGGTTTGGCCGCCAGTGCCCGCGCGATGCAGACACGCTGCTTCTGACCGCCCGACAGCTCGGCCGGGTAGCGGTCGATGAAGCTTTCGCCCAGTTCGATCTCATCCAGAAGTTCGATGATCCGCTTGCGCTTTTCGGCGCCCTTCATGTCGAAGTAGAACTCCAGCGGGCGCCCGATGATAGTCCCCACGGTCTGGCGTGGGTTCATCGCCACATCCGCCATCTGGTAGATCATCTGCAATTCGCGCAGATCATCCTTTGTCCGGCTTGCCAGATCGGGAGAGAGCACGCGGCCTGCGAATTCGATTTCCCCTTCGCGCGGCGGCAGAAGGCCGGTGATCACGCGGGCGAGGGTGGATTTGCCGGAACCGGATTCACCCACCACCGCCAGCGTCTGGCCGGGGTAGAGATCGGCGTTGACGTGATGCAGCACGTCGAACTTGGTGCCCTTGTAGCGCGCGGTAATGTTGCGGATGCTAAGCACCGGATCGCCTGACGGGGCCTTCTCCTCATGCTCGATCGAGCGGACCGAGACAAGCGCCTTGGTGTAGTCTTCCTGCGGTGCATTGATGATCTGATCCACATCACCGTATTCGACCATGTCGCCATGGCGCAGTACCATGATGTCATCGCTGACCTGTGCCACCACCGCCAGATCGTGGGTGATATAAAGCGCCGCCACACCGGTGTCGCGGATCGCTTCCTTGATCGCCTTCAACACGTCGATCTGGGTGGTCACATCCAGTGCGGTTGTCGGCTCGTCAAAGACCACGAGATCGGGCTCGGGGCAGAGCGCCAACGCTGTCATGCAGCGCTGCAGCTGACCGCCCGACACCTGGTGCGGATAGCGGTCCCCGATATTGTCCGGATCCGGCAGGCCGAGCTTGGCAAACAGGGTCCGAGCGCGGGCCTCGGCGTCTTTCTTGGAGAACTTGCCTTGCTCCACCGCGGCCTCGGTCACCTGTTCCATGATTTTCTTGGCCGGGTTGAACGAAGCAGCTGCGGATTGCGACACATAGGTCACTTCACCGCCGCGCAGGCGGCGCACATCGCGCAGCGAGGATTTCAGGATATCACGCCCGTTGATCCAGACCTCTCCACCGGTGATCTTCACACCGCCGCGGCCATAGGCCATGGCGGCAAGACCGATGGTAGATTTGCCGGCACCGGATTCCCCGATGAGACCGAGTACCTTGCCCTTTTCCAGATCAAAGCTGACGCCATGCACGATTTCGATGTCATGCGGCCGTTCGCCGGGCGGATAGACCGTTGCCCCGATTTTCAGGTCACGGACTTTAATCAGTGGATCGCTCATCCGCGGCCTCCTTTCAGCGAGGTGGTTCGGTTCAGCACCCAGTCGGCAACCAGATTGACCGAGATCGCCAGCGTGGCGATGGCAAAGGCCGGGATCAGTGCGGCAGGAATGCCGTAGACGATACCGTCCTTGTTCTCTTTCACGATACCGCCCCAGTCCGCTTCGGGGGGCTGCACGCCCAGACCCAGGAACGACAGGGTGGAGACGAACAGAACCATGAAGATGAAGCGCAGGCCCATCTCAGCCACCAGCGGTGACAGTGCGTTGGGCAGGATTTCGCGGAAGATGATCCAGACGGTGCCTTCGCCGCGCAAACGGGCGGCTTCGACATAGTCCATGACCTCGATATCCACCGCAACGGCGCGGGCCAGACGGTAGACACGGGTGGAATCCAAGAGGCCCATCACGATGATCAACATCGGCACGGTGACCGGTGTCACCGACAGAACCACAAGGGCAAAGATCAGCGTCGGGATCGACATCACCAGATCGACAAAGCGCGACAGTGCCTGATCAACCCAGCCACCGGTGACGGCGGCAAAAAAGCCAAGAACCGAACCAAGTGTGAAGGAAACCACCGTGGCCATGGTTGCGATGAAGATGGTGGTGCGCCCGCCGTAGATCATGCGGGTCAGCAGATCGCGGCCGATGTTGTCGGTGCCGAGCAAGAATTCGGACGAGGACGGCTCCCAGACGTCACCGACGACCTCGGCCATGCCATAGGGGGCAATCAGCGGCGCCAGGATGGCCATCAGGAAGTAGAGCGCTGTAAAGAACAGCCCGATGAGGGCAGAAATGGGGATATTTTTCATTTCGGATGCCTCAGACGCGGGTTCGACAGGATGGCAACGATATCTGCAACCATGTTGAGACCGATGTAGACGGCGGCAAAGATCAGACCGCAGGCCTGCACCACAGGAACGTCCCGTTTCGACACGTGATCGACCAGATACTGGCCCATGCCGGGATAGACGAAGACGACTTCGATCACGACGACACCAACCACCAGATAGGCAAGGTTCAGCATCACAACGTTGACGATTGGCGCGATCGCGTTCGGGAAGGCGTGGCGGAAGATCACCTGAAAGCCGTTGAGGCCCTTCAGCTCGGCGGTTTCGATATAGGCCGATTGCATCACATTGAGGATCGCAGCCCGGGTCATGCGCATCATATGCGCCAGAACGACGAGGGTCAGAACCGCAACGGGCAGGGCAATGGAGCTCAGCTTTTCACCCAGCGACATGTTGTCGTTGATCATCGCAACCGACGGGAACCAGCGCAGTTTGACCGCGATCAGGTACATCAGCACATAGCCGATCAGGAATTCCGGGATCGAGATCGAGGCCAGCGTGACAGCCGAGATCAGCTTGTCGGGCCAACGGTCCTTGAACCGCACGGCCAGCAGGCCAAGGAAGATTGCCAGAGGCACCGCGATGACGGCAGCCCAGAAAGCGAGGAAAAGCGTATTCGACAGGCGCTTGCCGATGCTTTCTGCGATGTCACTGCCGCTTGTCAGGGCGGTTCCCAGATCGCCGGTCATGATACCGCCGAGCCAGTCAAAATATCTCTGCAGCGCGGGCTCGTTCAGGCCAAGCTCGGCACGCAGGTTGGCCAGCGCCTCGGGCGTGGCGGACTGTCCCAGGATCGATTGCGCAACGTCACCGGGCAGGATCATTGTCCCGGCAAAAATCAGGGCAGAAACCAGAAACAGCAGGAGAAGACCCAGCGCAATGCGCTGGGCCAAAAGTTTTAACAGGAGGGGCATGTTATGCCTTCACCCACATTTTGTGCGGTGCGTAGCTGTTCATCAGGGCAAAGCCTTTTGCACCGTCGACCCAGCCTGCCAGCTTATCCGAGGTCGCATCGACGAAGTCGTTGAACATCGGGCAGATCAGGCCGCCTTCGTCGCGCTGGATGGCGCCCATGTCGGCATACATCTGGGTCCGCTTGGCGGTGTCCAGCTCGGCGCGAGCCGCCAGCAGCAGCTGGTCGAACTTTTCGTTGTTGAACCGGGTGTCGTTCCAGTCCGCCGTCGACAGATAAGCGGTGGTGTACATCTGGTCCTGGGTCGGACGACCGCCCCAGTAGCTGGTGCAGAAGGGCTGCTTGTTCCAGACCTCGGACCAGTAGCCATCGTTAGGCTCACGCTTGACGTTGACGTTGATGCCTGCGGTTGCACAGGACTGCTGGAACAGGGCCGCCGCATCCGGTGCGCCCGGGAAGGAGTTGTCCGAAGTCCGCAGCAGGATCTCACCGTCGTAACCCGATTTCTTCAGGTGGTGCATCGCCTTGTCCGGATCGAACTCGCGCTGCTCGAACTCGGTATAAAGCGGATAGGACGAGTTGATCGGGGAGTCGTTGCCGACCGTGCCGTAGCCATTGAGGATCTTGTCGACCATTTCCTGACGGTTGATGCCGTATTTCAGCGCCATCCGCACGTCGTTGTTGTCAAACGGTGCAGTGTTGCAGTGCATGATGAACACGTAGTGGCCGGGGCCGCTGGTGGAATGCACGTTGATGTTCGGCGCGCGGTCAACCAGTTTCGCGGTGCGCGGGGGCACCCGGTCGATCATGTCGACCTGACCCGATTGCAGCGCGGCAACGCGGGCGGTGTTGTCGTTGATCACCACGTATTCGATGGTTTCAGCATTGCCCAGATCACCCCAGTAGTTAGGGTTCTTCTCGGCAACGAAACGCACGCCCATATCGACTTCTTTCAGGATATAGGGGCCGGTGCCGATTGCGGCTGCCGGATCGTCCTTGCCGCCGCCGGGCTGGATGGCCAGGTGGTAGTCGGTCATTAGGTAGGGAAGGTCGGCGTTGGGGCTGTCCAGCTCGATGATGACGCTGTCACCTTCGGTCGAGATGTTGGTGATGCTGCGCATGATGCCCAGTGCGCCGGATTTGGTGTCTTCGCCGGAGTGACGGTCGAGGGTCTGCGCCACGTCTTCGGCGGTCACGGGTTTGCCGTTGGAGAAGGTGATGCCCTGGCGGATCTTGAAGGTCCAGACACGTGCGTCTGCGGAGGCAGAGTAGCTTTCCGCGACCTTGCCCTGGATGCCGCCGTCGTCGGCCAGCTCGACCAGGGATTCACCCCAAAGACGGATCAGCGACAGGGCAACCTGATTGGTGGCCAGCGCCGGGTCCAGGCTGTCGGTGGTGCTGCCGCCCTGCAGGCCGACGCGGATGGTGCCGCCTTTTTGGGGGCCTGCGGCCATGACTTCGGTGGACAGCAGCGAGTTGGCTGCAGCAGCGGTGAGACCCAGCGCAGCGGCGCGGCCCATGAATTCGCGGCGGCTCATCATGCCCGTGGCAGCCTGACGCGCGAGGAAATACAGTTGATCTTTCATTGAAGTCTCCCAGTTGAATTTGCCGCTTCAAACAGCTTTTTCTTGATTGGCTATTCAAGATTTGCGCATTTGCGGCGGCCTAGCAAGCATTAATACCTGTTCCGCAGCGGCGTCCGGGGCCAAAGCGGCGGGACACATGCCAGCGACAGGTCGCGTTTTGCCAGTGGTATGCCGCATTTTTGTGAATGAAAACCGGGGGAAGGCAAAAATTCACCAAAAACGACATGCGTATGCCGGTTTTGCGCATTCGTAGTGCGATGCCGGGATTACGTGCAGATCTGGCCAAATCGCGGCGGCAGAAGAGAGAATCGCCCCAGACAACACATGGGCAAAGGACCGGTCTGGTCGGAAAGGTTCTTACGCGGTGGTGTCCATCCAAATCGTAACGGGGCCGTCATTCAGCAGGCGCACCTTCATGTCGGCGCCGAACCGCCCGGTGGCCACCGGCAGGCCAAGACCGGTCAGCGCCTCGCAGAAATAGGCATAAAGCCGCGCGCCGGTTTCAGGATCGGCGGCATCGGAAAACCCGGGCCGGTTGCCGCGTCTGGTATCTGCCGCCAGGGTGAATTGGCTCACCGCCAGAACCGCGCCGCCGATGTCGCGGACCGAGCGGTTCATCTTGCCCGCGTCGTCCTGAAAGATACGCAGCTTGGAAATCTTCGCCGCCAGATGATCGGCTTCGGCTTCGGTGTCGCCCTCCATCGCGCAGACCAAAACCAACAGCCCGGCCCCGATCTCGCCGGTCACTTCGGAATCGACGGTGACTGAGGCTTCGCTGACGCGCTGAATGAGGGCTCGCATGGGGATTGTCGTCCTTTTCTGTCGATGACTTAGCCGCGCCAGTCGGTGAATTCGGGCAGGGGGGCCCGGGTGGTTCTGAATCTGTTTGCCGGATGATCCGGGTCGGCATAGCCAAAGCTAATCGCGCAGAGGATCAGCCGATCCTGCGGGATCTCCAGCATCTCGTGCAGCATCGGCGCAAAGGAGGCGACCGCGGCCTGCGCGACGCTGGCGACCCCTGCGGCTTGCGCTGCCAGGGTAAAGGCGGCAACGAAACCCCCACTGTCCATTGCGCCATAGGGGCCAAGTTCGGCAGGTGAGGACAGGATCGCACAATGGGGCGCGCCGAAAAGGTTGAAGTTCTCCATCATCTGCCGGGCAGATCCGGCGCGGTCGCCCTTGGTCACTCCGACCGCTTCGTACAGCGCCCAGCCACATTCCCGGCGCCGCGCCTGATATTCATCTGAATAGCCGTCCGGAAAACTCAGGTCCGGTGCGTGTCCGCCCGCCATGGCAGCCTCTGTCAGCGCGTTGCGCAGACGGTCGGTTTCGGCGCCGCTGGTGATGGTCACTTTCCACGGCTGGGCATTGCACCAGGACGGGACTTTCTGGGCGCAGCGCAGGATCTGCTCGATCACCTCCCGGTCAACCGGATCCGGGCGGAAGGCCCGGCAGCTGTGACGGTCCTTCATCAGGGCGTCCAGTTCGGTCAGATCGGCTGACTTCGTGGTCATCTGCAACTCTCCTGCTGTGGTGCGGCGCCACAATGGCCAGCGGTGCCACGGGGTTCAAGGCCAGAATTGAGATGGATCAAATCGAGACCTCACCGGTTGAGATACGCTGCCCGCGTTCGAAACAGGAGGAAGATCAATGGTAGAAAAGACCGAACAAAGCGGTTTCTGGCCATCGCTTTATGATCCCTTTCGTGCATTTGGTGCCCGGGTTGCAGATTGGCTGAGCCCGGCGACCGAGGCCTCTTCGGGGGATGCAGCCTATGACATCACCATGGAACTACCGGGTGTCACCGATGAGGATGTAGAACTGACGGTGGACAATGGCGTTCTAACCATCAGCGGCGAAAAGAAGACCTCGACCGAGAAGAAAGGCGATACCTGGTACTTCAGCGAGCGCCAGTATGGTGCATTCCGCCGTGCCTTCCGCCTGCCGGAAGATGCTGATGGCGCTGCGGCAGCGGCGCATATGGAGGATGGTGTGCTTCATATCACCGTGCCCAAGAAGGCGTTGGAACAGCCAGAGACCGCGAAGAAGATCAAGATCGCCAAATCCTGAGGCTTATCGGCCTTGGACAGATTGCCGGGCAGTCCGGCGACACGCAGCGCATAGCCCCGGATTGGGGCTGTGCGCATCGGCATGTCCGGGGGGCTTGAACGTCGCAGGTTTACTGCTGGTTCCCGAAATAGATTGCTGCGGCGATCAGGACAGCCAGGACGGCAGCGGCGCCTGCGATTTTCCAGGCGGAGTAGGGGCGTTCGCCCTGAACCCGCCCGGATTGTCCGTTGACCACAAAACGATAGGTCTTGCCCCGGTATTTATAGGCCGCCAGCCACACTGGTAGCAGAATGTGTTTGAAGGTAACGTCTGAGACTTGCGTGTCGATATGCGAGATTCGCTGACGGTCGCCGCCGATATCAAACCGCACATCCCGTTCGATCACCCGGTCCATATGGGCGCGGGCCTCCTCAAAACCGTCCTGCAAAGAGATCGCATAGGCTTCGGCCCGGAACCCGGCTAGATATTGCGGTTGATACGGCTCCAGCGCCGACAGATCCCAGGGTTCCAGCGCATCGGTATAGCGTTTGGGCAGGCTTTTCGACGCCAGCACCAGCACATCGTCAAAGAAGCGTTTGACCCGACCTGACACCGGTCGCCAGCGCACCTTTGCGACCTGTTTGGCCTGCGGTTTGCCATCGACCATGACGGTTTCGGTCACGTAGTAGACCGTGCCGCGCTGGCCTGAGTAGGAACTGCGGGTGTCGGCGTCATAGGTCCAGTAGGGGACATAGATCCCCTCCATCCGGCGCCCCTTGCGGGCGTATTCCTTCAACCCGTTTGGCGCGAACCACAGGCGGCCAAGCCAGTCTGTCATGGCTTTGTGGCCCGCGCGTTCGTCGATGGAGAAAGGCAATACGCCCTTGGGTTTTATGTGGCGGCTTTCGCCGGTGTCGGTGACCACGGGCGTTGCGCAGAATGGGCATTCGCGGGCGTGGGTGGTGGGATCGAATTCTACCTCTGCCGCGCAGTTGGGGCATTTGGAAACCCGGGTGGTTTCCATGTCTGCCTCTGGTAGCTGACGATCCAGCGCGGCGCGAAAGTCCAGCTCGCGCAGGGCGCCGCCGCGCCAGGGGCCCCCGTTGATCTCCTCGGTATGGCCGCAATGGCTGCAGGTCAGGGTTCCGGATTGCGGGTCGAACCGGTAATCGGCGCCACATTGCTCGCAGGGAAAACGATGGGTTTCATCCGGCACAGCGGCAGAATCAGTGTTTTCGGTGGCGGGCGGAGGGGGAGGAGGGGAAGATGGCACGGCGCTCTCTCAAATTGTAACGATTTTTCCGGTCGTTGTTTATTTAATTGATTTTTATTTATGTTTCCCGGCGGAACCGAGTCGATCAAGGGGAATTCACGGTGAGGGTTGAGATGTGAGCTTAATGTTTGATTAACCTGTGAAGGGCTACGGCAGAAGTGTTCAGTAACAAGGAGTATGAGTATGTCTGTAGCGGCTATCCAGGATGAGATTTCCGAAGCCATCAAGGCCCATAGCACATGGAAACTTCACCTTCGCACGGGCACCATCAGTGGCAGACTGGAAACGCCTTCGCGTGACATCTGCTGTGATGACAAGTGCAAATTCGGTCAGTGGCTGCATTCGCCTAGTACGGAAGCCGGTATGGCAGGGGATGCCAACTATGTGCGTGCGAAGAAACTGCATTCCGAGTTCCACAAATTTGCCGGCGCCATCGCACAAAAGATCGAACGTGGCGATCTGGATGCGGCCAAACACGATCTGGATCTGGGCAAGCCGTTTGACGAGAAGACTAAAGAACTGACCAAACACATGATGATCTGGCGGAAGAGCCTGCAATAGTGACGACATGTCGGCCCGGCTCAGTTACGTCAGGCCGACAGTCAAGACTCGGAGCGCGCGGTTGGCGCCCCGGAGTCAGCCCGCGGGAGGCGGTGGGGGCGGAGGCGGCAGAATGGTGAAAAGCTGCGCCAGTTCGGCCACATCACCGGCCCGTTGCCAGCCATCCTGGCCGGGCGTCCAGACGTGGGTGTCGCGCTTCAGCTGCCCTTCCTGCGCCATGCGTCCCAGTCGCGCCTTGGAATAGGGACCCGAAGTCTGACCGTTTTCTGCGATATGCCAGACGTGTTCGACCGGGGGCGGGGGCGGGGCCATCGGCGCCGCAGCGGGCGCGGGGCGGGCGCCCCAGGGACCTGACGGCTGACCCGCTGCACCCTGCGACATGGCATTGCCCATCTGCTGGGCCATCGCCATGCCCATCCCCATTCCCAAACCGGCGCCCATGCCGCTGTTCGGGGTGCGGGCTGCGGCGTCCATCGCCTCGGCAGCGGCGAACTGGGTGTATTGGCCAAGATCGCCCACGATCCCCATCTGGGTGCGCCGGTCCATGGCCTGTTCCACCGCAGGCGGCAGCGAGATGTTCTCGATATAGAGCTCCGGGATCGCCAGGCCATATTCGGCCACGGTGGCGGAAATCTCGGCCGCAACCAGTTTTCCCAGATCGGCGGTGTTCGCGGCCATGTCCAGCACCGGAATGCCCGAGCTGGCAACGACGCGGCTGAACTCCTGCACGATGATGTTGCGGATCTGGAAGCTGATTTCATCCATAGTGAATTCGCCATCGGTGCCGACGATCTCGGTCAGGAAGCGCGCCGGATCCACCACCCGCACCGAGTAGCTGCCAAAAGCGCGCAGACGCACCGGGCCGAACTCCGGATCGCGACAGATGATCGGATTCTTGGTGCCCCACTTCAGGTCGTTGAACCGGGTGGTGCTGACGAAATAGACCTCGGATTTGAAGGGCGACTGAAACCCGTGGTCCCAGTGCTGCAGCGTCGTCATCACCGGCATGTTGTTGGTCTCAAGCATGTAGAGACCGGGGGTGAAGACATCCGCTAGCTGGCCTTCGTGCACGAACACGGCTGCCTGTCCTTCACGTACCGTCAGCTTGGCGCCATATTTGATCTCATGGCCTTCGCGTTCAAACCGCCAGACCATGGTGTCGCGGGTGTCATCGACCCAGTGAATGACGTCGATGAACTCTCCGGTGAGAAAGTCGAAAATACCCATATCTCAGGTCCTCTTCCTACGATGTGCCTGCGGGAAGCCTCATCGGTGGGCGCATGGGCCACCTTACAGGGGCTGTCCCATGATTTCGCGGGCGATAATGCGGGTGATTGGGCGGGCTTCTTCGGCGCTCATCCCGGTTTTCAGTCTTGGATCATACAGCATCTGCAACAGCTTTTCGTCATGGCTGGTCAGAAAGGCGAATTCGTCATCGTCGTTGAAAATCGACGGGCGCGCCCGGGGGCTGTCGTTGAGCAGGCCCAGGCCTTGTGCGATTTCCTCGTGGATGCAGCTTTGCCGGACCAGATCGGGATGCTCCGCCCGGATCAGCGCGACGCCGCGGATATAGTCGAAGGGGCTGCCCTGGGCGCCGCCGGCCAGAACAAAGCAGTAATGCGTCCGTGGCGGGTTCACGAAGAGCTGGAAATCGTTCTGGCTGATATTGGGCAGCAGTTCACGGACCCGTTTGGCCACAAAGGCGCTGTCGTCCTTGCTGGCAAAGATGACGTGGAAATTGCCGCGCTTCGCCACCGCCGCAACGGGATGGTTGGTGATCCGCCCGAGCCGCATGGCGTATTCGGCAACCCGCGCGCCGTCGGCGCGGCGCTGGCTTTCAGGGATCGAGGGGCCGAATTCAGCTTGCAAGCGCACCGGCCCGGACCAGCGGCTCAGGCCGCCTGTGGCGCCGCCACCGCGCCCGGCGTATTCGTTGAAAAAGGAAATCGCTTCGAAGTTTTCCGCCAGATCCTCGGCATCATAAGGCGTATCGGGTCCGCCGCCATCGGTGCGCAAAAGGCCGCGCGTCAGCAGGTCCTGCTGCAGGACACGGTAATATTGCCGCAACTCTGCGCTGGCGGCCGAGGGCGCAGCGGGCGCGACCATGGCAGCCGGACGTGGTTTTGGCACGACGGACTCGCTGCGGCCCATGGGCATGCAGGCCGACAGCAGGCCCAACCCCAAAAGCGCGGCAAGGCGTACAGGCGCGGATATTGCCCGCCCGGCGCTGCCTTCGGCACAAATCGCCGCCGACCTATGACGTTTTTGCCAGATCATCAGGTCAGGACGGAACCGCTGTGCCGGCATTGTCTCCGATGCCATCGCGGCGCGCCTTGGCGGCGGCCAGTGTATCGCGCAGCTCGGCTTCCATCTTCTTCAACTCGCCCTCGGCAGCGGCGCGTTTGGCCTTGCCCTCATCGGCGATCTGCAGGCTTTCCTGAATGGTGCCGATCAGATCAGCATTGGCCTGTTTCACCGCTTCGATATCGAACACACCGCGTTCCATTTCCTGCCGGATCGCCTTGTTGCTTTCGCGCAGGTTGGCCGCGTTGGAGGTCAGCAGCTCGTTGGTCAGATCATTGGCATCGCGCACCGCTGCAGCAGCCTCGGCCGAGCGCTGGATGGTGACCGCCTGCGCCAGCTGGGTTTCCCAGAGCGGCACGGTATTGACCAGCGTCGAGTTGATTTTGGTCACGAGCGATTTGTCGTTCTCCTGCACCAGGCGGATCGAGGGCAGCGACTGCATGGTGACCTGCCGGGTCAGCTTCAGGTCGTGCACCCGGCGTTCCAGATCGTCCCGGGCGGCGCGCAGATCGCGCAGTTCCTGCGCGCGGATCACCTGATCGGCTTCGGCGGCTGCTGCGACGGCTTCTTCCAGCGCGGGAATTTCGCTGCTGTCCAGCTCTCCGAGCTTGGCCTCGCCTGCCGCGATATAGAGCGCCAGCTCGTCGTAAAAGGCCAGCGTCTTTTCATACAGCATGTCGAGCGATTTGATGTCCTTCAGCAGCCCGTGTTCATGGCCAAGAAGATCATCGGTGATCTTGTCGATCTGCGCCTGGATTGTTTCATAGCGCGCGGTAAATTTGGCAAAGGGCGCAGCGCGGCCCAGCAGGCGCTCCCAGAAGGTGGGCTTGCGGCGCACGTCCAGTTCCGAGACGGAAAAGCCGCGGATCGTGGTGACGATATCCCGCAAGGAATCCCCGGCGGGTCCGACGTCCTTGTTGCGCACATCGGCCAGCATCGCCTGACTGATGGTCTGCAATTCGGCCTGCGCGCCGGATCCGAAGCCGATGATCGAGTTGCTGTCGCTCATGTCGATTTCGCCCATGCGGCGACGGATCGCTTCGCTGGTGACTTCATCCGCCTGCTCCAGCGGCTGGATGTCCCCCGTGGGATCCGCAAGCGCGACGCCCGTCACCTCCGTGACCATGGCCTCGGCTTCGATTGCTTTCTTCTGAACGGTCTCGGACATCGGTGGCGTTCCTCGGGTCAAAGTGTCAATTGCGGTCCAGGCGGACCCCTTCGCGCTGCAGGCGGTCGCGCAGCACGTCGATTTCGATGGTCAGATCACTGCGGTCTTCGAGCAGCATCTTTTGCGTACGGGCTGCAAAATTCTGTTCCAGATCTTCCAGCAGGGCAAGGTAGTCACTACGGGCCTGCGGATCCTGGCTGCGGGCATAGATATCGGCGAATTTGATCGTCGCATCGCGCGCGCCCTGCAGATAGACGGTCAGATACTTGCGCGCACCGGTCAGGTCGCGCGGGTCTTCTTCTATGGTGCGGAACATGTCCCGGGCGATGGCCTGAAACTGATCCACACGCGCCTCCAGCTGCCGGTCACGCGCCCTAAGCGCGGCGTCCCGCATGGCGTCAAGGTAGGCTTCGGCCTCATCCACGGCGCGGGCAACGCGGCTTTGCTGGAAATCGTCCACGCCCTCCACGCCCTTGTCCTGCAGGGGGTCAAGGCCAAAGGCGGCAAGATGCAGGCCGGTGGCTGCCAGCCCGTAGATGGCGGCGATCATGATCCCCGGTTCTGCCTTCCAGGCGGCCAGCGCGGCCCCGGCGCCGGTCAAAACCGAGGCGAGGATCTTGCGCGGCAAGGCCGGTTTGCGCGCGACACGGCGCGCGGCAAAGGCGGTTTCGGCCCGCAACCCTTCGCGCAGAAGAAAGGCGGCCCCGGTCCAGAGGGCAGCAGCAACCCCGCCAAGCGCCAGACCTGTTGCCCCGTCGTTCAGCGACAGGATCAGCAGCACGCCCCCGGGCACGAACATGGTGTTGGCGCGAGCTCCGACCGGGTCGACCTGCGCGCTGCGAAAGGAGTTGGTTTTGCCCGTCGGCGGGGATGTGTCACCCAAGGCGGCCGGATCACCGGCGCCATCGGGGCTGTATTTGCCGCCATACCTCTGTGCCATGGATCAGCCTCCCACAATCCATCCGGTGCTCAGTCCGAACATCAGAACAAGCAGGGCGGCGAAGGCGACTTTCTGCACGCGGGTTCCCCCATGACACGATTTACATGCCTGAAATCTAAGGGATCGTGGGCCGCCTTGCTAGGGGGAAGTGTCCGGCAAACGCCTCAACGGCGGGGATTCTTGCCGATTGGACGATTGCCGGGCTTTGCGCCGCCAGCGCCGCGTCCCTTGCCTGGGATATCCGGTTTGCCGGGCTGGCCCGGCTTGCCGCCGCCAGTATGGCCGGATTTGCCCGTCGGGGCTCCTTGTGGCTTGGCCTGCGATTTGCCACGCGGTTTGCCAGCGCCACCGCCGCTATAGGGAGCAGGGGCGTCTGCCGCGGGTTTGCGGCCGCCGGGGCGCTTGCCGCGCATCGGTTTGCGCCGCTGGGGGCGGTCGGTCTGTGGCGTCTCTTCGGTGTCGTCTTCCAGGCCTAGCTGATCGCGGATCACCCGGGGGCGCAGTTCTTCGACTTCACCGGGTTTCAGATTTCCCAGCTGGAACGGGCCGTAGGACAGGCGCAGCAGGCGGTTGACGGAGAACCCTATATCCTCCATGGCGCGGCGGATTTCGCGGTTCTTGCCTTCGCGCAGCCCCACGGTCAGCCAGGCGTTTGCCCCCTGCTGGCGGTCCAGCGCCACGGTCATGGGCTGGAACGTCTCGCCGTCGATCACCAGCCCTTTGCGGAGCGGCTCGAAATCCGTTTCTTGCGGGCGGCCCTTGATACGCACCCGGTAGCGGCGCAGCCAGCCGGTCGAGGGCAGTTCCAGCTTGCGCTTGATGCCGCCATCATTGGTCAGCAGCAGCAGCCCTTCGGAATTGAGGTCAAGCCGCCCGACGGTCATCACCCGCGGCAGATCCTCGGGAAGTTCGTCAAAGATGGTCGTGCGGCCCATCTCGTCGCTGGTGGTGGTCACCAGTCCGGCGGGTTTGTGATAAAGCCACAGGCGCGGCGCTTCTGGCTCGGGAAGGGGCTGGCCGTCGATTAGGATCCGGTCCCGCGCCGTGACGTTCAGCGCGGGGCTGTCGATCACCTTGCCATTCACCGCAACCCGCCCCTCGGCGATCATCCGCTCGGCTTCGCGCCGCGAGGCAACGCCTGCGCGCGACAGAACCTTGGCGATCCGGTCACCTTCGGGCGTGCCCGTGCTCTTGTCGCCGGCAGTGGCGTCGGGCCGCGACGGTTTCGCAGCTTTGCCCGCCGGGCCTTTGGGGCGGTGCGGGCGCTTGGGGGATGCGGGTGTTTTGCTCATCCCCTCGCCATAGAGCATTCCGGCGTCTTGCGAAAGCGGGCATTTTGCGGCAGGGAAGGCCATGGTTTTCCGTTCTCACATGACCCTGGCCCTGGAAGAGGCCCGTGCTGCCGCCGCGCGCGGCGAGGTGCCGGTGGGCGCGGTTCTGATCGCGCCGGACGGAACGGTCGCGGCGCGGGCCGGAAACCGCACCCGGGAGCTGAACGATCCCACCGCCCACGCCGAGATCCTGGCGATCCGCGCCGCCTGCGCCGCAGCGGGAGGGGAGCGACTGACGGGATTTGATCTCTATGTGACGCTGGAGCCCTGCGCCATGTGTGCGGCGGCCATCGCAGCGGCGCGTATCGCCCGGGTCTACTACGGCGCCTCTGATCCCAAATCCGGCGGCGTTGCCCATGGGGCCTGCGTGTTTTCACACCCGCAGGCACACCATGTGCCCGAGGTCTACGAAGGGATTGCCGAAGCGGACTGTGCTGCCATTCTGAAAGAGTTCTTTACCGCAAAACGATAGGGGGCCGGAATGGAAGGGCATGTGAAACCGCCGGAAGAGGTTCTTGTCGCGTTCAGGGTGGCGGCGCCGGAGTGGATCGCGACCACTGCCATTGCCAGCCTGTGGAAAGTCACCCGCGCCGGGGGCGGTGCCGCAGTGCTGAAATACTATGGCGCCCGGGGCATGGGCAGCGAGGCCAGCGGTTTTCGGTTTCTGCACGCTGCGCCCGAGAGTTGCGCGGCCCAGGTCTATGGCTTGCGTCCGGACGCGGCCTTGATCGAATGGCTGGAGGGGCCATCACTCGCCGAGCTCGCAATCGCTGGTGAGGACGAAATGGCCGCACGCGAACTGGTGAGGGTCGCCTCTGGCCTGCATCCCGGCGCGGGGCAGGCGCCGGAGGGTTACCCACGACTGGAAGACCGTTTTGATGCGCTGTTCCGTCTGAAACCTGCGCCGAGTTGTGCGGCGGGGGATACGGCGGCGATTGCCGCGTGTCAGACCCTGGCCCGCGATCTTCTCAACACGCAGGTAGATGTGCGCCCGCTGCACGGGGATCTGCATCATGGCAACGTGATTAAGGCGCCGCGCGGGTATTGCGCCTTTGATGCCAAGGGGATCGTCGGGGAGCGTGCCTTTGAGTTGGCCAATGCCTTTCGCCATCCTTATGGGAACCCCGATTTGATCCGCGATCCGCGTCGGATCGGGATGCTGGCCGATCTCTGGTCAGTAGGATTTGCGGTGGATCGTCAGCGTCTTTTGCAATGGGCAGCGGTCAAATGTGCGCTCTCCATTGCCTGGCGCAGTAAGGGGGCCTTGGCGCAGGATGGTGAACTGGACCTGCTGGCGGCGCTGCTGTCCTGCGCGACGGGGCAGGGTGGCGCGCGCGTTTAGGCACTGGACGGCCCATGCGCCCTGTGGCACGTTCTCTTTTTGTTTTGGTTGAAGGGCGAGGAAGCAGGCGATGGCCAATATTGTCGTGGGAGAAGATGGGCAACCACGCTGCGGCTGGAGCGCCAGCGCACCTGAATTTGATGCCTATCACGATGCGGAATGGGGCTATCCGGTGGGTGACGATATCCGGCTGTTCGAAAAGATCTGTCTGGAAAGCTTCCAGTCCGGTCTCAGCTGGCGCACCATTCTGGCCAAACGGGAAAACTTCCGCGCGGCCTTTTGCGGGTTCGACTGGAACAAGGTCGCGGCCTTCACGGATACGGATGTGGAGCGCCTGTTGCAGGATGCCGGGATTATCCGCCACCGGGGCAAGATCGAAGCGGTGATCAATAATGCAAAGCGCGCGCAGGAGTTGGTTAAGGAGGCCGGATCGCTCGCCGCGTTTTTCTGGAGCTTTGAGCCGGACCCGGACAGCCTGCCCGAGCCGCAGACCAGGTCGACCAGCCCGGACTCCGTGGCGCTATCAAAGGCGCTGAAGAAACGTGGCTGGAAGTTTGTCGGCCCCACCACCGTCTTTGCCTTCATGCAGGCGATGGGGCTGATCAATGACCACGCGCTGGGCTGCTGCTGCAGAGAAAAGGCCGCCCGCGCGCGGGCGGCGTTCGCAAAGCCGGTTTAGACCTCAAGTGCGGTCATTACCTCAGGTTCGATCACCTCGACACCGGGCAGGCCTGCACTCAGATCCTCTGCGGATTGCTCCAGCAGGGGGAAGGTCTTGTAGTGGCAGGGGATTACCGTCTTGAAGTCGAAGTAGCGCTTGGCCGCATAGGCCGCTTGCTTCATGTCCATGGTGAAGTGACCGCCAGCACAGAGAATGCCGATATCGGGTTTGAAGTAATCCCCGATCCAATCCATGTCCGCCATGATCGCGGTGTCGCCGGAAATATAGATCGTCTTGCCCTCGGCCTGCAGCACATAGCCGACTTCCGACCCACCCGTGCGCGGACCTTCGGGGGTGGCAAAGGTCGAGCTGTGCGAAGCAGGCACCATCGACAGTTTCGGCCCGCCCAGATCGACGGTTCCACCCTTGTTGAAGCCGACGGTTTCGACCCCTTCGGTTTCGCCCCAGAAGCCCATGATGTCATATTGGCCAACCACGGGAATGTTAAGCTTCTTCGCCAGCGGCAGCACATCGACCACATGGTCGAAATGCACGTGGGTCAGGATGATATGGGTGGCGCCTTCGATGGCGGCATCATGCTGGTCCTCGGGCAGGCTGGGGTTGCCGGTCAGCCAGGGGTCCAGCAGCAGCACCTTTCCCTCGGTTTCAAAACGGAAACTGCCGTGGCCCAGCCAGATGATCTTCATGGTGTTTCTCCCAATTCCTTGATTTGTCTGCTCTCACCCTAGCACGCCGAATGCCTGTTTCCATTGGTTTGCTGTCCTGCAGGCGCGGTCAGGGGCACCCGGTCCGCAGTGTTTCGCAGCAAACTTGTGCTCTAGCGGTGAATGTGCCCTCATGGGCGTCAGAACATGATGGGAGGCAGTGCTGTGACAATGATCGGGTCGAAGGCCACCGTTCTTCTGAGCCTGCTGGCACTTGCGCCGATATCCGCTGCGCCCGGCCATGCCGAGGGCGCGGGAGGGCACCAGGGGCACCAGCAGCATCAGGGTGATGACGCGCAACCCTATGCCGGGCAGCAAACCCGGCGAATCAAAAGCCTTTCGGATGCGGACATCGCAGAGTTGCGCGCGGGAAAAGGCTGGGGCTTTGCCCTTCCGGCGGAACTGAACGGCTGGCCTGGCCCTGCGCATCTTCTGGAACTGGCGCCGCAGATCGGGCTGAGCGAGACGCAGATCGGGCAGGTGCGCCAGATCCATCGCGAAATGGCCACCGAGGCGCAGCAGGCCGCCGAGGTCTTCATTGCCGCCGAAGAACGTCTTGATCAGGCCTTTGCCTCAGGCAACCCCGACGCCGATGAGTTGCGGCGCCTGGTCTCCGAAGCAGGCGCGGCGCGGGCGGATCTGCGGTATGTCCACCTGTCCCGGCATTTGCAGACGGTGCAGTTTCTTTCGGGCGAACAGATTGCCGCCTATAATCGCTTGCGCGGCTACGCGGCTGATCCTTGCGACGCGGTGCCGGAGGGGCATGATCCCGCGATGTGGCAGATGCACAATAACTGCGAATGAGCGCTCCTGCGCTCCCCAGCCTGTGGCTGGGGAGGGATTAGACACCCGTTTTCGGTGCAGACCCGCTTGCGGCGCGGACGGTGCGGCGGTAAACGCGTCTGTAACACGAGATGAGGGTTTCCATGTCGATTGACCAAAGCACTGCCGCCAAAGTGGCCAAACTGGCCCGGATCAAGGTCGAAGAGGACGCGCTGCCTGCGCTGGCAGACGAGTTCAACACCATCCTTGGGTTCATCGAACAGTTGAACGAAGTGGATGTGGACGGGGTCGAGCCGATGACCTCGGTCACGCCGCAGCGTCTGAAGCGGCGCGAGGACGTGGTGAACGATGGCAATCAGCAGGACAAGATCCTGGCCAATGCCCCCGACGCCCGCGAGGGCTTCTTTGCGGTCCCCAAGGTGGTGGAGTAAGACATGAGCGATCTGAACAAACTGGGCCTGGCCGAGGCCCGCGATGCCCTGCGCAAAGGCGACACCACCTCAGTCGAGCTGACCGAAGCGTGCCTGAAGGCAATCGAAGGCGCCGATGCGCTGAACGCCTTCGTGCACAAGACGCCCGAGATCGCGCTGGAGCGCGCAAAGGCAGCCGATGCCCGCATCAAGGAAGGCGATGCGCCTGCCATGTGCGGCCTGCCGGTCGGGATCAAGGATCTGTTCTGCACCAAGGGCGTGGACAGCCAGGCGGCCTCCAACATCCTTAAAGGCTTCAAGCCCGAGTATGAGTCGACCGTTTCGCAGAAACTGGTCGATGCGGGTTCCGTGATGCTGGGCAAGCTGAACATGGACGAATTCGCCATGGGCTCCTCGAACGAAACTTCGGCCTATGGCGATGTGGTCAGCCCCTGGCGGCGCGACAGCAGCGAGGCCAAGCTGACACCGGGCGGCTCCTCGGGCGGGTCTGCTGCGGCTGTTGCGGCGGACCTGTGCCTTGCGGCAACCGGCACCGACACCGGCGGCTCGATCCGCCAGCCTGCGGCCTTTACCGGCACCGTCGGCATCAAACCCACCTACGGGCGTTGTTCGCGCTGGGGCATCGTGGCCTTTGCCTCCTCGCTGGATCAGGCCGGGCCGATGACCAAATCGGTGCGCGATGCGGCGATCATGCTGGAAGCCATGGCCGGGCACGACCCGAAAGACAGCACCAGCGCCGATCTGGCGGTGCCGGATTTCGAGGCGATGCTGACCGGCGACATCAAGGGCAAGAAGATCGGTATCCCGAAAGAGTACCGCATGGACGGCATGCCTGCCGAGATCGAAAATCTCTGGGCCGATGGCACTGCCATGCTGAAGGACGCGGGCGCCGAGATCGTCGACATCTCGCTGCCGCACACCAAATACGCGCTGCCTGCCTATTACGTGATCGCCCCGGCCGAAGCCTCGTCGAACCTGGCACGCTACGACGGGGTGCGCTACGGCCACCGCGCCACGCTGGAGGCTGGCGATGGCATCACCGAGATGTACGAAAAGACCCGCGCCGAAGGCTTTGGCCACGAGGTGCAGCGCCGCGTGATGGTCGGCACCTATGTGCTGTCGGCAGGCTTCTATGATGCCTATTACAACCGCGCCCGCCGCGTTCGCACCCTGATCAAGAAGGACTTCGAAGATGTCTTTGCCGCAGGCGTGGACGCGATCCTGACACCGGCGACGCCCTCTGCTGCTTTTGGGCTGGGTGAAATGACCGATGCGGATCCGGTACAGATGTACCTCAATGACGTCTTTACCGTCACTGTGAACCTTGCGGGCCTGCCGGGCATCTCTGTGCCTGCGGGTGTCGATGCACAGGGTCTGCCGCTGGGCCTGCAGCTGATCGGCCGCCCCTGGGAAGAGGGCGATCTGCTGAACACCGCCTATGCGCTGGAGCAGGCCGCCGGGTTTGTGGCAAAGCCGGGGAAATGGTGGTAAAACCGGCTCAAACAAGAGCATGAACCATACGACCATAAACAGGTGATCCCGATGCGCGTCTTCGTCTCCCTCGCCGCCGCTGGCAGTCTTCTGGCCCTTGCAGCTTGCAGCCCGCCAGTGCCGGACAGCGCGGCCGGGGTGGGCGTGGACGGCGATCCCTTCGCCGCCCGTCCGGCGCAGGGCACCACGATCAACGGCGATCCACTGATCCCCTCGCCTCAGGTTGTCGGCGCGCCCCTGGCGATGCCGACAGATCAGAGCGGAGCCACCTCGGTCGCTGCGGCTGGAGCCTCGGTTGGCACTGGCAGCAATGCCGATATCGCTCGCGAAACGGCAGCAGCCCTGAGTGCGGCGCGGGCCAACTCTGGTCAGGCGCCGCTTGAAGCAAGCCCGGACAACCCTGCGCCGCAGATTGTCGGTGGCAACCCGCGTCTGTCGGACGAAAACAGCTTTGATGCGGTGTCGTCGCGCCAGACCATCGAAAGCGATGCCGAGCGTCTGAAACGGCAGCGCGCCCAGTATCAGGTGGTGGAGCCGACGGCGCTGCCCACGGTCTCTGCGGGCAACCGGGATCCAAATATCGTGCAATACGCGCTCAGCACTTCCAACCCGCCGGGCAACCGCATCTTCAGCCGCACGGGTATCAACCTCAAGGCCCGCTCGTCGCGTAATTGCGCAGGCTATGCTTCGCCCGAGCTGGCCCAAGTGGCGTTTCTTGAGGCGGGCGGCCCCAAACGCGACCGCTACGCGCTGGACCCGGATGGGGATGGCTATGCCTGCGGCTGGGACCCGTCCCCCTATCGTCTGGTCCTGCGCGAAGACTCCTGATGTCCGGAACTGACAGGGCAGGGGATGAGGCCGGGGCGATCTGGCATCCCAGCCCCAATTTCGGTCCGCGTCGTGACGGTCTGACGCCGGCTTTCGTGGTTCTGCACTACACAGCAATGGAGACGGCTGAGGCTGCCCTGCAGCGGCTGTGTGATCCTGCGGCCGAGGTGTCGGCCCATTACCTGATCGGACAGGATGGCACCCTCTGGCAGATGGTCGAGGAGGCGCAGCGCGCCTGGCACGCTGGTGCGGGCGAATGGTGCGGGCTGGAGGATCTCAATTCCCGGTCCATCGGGATCGAGCTGGACAATCGCGGCGATCACCCGTTCTCCGAACCGCAGATGGCGCGGCTGGAGCAACTGCTGGGCGATATCCTGCGCCGCTGGGAGATCGCGCCCGAGGCGGTGATCGGCCATTCGGACATGGCGCCGGGCCGCAAATGCGATCCGGGTGCCCGGTTCGACTGGGCGCGGCTGGCCCGTCAGGGGCTCGCCCGGCAGGTAGCGCAAGCGGAGGCGGCAGGGCAGAGCCTGATGGAGTCAGAGAGCGCCGATATGGCGCGTTTCCGCGCCTATGCCCGCGACATCGGATATACCGCCCCGGTGGAGGATGAGACGCTGCTGGCAGCTGTGCGGCTGCGCTATCGTCCCCAGGCCCGCGGGGCGCTTTGTGCGGAGGATTTCGCGCCGCTGGGCCAGGCAGACCTCTGGGTCTGAATGAGACCGGCTGCAACCACCCTTGACCTGTCAGCCCCCAGGGCCTAGGTGCAGCCCTGCGCAGAAGGCTGGACGGCCGCGCTGGGGGCTCGCCCTCCGCGAGGAAAGTCCGGACTCCCTAAAGCAACGGTGCCGGGTAACGCCCGGGCAGGGCAACCTGACGGATAGCGCCACAGAAATGAAACCGCCGTGCCCCCGGCAACGGATCAGGGCGCGGTAAGGGTGAAACGGTGGGGTAAGAGCCCACCGCGCCCCTGGCAACAGGGGCGGCACGGCAAGCCCCACCGGGAGCAACGCCAAATAGGGCCCCCGCGCGGGTAGGTCCCGGCAACGGGATACCGCCGCTAGGCATGCTTTAGCCAAGAGGGGCCGGGTTGGCAGCTAGAGGTACGCAGTAATGCGTATCGCAGATGAATGGCCGTCCATGAGGCGCAAGTCTCGGGACAGAATCCGGCTTACAGGCCTTCTGCGCAAAATATCCCCCCGAATCCTATTGACTTGGGGGGCAGTGCAGGTAAAAGCGCACGCTCATATAGGAATTTACCGAGAGGCCCCCTGCCTTTTCGGACGCAGGAGAAGCACCATGGCGAAGCCGACGACCATCAAGATCCGCCTGAACTCGACCGCGGGCACGGGCCACTTCTACGTGACCAAGAAAAACGCACGCACCATGACCGAAAAAATGGTCATCCGGAAATACGATCCGGTTGCGCGCAAGCACGTCGAGTACAAAGAAGGCAAAATCAAGTAAGCCCATCCGGCATACAGGATTTTCAAAAAGGGTCACGCCGCGCGCGTGGCCCTTTTTCGTGTTTGGAGCCGGGTTTTCGGCGGTCGTCGCAGGCGCAGGGCAGGTGAGAGCTTGTTCGAATTTGAAAAAATTACCCAATAGTTTAGCCGCCTGTACGAAAGGATAGTTCCCCTTTTCGCCTCATTTCGGTCGTAACTTGTTTACGTGGGTAAATGAGACAAGTGGGTGATAGTATGTTCAGGCGTATCTTGTTCAGCGTGGTTTTTGCCGTGGCCGTGGCGCCCTCTCCGGAGGCGACGATTGCGGGCGTGGTGCCGGTTCCGGCGCCGGTGATGGCTGGGCCGCTGTCCCTGACCGCTGGTCGAACTCAGCAGCCTGCGACAGCGCCGCGCTCGGGCAGCCAGACCCTGCGGGTCGAGGTGCAGGGGCGGGCCTTGTCGCTCTCCGTTGTACGGGCGGGCTCGACCGGGCTCGCGGTGCTCAGCGCCCCTGCGCATAGCGTGATTGGCAACCTGCCTGACATGACCCCTGCGGATTTCCAGACCATTGCGGCGCGCGAAAGCGGCTGCAGCGTCTCGGGCGAGGTTCAGGTGCTCGGCAGCGACCGGGGCACGGTTGCCCTTGCCACCGGTCTAAGCTGCTCCTGAGCCGCCTCTCAGCTGGTCTGGGGGCTTGTGGAGATGAGCCTCAGGCGCGCCATTCCGCGACGGTCGTAACCGGCTGCAATCCCATGCTGCTCATCAGCCCGGCTGAGGCCGTGTCAAAGACGGCAAAGCTTGTGGTCAACGTGTCGATGCCAAGTGTCTGACAGCGGGATTTCACTTCTGTCACCAGTGCTTGACCAACTCCCAGACGGCGGAATGGCGGATCCACGGCAATATGATGCAACTGGATCCGTTTGCCGCCGCGCATCACCGGCAGGTGAGGCTGGTCTTCGATCTCATAGATAGCATAGCCCATCAGGGCGCCTGCGGGGCTTTGCGCGGCGATTGCCTGTATCCCGTCCTTTTCCATCCAGTCTGACAGCCAGTCTGCAATGTCACTGTCCGCCGGGGCAGACGGGTAGCGGAGGGGTTGTTCTTCCGCGTGCTGTGCATGGAGGTCCCGCAGCAAGGGAACAATACGCCCTGCGTCACGGGCAGTGATATCGGTAATCTTCATCTTCTAAATCCTGTGGTCCGTTCAAAAGGCCCAGCCAAAAAAAAAAAAATAGAAACGGCTAGGCATAAAGAAAGGGCGGATCGCTGTGATCCGCCCCTTGCTGAAATCTTGGTATGGCCGGTGGCGTTATTCGCGGTTCCCAAGCAGCTGAAGCAGCATCATGAAGAGGTTGATGAAGTCCAGATACAGGCTGAGGGCGCCCATGATCGCGGCTTTGCCCAGCCACTCCTGGTCGCCGGATTCGGCCATCTGCAGGTAGGTGTTCTTGATGTTCTGGGTGTCATAGGCGGTGAGGCCTGCAAATATCAGAACGCCGATCACCGAGATGGCAAAGGCCATGGCGGAGGACGCCAGGAAGATGTTCACCACCGAGGCCACGATCAGGCCGATCAGGCCCATGATCAGGAAGGTACCCATCGCAGAGAGGTCTTTCTTGGTGGTGTAACCCACCAGGGAAAGGCCCGCGAATGCGATGGCGGTGATCAGGAATACCTGAACGATTGATTCACCGGTAAAAACCAGGAAGATCGAGCTGATCGACAGGCCCATGACGGCTGCGAAGGTGTAGAACACCAGCTGCGCGGCCGAGGCCGACAGGCGGTTGATGGCGGCGCCAAAGCCGAACACGAAGGCGAGCGGCGCGAACATGATCACCCACTTCAGCGGCGACGCGTAGATCGCATAGCCCAGGCTGGTCAGGTATTTGTCGGCGCTCAGCTGTGCAGAGGCGGCCGACGGATCGGTTGTCACCGCGAGGCCCGCGATGGCCCAGGCGGCCAGAAAGGTGATGAACGTGCCCACGGACATGGTGCCGTAGACTTTGTTCATATGGGCGCGCAGGCCCGCATCGATCTCGGCAGTGCGTGCGCCTGCTGTAGAGCGAATGGTGTCAAACTGTGCCATGTATCATGGTCTCCGTTTACAAAAAGTCTCCCCAGTCGCGCGGAACGGCCGGTTCAGAGGCCGTGCGCAACATTCCCGTCAAATATCGGGGCAAAGCCCATACGGTTCAAGTCTGCGATGAAAAGATTTGCCGCAAAAACATGAAAAGGCGCACCATTCCAGCGGGTGCGCCTTCAGTCGTCATTTGTCATCTGTGAGGTCTCTGTCAGCGCGTCCAGGAATCCGGTGCGTCCCAGAACGGGCGGCGGGCCTCTTCCTTGGCGGCGTTGCGGCTGATGCCGATGTCTGCCAGCGCCTCAGCGTCCAGTTTTGCCAGCGCGCGCCGCTGGCGGGTCAGAGCGAATGCGCCCTTGATGCGATCCGCGAGGCTGCGGCGGGGTTTTGGGCTGACCGAGGTGGTGGAGATGTAGGTCATGTCTCTTGTCCTTTCTTTCGTTCGTGATGGTATCGTGGGTCAGTATCAATTCTGTTGATGTATATGGGGGAGTGTGATTAATATTGGAAACGAATGTTTTTGATATCTTCCATCAGAGGTCGTGATGATTAGAAATTTGGACCTGACGACGCTGCGCTCATTTGTGGCAGTGGCAGACAACGGTGGCGTGACACGCGCAGCAGGTTTTTTGCATCTCACTCAATCGGCGGTTTCGATGCAGTTGAAACGGCTGGAGGAGTTGCTGGGGCTTGAACTGCTGGACCGGTCGGGGCGCTCCATTGCCCTGACCCCATCGGGGGAACAGCTGCTCGGTTATGCTCGCCGCATGGTCGCGCTCAATGACGAGGTGATCACCCGGCTGACCGATCAGGCTTTTGAAGGTGAGGTTGTTCTGGGGGTGCCGCATGACGTGGTCTATCCGGTCATCCCGCGCGTACTACAGCGGTTCAACACCAGCTTTCCCCGCGTCAGCGTCAATCTGGTGACCTCGAATACCCGCGATCTGAAGGCCGGCTTCGCCAAGGGGGCCTATGACCTGATCCTGACAACCGAGGGAACTGCGGGCGAGGGCGGCGAGCCCATCCACGAAATGCCGCTGCGCTGGATCGGGGCGGTGAACGGCTCGGCCTGGCGGCAGCAGCCGCTGCGTCTTGGTTTTTGCCGCAACTGTATTTTCCGGGCCTCTGCAACCGCGGCACTGGATGAGGTTGGGATCGAGTGGGATATGGCGGTGGACAGCGAATCCGACCGCACGGTTGAGGCCACGGTAAGTGCTGACCTTGCCATTGGCGTTCTGCTGGAAGGTACCCAACCCGCTCATCAGGAGGTCATAGAACACGGTGGCGTGCTGCCTGCCTTGCCGGTGCAACAGATCAACCTCTATGGCGCGGATCGGGTGCGGGCCGAGTATGTTGGCGATCTTGCCAATATCATTCGGCAGGGATTTGCCGCTCTGCGTCCGGCGCAGTTGCGCGCAGCGGGCTGATCAAAGGGGCCGAGGGAATAAACGGCTCTCGAAAAGGGATGTGATCGCCATGGCCCTATAACCGTGCGATGGCGATTTCCCGGTTCTATTTACCTGTCACGGGGTAATAACGACCTTCCCGGTCGAGGCCCGGCTGCGCAGCAGCTCCATTCCTTCCGCGACCTGCGACAGTGGCAGGACGTGGCTGATATGCGGTTTGATCCGGCCTGCCGCGTGCCAGTCGAACAGAGTTGCAAAGGCCTGCTGAATGACCTCTGGCCGGGCTTTCATGTAGCCGCCGATATAAAAGCCGATCACGGTCAGGTTCTTGACCAGAAGATGATTGGCCGGGATCTGGGGCACTTCGCCGCTGGCAAACCCGATCGGTAGCAGCCGCCCGCAGGGATTGGTCGCCCTAAAGGCAGCTTTCCACACCGGGCCCCCGACCGCATCATAGACAACATCGGCGCCGCCCAGGTCCTTTACGATGCTGCGCAGATCCTCGCTGTCGTCGATCACGTGATCCGCTCCAGCGGCCCGGGCCACCTCCAGTTTGTCGGCGCCGCGCGCATGAGCAATAACGCGGGCGCCCATCAGCTTGCCAATCTCCACTGCGGTCAGCCCAACGCCTCCGGCAGCGCCGGTGACAAGCAGGGTTTCGCCCGGTTGCAACCGGGCGCAGTGATCCAGCGCCACCAGGCTGGTGCCATAGGCGATCTGCAGCGCGGCGGCGTGTTCAAAACTCATGCTGTCCGGAATGCGGACCGCGCGGCTGGCGTCAAACACACCTTCTTCAGCCAAGCCACCTTGACCGCAGAAGACTGCAACCCGGTCACCGATCTTGAACTCTGTTACCGTTTCTCCCAGTGCGGTTACCGTGCCAGAGACCTCCAAGCCCGGTACGAAGGGCAGGGTGGGGGTGTCCTGATAAGTGCCTTTCTGCATCAGCAGATCCGCGAAATTCAGCCCGCAGGCGGCGATCCTGACAGCGATCTGGCCTGCAGCCGGAGCCGGGCAGGCAATTTCGATCAGTTCCGGGGCGGCGTCGAAGGCGGTGACCTGATAAGCCTGCATGATGTCCTCTTGGTTTTTGCCGCGCGAAAGGTGATTCGTTGCGTGACTGTTTGACAACAGACGGCGCAAATTCACCTCGCTATTTATGGGGAGGCATTATTTCACATGTTGTTGGTCGCATTAGCATGACAAAATGATGCATGAAATCATGTATTTGGATATCTTCAACCGCGACTGACCTTTGTCGCACTTGAATTCAACCGTGGAGGTCGTAAGCTCAGCTGAGGGGTTGAGCCTCTGTCGCGGTTTTAGAAGGTCCGGTAACGCGGGCCAGTGTTGATATCCTGACGGATTTAGCAATCATCGCGGCTACTTGGGCGCGAACCACTTTGGTATAACTAGGAGATAGCACATGGCTCATCCTGTAGATGTGCATGTCGGCAAACGGATCCGTCACCGTCGCTGGCTAATTGGTATGACACAGCAGCAACTGGCCGAGAAAGTCGGCATCAAGTTCCAGCAAATTCAGAAATATGAAACCGGTGCCAACCGGGTCAGCGCCTCCCGCCTTTGGGATATTTCTGACGCGATGGACGTCCCGGTCAGTTTCTTCTTTGATGGTCTACAGGAAGAGGATAAGGCCCCTGCCGACAAGGCGGACAAGGCGTCGGTGCCTGAGGATCTGATGGGCGATAAAGAGGCCCTGGATCTGGTGCGTTCCTATTACGCGATCCCCGAGAACCAGCGCAGGCGATTGTTCGAGCTGGCCCGTGTGCTCAGCGACGCAGCCTGAAAGTGAAAAGACCCTTCGGGGTCTTTTTTCTTGAATAGCGTGCGGCCAGATGGCACCGCCATCGCATGACACAGAATCCTGATTCCGATTTGGACGTTGCGCAGAAGATGGCCGATGCGGCCGGCGCAGCGATCCTGCCGTATTTTCGCAGCGCCACTCTTGGAGCGGACAACAAGCTGGAGGACGGGTTCGATCCGGTCACCGTCGCTGATCGCGAGGCGGAACTCGCGATGCGGGCGGTGCTGGCGCAGCTGCGCCCTGATGATGGTATTCTGGGCGAGGAATTCGCTCCCGTCGAAGGCAGCTCTGGCCGGACCTGGGTTCTGGATCCTATCGATGGCACCCGCGGTTTCATAAGCGGCACGCCGACCTGGGGGGTGCTGATCGCCATGTCCGAGGCAGACGGCCCAGTGCTGGGCGTGATCGATCAGCCCTACACCGGCGAACGCTTTATCGGCGCGGCCGGGCTGGCGCAGATGACCGGGCCACAGGGAGCACGCGATCTGGCGACCCGCAACGGCACGGCGCTGGATCAGGCGATCCTTTTCACCACCTTTCCCGAAGTCGGCACCCCTGAAGAACGTGCCGGGTTCGAACGTGTCTCCGGAAAGGTCCGGCTGACGCGCTATGGCATGGATTGCTACGCCTATGCACTGCTGGCGGCGGGGCAGATCGATCTGGTGATCGAGGCAGGCCTCAACGCCTATGACGTGCAAGCTCCGATCGCAGTGATCCAGGCTGCAGGCGGTGTCGTAACTGATTGGGAGGGCGGCCCGGCTCATGAAGGCGGTCGGGTGCTGGCCGCCGCCAATGCCGAGTTGCACGCGGCGGCGCTGGCCCTTTTGAAAAACAGCTGATCAGGTCCCGTCCGGGGCTTGAGCGCGGCCATGGCAGTGCTGTATAGCACAGCCACGGCCCGAGTCCTTTACCCGTATTCTGTCGGGCCAGTTCACACTTCCAAAACCGAAACGGGTGACAAAGGAGTGTGAACCGATGCAGGAAATCCTGATTCAAAATGCGACCACCGTCATCACCATGGATGATGCGGGCCGCGTATTGCACGATGCAGATGTTCTGATCCGGGGCGGTCAGATTGCCGAGGTGGGGCAGGGGCTGCGCACGACAGGGCAGATCGTCTCTGGCCGGGGCTGCGTGGTGACGCCGGGCCTCGTCAATACGCACCACCATCTTTATCAGAACCTCACGCGCGCAGTGCCCGGGGCGCAGGACGCGCTGCTGTTTGGCTGGTTGCAACGGCTCTATCCGATCTGGGCGCGCTTTGGCCCGGAGGAGATGTTCGTCTCTGCCCAGCTGGGGCTGGTGGAACTGGCTCTCTCCGGCTGTACGCTCAGCTCTGATCATCTGTACCTTTATCCCAACGGCGCGCGGCTGGAGGATACCATCCATGCCGCCCGAGAGGTCGGTTTGCGGTTTCACCCCACACGCGGCGCCATGAGCATCGGGGAAAGCGACGGGGGATTGCCGCCGGATAGCTTGGTCGAGCAAGAGACGGCCATTCTTGAAGATATGATCCGCGTGGTTGATGGCTTTCACGATGCCTCTGAGGGCTCCATGTGCCGGGTGGGGCTTGCGCCCTGTTCGCCGTTTTCCGTCAGCCGCGAGTTGATGCGGGATGCGGCGCTGCTGGCGCGTGACAAGGGCGTGATGCTGCATACCCATCTGGCCGAAAACGATGAGGATATCGCCTATTCCGAAGCGCAGTTCGGCTGCCGCCCCGGGCAATATGCCGAGGAACTGGGCTGGACCGGCGATGACGTCTGGCACGCCCATTGCGTCAAGCTGGACGCGCAGGAGATCGATCTGTTTGCGCGCACCCGGACCGGCGTGGCGCATTGCCCCTGTTCCAATTGCCGCCTTGGCAGCGGCATTGCCCCGGTGCGGGCGATGCGCGATGCCGGGGTGCCGGTGGGGCTGGGCGTTGATGGCTCGGCCAGCAACGATATCGCCAACTTGATCGGCGAGGCGAGGCAGGCCATGCTGCTACAGAGGGTTGCGCAGGGCGCTGACGCCATGAGCGCCTATGAGGCGCTGGAAATCGCCACCCGTGGCGGCGCTGATATTCTGGGTCGTCCCGATTGCGGTCGGCTCAGCCCCGGCAAATGCGCCGACGTGGCAGTCTGGGATGTGACCGGTGTTGCTTCCAGCGGCAGCTGGGACCCGGCGGCCTTGCTGCTGGCCGGGCCGACACAGGTCAAGCATCTGTTCGTGGAAGGGCGTCAGATCATCTCTGCAGGCGAGGTCACCAGCCTTGATCTGCCACGGCTGATCGAACGCCATGGTCAGCTGGCCCGCGCCTTGGCCGAGAAGGCGTAACGAAGGGCTTCAGGCGGGGCGGGTCGTCAGACCTGCCGCCCGCCGATCCACACTTCGGACACAGCCCGGTCATCACCCATCATGATGGTGGCAAAGGCGGCCTCCCAGATGTCATCGGCGCGGGCGGCGCGCTGGGCGATGGCGGGGGTGGAGGCGAGATCGAGCACCACAAGATCGGCCTCCATGCCCGGGGCGACATTGCCAATCTTGTCTTCAAGCCGCAGCGCCGTGGCCGAGCCTTGCGTTGCCAGCCACAACAGCTGGGCTGCGTGCAGGGGCGTGCCGCGCAGCTGGCCGATCTCATAGGCTGCCGCCATGGTGCGCAGCATGGAAAAGCTGGATCCGCCGCCGGTGTCGGTGGCAAGGCCGATTCGCTGCCCTTCGGCCATCAGCCCGGCCATATCGAACAGCCCGGACCCAATGAAGGTGTTCGAGGTGGGGCAATGCACCAGCGCGGCGCCATGTTCGCGCAGCCGGTCACGTTCGCGCGGTTCCAGATGGATGGCATGCCCATAAAGGCCACGCGCGCCCAACAGGCCAAAGGCCTCGTAGGTGTCCAGATAATCGCGGGCATCCGGGAACAGATCCTTGACCCAGGCGATCTCATCCGTCTGTTCGCTGAGGTGGGTTTGCATCAGGCAGCTGGGGTTGGCGGCCCAGAGGGCGCCGATGGCCTCCAGTTGTTCAGGGGTAGAGGTGGGGGAGAACCGCGGCGTGATCGCATAATCCAGCCGGTCGACCCCGTGCCAGCGCGCGATCAGCGCGGCACTGTCGTCATAGGCAGACTGAACCGTATCCTGCAGCCCTTCTGGGGCGTTGCGGTCCATACAGGTTTTACCCGCCACAACCCGTTGCCCGCGCGCCTGCGCCGCCGTGAAGAAGGCATCGACGCTTTCGGGATGAATGGTGCAATAGCTGCAGACCGTGGTGGTGCCATGGGCAGCGGTTAGGTCCAGATAGCGGGCTGAGATCTCATCGGCATAGGCACGATCACCAAAGCGCATCTCCTCGGGGAAAGTATAGCTGTTCAGCCAGTCGATCAGCCGCTTGCCCCAGCTGGCAATGATGGCGGTCTGTGGATAGTGCACATGCGCATCGACGAAGCCGGCAAGAATCAGCTTCTCCCCGTGATCATGCAACGCGGCTGCGGGAAACCTCTGGCGCAGATCGTCAAAGCTGCCGACGGCGGCAATCTTCCCATCCTGCACGGCCACTGCCTCGCGCAGCCTTGCCGCTTCCTGCGGTGCCTCGGTGGCAAAGGGGGAGCCTTGAAAGGACAGGACCTGTCCCCGCAGGATGTGGGCGTTGCTCATGATGTGCTGTCCTTTCGTGCGAATTCACCGCGTGCAGGATACGCGCGGCGCGCGCGGCGGTAAATTGTGTCATTGTCATTGTTTTCCGGTAGCAGCTTCTTCTATTCATGGGACAAGCATCGGAAGGGGCAGCGTATGAGCACAGGCGACGAGACCATCGGGACCGACAAGGGCCAGGACGACGCCTATATGCTGGATCGCCGCCGCGTGGCGCAGATCCTTTATGCTGTGGATACCAACGACAAGGCCGAGCTGGCGAACCTGATGGAGCCGCTGCACGCGGCTGACATCGCCGACCTTCTGGAGCAGGTGAACGCCTATGATCGGGCCCGGCTGATCCGGCTTTATGACCGCGAATTCGACGGCGAAATCCTGTCAGAACTGGACGAGGCGATCCGCGAGGAAGTGATCGCGATCCTCAACCCGCAGGTTTTGGCTGAAGCAGTCCGGGATCTGGACAGCGACGATGTGGTCGACCTGCTGGAGGACCTTGAGGAGCCGCAGCAGGAAGCCATTCTCGACGCGCTGGAGGACTCCGACCGGGTCGCCATCGAACAATCGCTGAGCTACCCGGAAAACTCCGCCGGCCGCCTGATGCAGCGCGAAGTGGTGATGGCGCCGGAACACTGGACGGTTGGGCAGGCGATTGATTTCATGCGCGAAAGGTCGGACCTTCCAGCGCAGTTCTATCACGTGGTCATGGTCAGTCCGCGCCTGCATCCGGTGGGCAATGTCACCCTTGGCCGGATCATGTCGGCCCGACGCGAGGTACCGCTTACCGATCTCAGGGAAGAAACCTTCCAGGTCATTCCCGCCGATCAGGACGAGGAAGACGTGGCCTATGCCTTTAACCAGTATCACCTGATTTCGGCCCCGGTGGTCGATGACGAGGGGCGTCTTGTGGGTGTCATCACCATCGACGATGCCATGGCGGTTCTGGATGAAGAGCACGAAGAAGACATCCTTCGCCTGGCCGGTGTCGGCGAAGGCAGCCTGTCGGACCGGGTGATTGACACCACCAAGCGGCGGTTCCCCTGGCTGGCGGTCAACCTCGTAACAGCGGTGCTGGCGTCGATGGTGATTTCAATGTTCGAAGATACCATCGCCCGGTTCGTGGCCCTCGCCGTGCTTATGCCCATCGTGGCCTCGATGGGCGGCAATGCCGGCACCCAATCGCTGACGGTGGCGGTGCGTGCGCTGGCCACACGCGACCTGACAGGATCAAACGTCTGGCGGGTGATCCGGCGTGAGGTTCTGGTGGGGCTGGTCAACGGTCTGATCTTTGCCGTTGTGATGGGCTGTGTCGGGCTGTTGTGGTTCGGCTCGCCGCAGCTTGGCGCGGTGATTGGCGTCGCGATGGTCATCAATCTGGTCGTGGCAGGCCTCGCCGGGACCGTGGTGCCGGTTATGCTGGAAAAAATGAATGTGGACCCGGCACTTGCCTCGGGGGCTTTTGTGACGACGGTGACCGATATCGTTGGATTCTTTGCCTTCCTCGGTCTGGCCGGGCTGGTTCTTCTCTAGGCATTCAATCCCGGCAAAGGAGGGAGCAATGGCGGATCTGGCAGCGATCAAGGCACAAGCGCGCAAGGCGGCCTTTGCCCGGCGTAAAGAGGCCTTTGATATGGGCAAACCCGGCGCGGCCGGACATCTGTCCGAGGTGCTGGCCGGGTATCGCGGTGTTCCATTGTCCGGATACATGCCGATCCGCACCGAAATCGATCCGCTGCCTGCCATGGCCGAAGCCGCGGCTCATGGTGTGGTCGGCGTACCGGTGATCGAAGGTGCAGGTCTGCCCTTGCGGTTCAGCCGCTGGCAACCCGATGCGCCGCTGCGTGAAGGACCATTCGGCGCGATGGTGCCTGCGGTGGATGACTTCTTTGAACCCGAAATCCTGATCGTGCCGCTGGTGGCCTTTGATCGGTCCGGCGGGCGGCTTGGCTATGGCGGCGGCTTTTACGATCGCACGCTGGAGCTCTTGCGCAGCAAGCGGGCGACGCTGGCCATCGGCTTTGCCTTTGATGCGCAGGAGGCGGAAGATCTGCCGCTGGAGCCGACCGATCAGCCGCTTGACATGATCGTGACCGAAAGCCGTATCCTCCAGTTTTCCCGATAAGGAGGGGGCTTAGGCTGCGTTGTTTCAGTGGGGTTTGGCGCGAAAAACAGCGCAATGAACGTCCAGAGGGCTTGTTCCCTGCCGCAGCGCCGCCTAGGACTGAGCCATGAGAATTCTGTTTCTAGGCGATGTGATGGGCCGCGCGGGGCGCCGTGCCATCACCGAAAACCTGCCGCGACTGCGCAAGGAGTGGCGGCTGGATTTTGTTGTGGTCAACGGCGAGAACGCGTCGAATGGCATGGGGCTCAGCGGCGATCACGCCAAGCTTCTGCTTGATGCCGGGGCCGATTGTCTGACCCTTGGCGATCATGCCTTTGATCAAAAGGACATGATGCAGTTCATCGAAAAGGAACCGCGCATCATCCGGCCACTGAATTTTGCAAAAGGCGCACCGGGGCGGGGGCACCGCCTGTTCGACGCGCCCGGCGGGCGCAAGGTGCTGGTAACGCAGGCGCTGGGTCAGGTGTTCATGAAACGGGCCTATGACGATCCCTTTGGCGCTGTCGAAGGCGTGCTGAAGGCGCACCCGCGCGGCGGGCTGGCGCAGGCGGTGATCGTCGACATGCATTGCGAGGCGACCTCGGAAAAGATGGCGATGGGGCATTTCTGCAATGGCCGGGCCTCGCTGGTGGTCGGCACCCACACTCATGTCCCCACCGCTGATGCGCAGCTCCTGTCCGAAGGCACCGGTTATCTGACCGACGCGGGTATGTGCGGCGACTACAATTCCGTCATCGGCATGGATAAGGCCGAACCGATGCGCCGGTTCCTGACTGGCATGCCCAAAAGCCGCTTCACCCCGGCGGAAGGGGAGGCGACCCTGTCGGGTGTCTTTATCGTAACAGACGACCGCACCGGCGCGGCCAAGGAAATTCACATGGTCCGGGACGGTGGTCTGCTGCAAGGCGCGGCGCCGGTCTGATCCACTGACCTGTCGCTCCGGCCACCAAATGTGCATTGAAACCATCGTGAGATGCCAAATGCTTGTGGCCGGGGTGCAGAAGTGCTTGCCCCGCAATTTAGGATCGGGGACACTCTGTGCCGGTCTGGCATAATGGGCGGGACCGCAGCATCGCAAACCAGGTGGGATATTTGCCGCACATGCATGTCTTTCAAGTCGCTCAGAACGGCAGCGCCCTGATCACCCTTCTGATCGTCGCACTGATGTTTCTGGCCTTTCTGAAGGAAACCTACCCGACCGAGGTGGTGGCCCTCGCTGGGGTGTCTCTGATGCTGATCACCGGCGTTCTGCCTTATGATGCGGCGCTGCCGGTGCTTTCCAACCCGGCGCCGTGGACGATTGCGGCGATGTTCATCATCATGGGGGCCTTGGTGCGCACCGGGGCGCTGGATGCCTTTACCGCGATTGCCCGCAAACAGGCCGAGGTCAGCCCCAAGCTGGCCGTTGCCATGTTGATGGCCTTCGTCGTGGGCGCCTCTGCTATCGTCTCCAACACGCCGGTCGTGGTGGTTATGATCCCGGTGTTCATCCAGATCTCCCGCACGCTGGATGTCTCGGCCTCCAAGATGCTGATCCCGCTCAGCTATGCGGCGATCCTGGGTGGCACGCTGACGCTGATCGGTACCTCGACCAACCTCTTGGTGGATGGTGTGGCCCGGGCACAGGGTTTGGCGGCTTTCAGCATTTTCGAAGTCACGCCGCTAGGGGTCATTCTTGTGATCTGGGGCATGGTCTACTTGCGCTTCATCGCGCCGCGACTGCTGCCGGACCGGGATAACCTGGCCAACCTGCTGAGCGACCGTTCGAAGATGAAATTCTTTACCGAGGCTGTCATTCCCCCCGAAAGCAACCTGATCGGCCGTGAGGTTTCCGGCGTTCAGCTGTTCAAGCGTCCGGGCGTACGCCTGATCGACGTCATCCGCGGCGATGTCTCGCTGCGGCGGAACCTCAAGGGTGTCGAACTGCAGGTCGGGGATCGGGTGGTGCTGCGCACACAGATGACCGAACTTCTGAGCCTGCAAAGCAATAAAGAGCTGAAGCGCGTCGATCAGGTGTCAGCGGTGGAGACCAAGACTGTCGAGGTTCTGATCACCCCCGGTTGCCGTTTGGTCGGGCGCTCGCTGGGTGCCATGCGCCTGCGTCGCCGCTACGGTGTTTATGTGCTGGCGGTGCACCGGCGCAATCAGAACATCGGTGTGCAGCTCGACGATCTGGTGGTACGGGTCGGAGATACCCTGCTGCTGGAAGGCGCCCCAGCGGATATTCAGCGTCTGGCGGCAGACACCGATATGGCCGATGTCTCTCAGCCGACGCAGCGGGCCTATCGCCGCAGCCACGCACCCCTTGCGATTGCTGCGCTCCTGGGGATCGTGCTGCTGGCCGCGCTGGGCGTTGCGCCGATCCTGCTGCTGTCGGTTGTCGCGGTTGCGCTGGTGCTGGTCAGCCGCTGCATCGACGCGGATGAGGCGTTTTCCTTTGTCGACGGGCGGCTATTGGCGCTGATTTTCTCGATGCTGGCGATTGGCGCTGCGCTGGAAAGCTCGGGCGCGGTTGCGCTGATCGTCAATGCCATCGCACCGGGCCTGTCCGGCCTGCCGCCCTTCCTGCTGGTCTGGGCGGTCTATCTGCTGACGTCGGTGCTGACCGAGCTGGTGTCGAACAATGCGGTGGCGGTCGTGGTGACCCCCATCGCAATCGGGCTTGCCCAGGCGATGGGGCTGGATCCGCGTCCGCTGGTTGTTGCGGTGATGGTGGCAGCCTCGGCGTCCTTTGCGACGCCCATCGGCTATCAGACCAATATGCTGGTCTATGGTCCCGGCGGCTACAAGTTCACCGACTTCCTGCGCGTCGGCATTCCGCTGAACCTCAGCATCGGCCTGCTGGCCTCGGCCCTTATCCCGCTGTTCTGGCCTCTTTGAGGCGCGATTACATCGGCCAGAAGAACAGGATGGCCGGGATCGAAACCGCGATCACTAGGATTTCCAGCGGCAGGCCCATGCGCCAGTAATCGCCGAAATGATAGCCACCGGGACCAAGCACCAGCGTGTTGTTCTTGTGGCCGATGGGAGTCAGAAACGCCGCAGAGGCCGCCACTGCGACCGCCATCAGGAAGGGGTCTGGGGAGACATTCAGCGCCGTTGCCATCTGGATACCCACCGGGGCCGCAACAATGGCCGTGGCCGTGTTGTTCAGCACATCTGACAGCGTCATTGTGACCACCATCAGTACGGTCAGGATCGCCCAGGCAGGCAGGCCCTCGGTCAGGCCGATCAGGCCGTTGGCGATCAGCTGGGTACCGCCGGAACTGTCGAGTGCGGCGCCGAGTGGGATCATCGAGCCCAGAAGAACGACCACAGGCCATTCGACGTGATCATAGATCTCCGCCACCGGCAGGATCTTGGTCAGCACATAGGCAATCGCCACCAACCCGAGCGCCACTGGCAGGTAGACAAGGCCAACCGAGGCCGCCGCTACAGCCGCGGCAAACAGGCCGATGGCCATCCATGTTTTATCATTGGCGGTGACGGATAGGCCCCGTTGGGCCAGTGGCAGGCAGCCAAGCCATTCGGTCACATCGGCGCTGCGGTCGCGTGGGCAGAGCAGCAACAGGATATCGCCCGGCTCGATGGTGGTCTGGCGGATATGGCTGGTCAGGCGCCGCCCTTGCCGGGAAATGCCCAACAGGACCGTGCTTTGCCGCCAGGCAAGGCCTACGGCCTGGGCGCTGCGCCCGTTGACGCGCGCGGTTTCCGGCACCACCACCTCGACCAGTTCCAGCCCTTCGCCCGCGGCGGTCAGCTTTTCCTGCCGTGCGGCATCGGCAAAATCAAGCGACAGCGCTGTGCGGAACTCGTCCAGCGCTTCGGGCGTGGCCTCGATCACCAGCGTGTCGGCGGCCCGCAGGCTGTATGCGGCGGCACGACCATAAAGCCGTTTGCCGTCCCGGATCAGGCCCAGAATCGCCACGTCCGCCTTTTCGGCCTCGCTGTCCAGCTCTCCCAGGCGCCTATCGATCAGGGGGGACTCGTCGGGCACTGTCAATTCGGCGATGTAATCGGCAATCTGCGCCTCTGACGCGCCGGCGGCGTTCTCGCGCTGCGGGATAAGGCGCCAGCCGATCAGGGCCACGAAGGCGAGACCGGCAACCGAGGCAACAAGGCCGACCGGGGCGAAGTCGAACATGTGGAAGGGCTCACCAAGGGTGTCTTGGCGGATCGAGGCGATGATGATGTTGGGCGGGGTGCCGATCAGCGTGACCATACCGCCAAGGATCGTTGCAAAACTCAGCGGCATCAGGCTCAGCCCCGGCGCGCGGCCCGCCTTGCGCGCGGTCTGGATATCCACCGGCATCAACAGGGCGAGCGCAGCAACATTGTTCATGAAGGCCGACAGGACCGCGCCGATCCCTCCCATCAAGCTGATATGCAGGCCCAGGGCGCGGCTGCTGTCGAACAGCGTGCGGGTGATCAGGAACACCGCGCCAGACCGCACCAACCCGGCAGAAACGATCAGCACCAGCGCCACCACCAGCGTCGCGGGATGGCCGAAACCGGCAAAGGCATCCTTGGCCGGGACGACGCCGATCACCACCGCCACCATCAGCGCTGAAAAGGCCACCAGATCATAGCGGTAGCGCCCCCAGAGCAGCATCCCGAAGACCGCTGCGAAGATGGTGAAAAGAATGCCTTGGTCAAATGTCATTGCTGCCTGTCCCTGGTTAAATCCGGCATGAAGCCCTGCAAACGCCGGGACAGTCATTCCGGTAATGGGGGCAGTGTCGCGCAAAGCTGCAGCCGATGCCAGCACTGGCCTGAAACCGGGGCGGATTTGTGTGCCTGAAGCTTTGAGGCGTGCTGCTGAGGTGGCTGTGGCACCAATCTCTTGCGGCCCGCGATGCAGGGCTGTATCAAACGCTCCGACAAGATCAATCGGTAGAAATGGAGGCTGGCGCATGGCAGGCCACTCAAAATGGGCGAATATTCAGCACCGCAAGGGTCGTCAGGACGCCGCGCGTTCAAAGCTTTTTTCCAAGCTGGCCAAGGAAATCACCGTGGCCGCGAAGATGGGCGACCCGGATCCTGAAAAGAACCCGCGCCTGCGTCTTGCGGTGAAGGAAGCCAAGAGCCAATCGGTCCCCAAGGACGTGATCGAACGCGCGATCAAAAAGGCGATCGGCGGCGATGCGGAAAACTATGACGAGATCCGCTATGAAGGCTACGGGCCGAACGGCGTGGCGGTGATCGTCGAGGCGATGACCGACAACAAGAACCGGACCGCTTCGACGGTGCGCTCGACCTTTACCAAGAACGGCGGCAACCTTGGCGAGACCGGCTCGGTCGGCTTCATGTTCGACCGCAAAGGTGAGGTGACCTATCCGGCTTCGGTTGGCGATGCGGACACCGTGATGATGGCCGCCATCGAAGCGGGCGCCGAGGATGTCGAAAGCTCGGAAGATGGTCATATCATCTACTGCGCCGACACCGATCTCAACGATGTCTCCAACGCGCTCGAAGCGGAGCTGGGCGAGTCTGAATCGACCAAGCTGATCTGGAAGCCGACCACCACCACCGAGCTGGACCTGGAAGGCATGCAGAAGCTGATGAAGCTGGTCGATGCGCTTGAAGATGACGACGATGTGCAGCGCGTCACCACCAACTTCGAAGCCTCGGACGAGGTCATGGCGCAGCTCTAACGCGGCTATAGAACCTTCGCAGTACAAGACAAAGGCCCGCCAATTTGGCGGGCCTTTTGCGGTTGGGTTCCCGTGGGCCGAAAGGTCAGTCCAGCTTGCGGTAGCTGAGGAAATTACCGCCGGGCAGATACATCAGGGTCATTTCGAAATCGGACATGCTGTCGATGGCATAGCAGTAGCTCTCGCCGGTCTCTTCCTCGCGCGCATAAAGGTAAGGGCCTGCGCCCTGAAAACTGTCACACCAGTCTGACACGGAAATATAGTCGCGTCCGGTGATTGCACCGTCATATGTGTTGTCGCGCTCAGACCCCAGAATGTTAAACTGGGAATTGGGATCATCGACCGAGTACCAACTGCCTTGCATCCGGTTCAGGATCGAATCCGCGTTGGTCCAGGGACGAATGGTGATATCGCGCAGCACAACATCCGCGCTGCGGTCGTAAATGGCTTCCAGATCGCCCTGAACCTCGATGGGCGTGCCGGGGTCCAGTTTCTCCATGATGGCAAAGACGAACTGTGGCGTGCGCCCGTCATCGGAGACGTAGAACTTGGTGCCGTCGGCGTGAAAGCTGCAGGTGCGGGCACCCTCATAGGTGCAGTCCTGCAGGTTGGCCATGTTGGAATAGGGTTCGCCATAGGTGCCGGCCGGGGCGGGGCCTGTGGCTGGAGCAGGTGCAGGTGGCGGAGGGGCGGGCTTCGGTGTGGTTTCGCTCTTGCTGGTGGAATTGTCCACCAGCGTCAGGGTGAACTGTTTCGCGGTCTTGCCGGTGTCCAGTTTGCGGAAGCCAGTGCTCTCATATCCCCGTGCAGCACACTCGGAATCTCCCGATATTGTGAAGGCCTGTGAGGTGGTGCAGAAGGTGAAATCACCGCTGGCAAAGGCCGAACCCGAAGAATTGGCACGGTAGTAATAGTAGCGATTCTTCAGATCCCCGCCGAGCGGCGTCTTGCAATCGCCCGCATCGATGTTCCACCAGCCCTTGGATACCCAGGTATCGCCATCGGCGTATCCGATCGCCACGCTGAGGCTGCGCCCGGCATCGTTGCAGATTTCAAGGCCTGCAAAGGCAGGAGCGGCAGAGAAGGCGAGGCATAAACCGGCAGTGACAAAGCGCATAACATATCCTGAATTTGAACGATTTCAGGCTAGGCACGGGGAATGCATCGCGCAAGAAAAACTGGTCTGTAACGTGTCAGCACCGTAAAAGGCACCGCAATTGTGGCGTTTTGAGCTTTTCAGTCGGCCCCGGCGGTGATCACGCCCGCCGCGCGCAGTTCCGCGTGCTCCGGTATCCAAAGGTCTGAGTTAGCCACCTCAAAGACCCTCTGCACAAACCCTTCGCTGATGCCCTGCTGCAGGAAAAAGGACAGGTCCTTCTCCTGCTCTTTCTTCAGGTCCAGTTGCGGCAGCCCGCCTTCGAACATCAGTGCATAGCCGTGAAATCCGAGCTGTCCCTTGGGGGCGAGGAGGCGCTCCTGCCCGGCGGCAAAGATCACTGTGCAGGCAGAGGCACAGAGGTCGGCAGCCTCGGTATCAAGGCCATGGGTCCGGATCAGCTTGGCCACGCCGCGCGCCTCGTAGATCAGCCCGCCGGGGCCGGTCAGATGCAGGGAGCGGACCTCTGGCGCCGCGTCCAGCGTTGCTGCTATGCGCCGGGTCAGCCCGTGGGTGATCTCGCCTGTAAAGATCAGCGTGCGGCCATCATCGGATAGGGTCAGACTATAGAGCTGCTGGCGCGCCTGTTCCTGCTGCTTGGCATAGGGCAGGGTCTCCACCTGTCCGGCGGTCAGCAAGGCGCCCCACCACTGCGTTAGTGTCGCAAATCCTGCAAACAATAGAACCAGATAGCTGCCCCAGACTGGCGCCATCGATCCGGTGCTGCGGATGTGCCCGTCCGTGCTGCGCAGCAAATCGCGGCTTTGCCAGGCCAGCAGCAGCCCATCTGCCGCGATCAACCCCCAAGCCAGGAATACGGGCAGCCAGAAGAAATGATTGAGGGCCAGCCAGACCAGCAGAACCCCGGCCCGTGGCAACACCAGGTGCAGGCCAAGGCTGCGGCGCAGAGAGGCTGGCCCGGGTGTCACGCCGGGCTTTCTGTCATTCGAAGACCTGGCAAATCTCCTCCAGAGGTTTTTTGAACTTGGCGACTGAGGGAACCATAGCATTTTCTGCCGGATGGCCTACAGCGATGATCATCGTAGGCTTTTCCGAGGCCGGGCGACCCAGGGCGCCATTGAGGAACTTCATCGGGTTCGGCGTGTGGGTCAGGCTGACCAGACCAGCGGTATGCAGCGCCGTCAGCAAAACGCCGGTGGCAATGTTCACGCTTTCGGGTACGTAGTAGTTCTTGTAACGGGTGCCGTCCGCAAACTCGCCCCAGCGCTGGGCGAAGACCACGATCAGCCAGGGCGCGATGGTCAGATGCGGTTTGTCTTCATTCGTGCCGATCGGCTCAAGCGCCTTGATCCATTCATCGCCAGCGCCGCCTGCATAGAACTTGCGTTCTTCTTCCTCAGCCTCGGCGCGGATCCGGGCCTTCAGTTCTGGGTTCGAAACGGCCGCAAAGAACCAGGGCTGGTGGTTGGCGCCCGATGGTGCGGTGCCCGCCGCCCGGATGCAGTCCTCGATCACCTGTCGGGGCACTGGCTGATCTGTGAAATCGCGCACCGTGTGGCGCCGCTGCATATGGGCGAGAAACTCAGTCGCCTTTTCCTGCATCTGCGCATCCGTGTACGCGGCCCGGTCGGGCAATGGCAGCGGATCATAGCTGAGAGAGTCTTGTGAAAACATGAGGGGTCTTTCCGATTGGTCTCAACGGTCTTGGGTCAAATGCCGTCGCGCTGATGTCTGCACAGACCGGGTGACCTCTGCAAGGGCAGGCGCCATCACCCGCGCCACCTGCCACGTGAGCGGAACCGGCAGGATTGTGTCGGGAATGAGTGGCACCAGACGCCCGCTGTGCAGCTCTTCCCCGATGATGGAAAGCGGGTTCATGCCCCAGCCGAGACCGGCCGCTGCGGCTTCGATGAAAGCCTGGGTGGAGGGCAGGTAATGCGCGGGTGGCGACAGCCGGGGCGCCACGTTCCGCTCCAGCCACTGCTGCTGCAGCCTGTCCTTTGCGTTAAAGATCATGCAGGGCGCATCGGCAGCGGCCTCTGGCGTGACGCCGTCTGGAAACCAGCGCGCCATGAAGTCCGGGCTGGCGGTTGCCGCATAGTCCAGCGTGCCGAGCGGGTAGGCATCGAACCCGGGCACGGGCCGGGTGCTGGCGGTGACCGCGGCTGAGACCTCGCCGCGCTTCAGCCAGTCGGCGCTGTGATCCTGATCGTCCACCAGGAGATCGAACAGCACGCCGTCAGTTCCGGCCATCGCGTCGATGAACCAGCTGGCAAGGCTGTCGGCATTGACCGCGATGCGCAGCCGTACCGGGGCCGTGCCGTTTTCCAGCGCCAGCTCCCGCGCCAGCTGCGCCTCAAGAAGGCCGATATCCTCGGCATGTTTGGCAATCCTCAGCCCCGCCGCCGTGCCGGTGCAGGGCGCGCCGCGCAGGACCAGTGCGATGCCGGTACGGTCCTCCAGCGCCTTGATCCGCTGTGAAATGGCCGAGGGCGTCACCCCAAGGGTATGGGCCGCTGCCTCGAACGAGCCATGGTGTAAAACGGCCCGGAGCGCGGAAAGGTGATTGGGGTCGAGTTGCATTAGCTGTGCTTAATCTGGGTTATCATAATTAATTGGATTATCCGGGCTGCGGCGCATAGTCAAAGCGCGAAGAGTTCCAGAAGAAAGACGCCCCGCATGTCAGCCAGCCTTGTTTCCGGATTTGCCCTTGGCTTTAGCCTGATCCTCGCGATCGGGGCGCAGAACGCATTTGTGCTGCGGCAAGGGTTGCGGCGGCAGCATGTGTTCTGGATTTGCCTGACCTGTGCAGGTTCGGACGCGGTTCTGATCTATGCCGGGGTTCTGGGGTTTGGATCGCTGACGCAGGCGCTGCCGGGGATCGAGACCATCATGCGCTTTGGCGGGGCCGCTTTCCTGATCTGGTATGGCGCGCGCAGTCTGCTGGCGGCCTGGCGCGGCGGCGCCGTGCTGGAGGCGGCGGGGCAAGGCAATCAAAGCGCGCCGCTGCTGCCGGTTCTGGCGACGGTGCTGGCGCTGACCTGGCTCAACCCGCATGTCTATCTCGATACGGTGGTTCTCTTGGGCACGATCTCGGCGCAGGATCCGGCGCCGCTGATCTTTGGCCTTGGGGCCGTTTTGGCAAGTTTCACGTTTTTCTTTTCCCTTGGATATGGCGCGGGTCTGCTGGCGCCTGTGTTTGCCAAGCCCCGGTCCTGGCAGGTGCTTGAGGCAGTTGTCGGGCTGACAATGTGGGCCATTGCAGCGAACCTCCTGTTGATCTGAGGGAGGGCAAGTGCTGGGCGAGGCAGAGCGCTTCGCGGGCAAGGGTGGATGCCGAAAATAATTGCCATGTTCAGGGTTGTACCCTTTGCCGTTTGGGTGTTCTGTCTGGCGTCATGAGTGATGCGCAGCAGACAAAAGACCGGGACACCAATCCCGTGATGGGCATTTTCTGGATGCTGGTGACCGGGCTGAACTTTGTCGCGGTTACCGCATTGGTCAAATACCTGGGCGGTCGGATCCCCCCTGCCGAATCCGCCTTCCTCAGATACCTTCTGGGGCTGGTGTTCCTGATCCCGATGATTGGCGCGCTGCGTCAGGCCAAGCTGACGCCCAAGCTGTGGGGACTGTTTGCTGGACGCGGCGTTCTGCATACGCTTGGGGTGATGCTGTGGTTTTTTTCCATGACACAGATCCCGCTGGCCGAGGTCACGGCGATGAATTACCTGGCGCCGGTCTATGTCACCATCGGGGCGGCTGTGTTTCTGGGGGAAAAACTGGCCCTGCGCCGGATCGCGGCGATCATCGCGGCTTTGATTGGTGCGCTGATCATCCTGCGGCCGGGGTTTCGGGAAATCTCCCCCGGGCATATCGCGATGCTGGCGGCAGCGGTGGTTTTTGGCGGCTCTTACCTCTTGGCCAAATTCACCGTGGACGGCACCAATCCGGTTGTGGTGGTGGCGATGCTGTCGCTGTGGGTGACGGCGGGGCTGGCGCCCTTTGCGGCGGCGGTCTGGGTGACGCCGACGCTGGCCGAGCTTGGCATTCTCTTTGCGGTGGCCTGTTTCGCCACGGCGGGGCACTACACGATGACGCTTGCCTTCTCGGCGGCGCCGGTTGCGGTGACGCAGCCGGTGACCTTCCTGCAGCTGATCTGGGCGACGCTTCTGGGCGCGCTGGTGTTTGACGAGGCGATCGACATCTGGGTGGTCTCGGGCGGCGCGCTGATCCTTGGAGCAATCAGTTTCATCACCTGGCGCGAGGCGGTTCTGAAGCGTCGCGCCATCACACCGCCGGTGCCTGCGACCAAGGTCTGAAGGTCCTGCCTGTAGGCAGTTTGGCCGGTCTTACGACAGGGCCAGGTCCACGACTCGGTGTGCCGCGCGCCGTGCGGCTTCGGGATCGACCGGACCTTCGGACTGCGCGGTCTGCAGCCAGACACCGTCCATATAGCACTGCAGGGCCTGCCGCGCGGTTTCAATCTCTGCCTCGGGCAGAAGATGCCGAAGTTCGGCCAGAAAATGGCTGCGCACCCGGGTCCTATTGATGCGGTGCAGCCGCGACAGGCGCGGCGAGTAGGGCGCATTGGCCCAGAACTGCATCCACAGGCTGCATTGCGTCACGGTGAACAGATTGTCGGAAAAGTTCGCATCCATCACCGCGTATAGCCGTTCTTTCGGCGTGCGCGCGGTGGCGTAGCCTTCGACCATGGCGGTCCGCAGCTTGCGCAACAGATGCCGCATCGTGGCTTCCATCAGCCCTTCCTTGGAGCCGAAGTAATAGTTGATCGACGCCGCCGAGGCTCCGGCTTCAGCGGCGATTTCGGCCATGGTCACAACACCATAACCGCGCTTGTGCACGGCAACGATGGTGGCTTCGATCAGCTCTTCGTTGCGGATATCTCGGATGCGTTTTCGTCCCATACCGCAGTTTTGCGTTACATGCGCGCCGGATACAAGCGATGTTATGTAGCTTCAATAACTTGTATGGCGGTACAAAAAAATGTTTGGCTTACCGGCAAGTCGTGGTAGGGCAGAACAGAACCGGGGTGCCGTGCAGATCGCGCGTGGCAGGACCCGCAGCAACAGCTGCCGTTTTCCGGATTGGCCGGAGCTCAGCACAAAATGAAACAGGAGAGGCGCATGACTGCACCCAATATTCTGATCCTGATGGTGGACCAGTTGAACGGGACGTTGTTTCCGGATGGTCCGGTGGACTGGCTGCATGCGCCCAACCTGAAGAAACTGGCGGCGCGCTCGACGCGTTTTGCCAATGCCTATACCGCTTCGCCGCTTTGTGCTCCGGGGCGGGCCAGCTTTATGTCCGGGCAATTGCCCTCGCGCACTGGCGTTTATGACAACGCCGCCGAATTCCGCAGCGATATCCCGACCTACGCGCACCACCTGCGCCGTGCGGGCTATTACACCTGCCTCAGCGGAAAGATGCATTTTGTCGGCCCTGACCAGCTGCACGGGTTCGAGGAGCGCCTGACCACGGATATCTACCCGGCCGATTTCGGCTGGACGCCGGATTACCGCAAGCCGGGTGAGAGGATCGACTGGTGGTATCACAATATGGGTTCGGTGACTGGGGCAGGCGTCGCGGAAATCTCCAACCAGATGGAATACGACGACGAAGTCGCCTATCACGCCAAGGCCAAGCTTTACGATCTGGCGCGGGGCAAGGATGACCGGCCCTGGGCGATGACCGTGTCCTTTACCCATCCGCACGACCCCTATGTCGCGCGCAAGAAATACTGGGACCTTTATGAGGATTGCGAGCATCTGCTGCCCGAGGTCCCGGCGATGAAGTATGAGGACCACGACGCCCATTCCAAGCGCATCTTTGACGCCAACGACTGGCGCAGCTTCGACATCACCGAAGAAGACATCCGCCGCTCGCGCCGTGCCTATTTCGCCAATATCTCATATCTGGATGACAAGATCGGTGAGATCCTTGAGGTGCTGGAAACCACCCGCCAGGAGGCGATCATCCTGTTCGTTTCCGATCACGGCGACATGCTGGGCGAGCGCGGACTTTGGTTCAAGATGAGCTTCTTCGAAGGCTCTTCGCGCGTGCCGCTGATGATCTCCGCCCCGGATCTGCCCGCCGGGCGTATCGATGCGCCGGTGTCGACGTTGGATGTCACCCCGACGCTGGGTGTTCTGGCTGGGGTGTCGATGGAGGAGATCGCCCCCTGGACCGACGGCGAGAACCTTGTGCCGCTGGCCAAGGGCGAAGAACGCAGCGCACCGGTGACCATCGAATACGCAGCCGAGGCGTCCTATGCGCCGCTGGTGTCGCTGCGCTATGGCAAGTGGAAGTACAACCGCTGCGCGCTCGACCCTGATCAGCTGTTTGATCTGGAGGCCGACCCGAAGGAACTGACCAATCTGGCGGATCACCCCGACCATGCGGGCACCCTGCAAACCCTGCGTGCAAAATCCGAAGCGCGCTGGAACCTGGAACAGTTCGACGCCGAGGTGCGCGCCAGCCAGGCGCGCCGCTGGATCGTCTACGAAGCGCTGCGCCAGGGCGGCTATTACCCCTGGGACTACCAGCCGCTGCAAAAGGCTTCGGAACGTTACATGCGCAACCACATGGATCTCAATGTGGTTGAGGAAAACGCCCGCTTCCCGCGCGGCGAATAACCCAATTTCAAGACTGGACAGGCCACTATCATGACCCATCCCGCAGCCCCCAAGGCCAGCCATTTCATCAATGGCGCCTATGTCGAAAACACCGCTGGGACCGCCATTCCGGTGATCTATGCGGCCACCGGCGAAGAGATCGCCACCGTGCATGCCGCGACGCCCGAGATCGTCGAAGAGGCGCTCGCTTCGGCCCAGGCGGCGCAAAAGGCCTGGGCGAAGATGACGGGTGCCGAGCGCGGCCGTATCCTGCGCCGCGCCGCCGACATCATGCGCGAACGCAATCACGAGCTGTCGGTGCTGGAAACCTATGACACCGGCAAGCCCTTGCAGGAAACGCTGGTGGCGGATGCGACCTCTGGCGCCGATGCGCTGGAGTATTTCGGCGGTCTGGCCGCCAGCCTCACTGGCGAGCATATCCCGCTGGGCGAAGACTGGGTTTATACCGTGCGCGAACCCCTGGGGCTGTGCGTCGGGATCGGCGCCTGGAATTATCCCACGCAGATCGCCTGCTGGAAGGCGGCGCCGGCGCTGGCCTGTGGCAATGCCATGGTGTTCAAACCTTCCGAGACAACGACGCTTTGCGCCCTGAAGGTTGCCGAGATCCTGCACGAGGCAGGCCTACCTGCAGGGGTGTTCAACGTGGTTCAGGGCATGGGCGAAGTTGGCGGAGCCTTGGTTGCCGACCCGCGCGTCGACAAGGTGTCGCTGACCGGATCGGTACCGACTGGCAAAAAGGTCTACGCTGCCGCTGCGGCCGACATGAAGCACGTCACAATGGAGCTGGGCGGCAAGTCACCTCTGGTCATTTTCGACGATGCCGATATTGAAAACGCGGTTGGCGGTGCGATCAACGGCAACTTCTATTCTTCCGGGCAGGTCTGCTCGAACGGCACCCGGGTCTTTGTGCAAAAGGGCATCAAGGAGAAATTCCTCGCGCGGTTGGCCGAGCGGACCAAAGGCGCGGTTCTGGGAGATCCGCAGGACGAGGCGGTCAACTTTGGCCCCATGGTGTCAGAACGGCAGATGGAGATCGTTCTGGGTTATATCGAAAAGGGTAAGGCCGAGGGCGCGCGCCTGATCTGCGGCGGCGAACGTGTGGACCGACCCGGCTATTTCATTGCGCCGACCGTCTTTGCCGATGTGACGGACGATATGGTGATCGCGCGCGAGGAGATCTTTGGTCCGGTGATGTCGGTTCTGGATTTCGAAACCGAGGAAGAGGTGATCGAACGCGCCAATGCCACGGAATTCGGCCTCTCCGCAGGTGTCTTTACTCGTGACTTCACTCGGGCTCACCGGGTGATCGGGGCGCTGGAGGCGGGCAGCTGCTTTATCAACTCCTACAACGACGCGCCGGTCGAGGCGCCCTTTGGAGGGGTCAAGGCCAGCGGTGTGGGGCGCGAGAATTCCAAGGAAGCCATCAAACACTTCAGCCAGGTCAAATCCGTCTATGTGCGCATGGGCGATGTCGAAGCGGCCTTCTGATTGCCCTTCCGGTCAACGCCCACCCACCCGCCCCGTCGCCCGGAAGGGCAATCGGGGCAGGGGGCAGGCCAGGTTTGGACGGGTCGTTGACCGGTGACGGAGAAATGCGATGAACGCTGATTATGTGATTGTGGGCGCCGGATCTGCTGGTTGTGCGCTGGCCTACCGGCTGAGCGAGGCCGGGCACCGGGTGTTGGTGATCGAGCACGGGGGCACCGATATGGGCCCCTTTATCCAGATGCCTGCGGCGCTGTCCTATCCGATGAACATGTCGCTTTATGACTGGGGCTATAAATCCGAACCGGAACAGCATCTGGGCGGACGCGAATTGGTCTGCCCGCGTGGCAAGGTGATTGGGGGCTCTTCCTCGATCAACGGGATGGTTTATGTGCGCGGCCATGCCGGCGACTACAACCACTGGGCCGAAAGCGGCGCCCGGGGTTGGTCCTATGCGGATGTGCTGCCCTATTTCAAACGGATGGAAACCTGGCACGATGGGGGCCACGGCGGCGATCCTGACTGGCGCGGCACCGATGGTCCGTTGCACATCAGCCGCGGCCCGCGCGACAATCCCCTGCACGATGCCTTTGTCGAGGCCGGGCGCCAGGCCGGTTATCCGGTAACCGGAGACTATAACGGCCAGCAGCAGGAAGGCTTTGGCCCGATGGAGATGACTGTCTGGAAGGGACGGCGGTGGTCGGCGGCCAATGCCTATCTTAGGCCGGCCCTGAAGCGCGACACCTGCGATGTCATCCGCGCCCTGGCGCGCCGCATCGTGATCGAAGAGGGGCGTGCCACCGGGGTCGAGGTGGAGCGCGGCGGCAAGGTCGAGGTGATCCGGGCAAACCGCGAAGTGATCGTCTCGGCGTCCTCGCTAAACTCGCCGAAACTGCTGATGCTGTCCGGCATCGGACCGGCGGCCCATCTGGCCGAACACGGGATTGACGTAGTGGCGGATCGTCCGGGCGTGGGGCAGAACCTTCAGGACCACCTTGAGGTCTACATGCAGATGGCCTGCAGCCAGCCGATTACCCTTTACAAATACTGGAACCTTCTGGGCAAAGGTTTGGTCGGGGCGCAGTGGCTGTTCACCAAGACAGGTCTTGGCGCCTCCAACCAATTCGAAAGCGCGGCCTTCATCCGCTCGGACAAGGGGGTTGAATATCCGGATATCCAGTACCACTTCCTGCCGATGGCGGTGCGCTATGACGGTCAGGCCGCCGCCGAAGGGCACGGGTTCCAGGCCCATGTCGGCCCCATGCGATCACCCTCGCGCGGGAATGTCAGCCTGCGTTCTTCCGATCCCAAGGCGGCGCCGAAGATCCTGTTCAACTACATGAGCACCGAGCAGGATTGGGAGGATTTCCGCAAATGCATCCGCCTGACACGGGAGATCTTTTCGCAGGATGCCTTCAAACCCTTCGTCAAGCATGAGATCCAGCCCGGCAATGAACTGCAGAGCGACGATGAGATCGACAGTTTCATCCGCGAGCATGCCGAAAGCGCCTATCACCCCTGTGGCACTTGCAAGATGGGAGCAGAGGATGATCCGATGGCGGTTGTGGATCCCGAATGCCGCGTCATCGGCGTCGATGGCCTGCGGGTGGCGGACAGCTCGATCTTCCCGCGCATTACCAATGGCAACCTCAACGGCCCGTCGATCATGACCGGAGAAAAGGCCGCAGATCACATTCTGGGGCGCCGCCTGCCGTCTTCAAATGCCGAACCCTGGTTCCATCCGGGCTGGCAAGCCGCACAGAGGTAAGCACCTCAATTACTGTTTGATAAGGCCGCCCCCTGCACCACGCAGCGGGGCGGTTTCCTGTTGGATCTGATGCACCTCTGTTTAAAGCGCAGCAGAAATGTTGCTTGCGGGCCTTTGATTTGATCCCGGTCAAAGTGAGGTTTCAAACCAGCATCTAATGTCCTGTCAAGCAATACAGATAAAGGAGCGAACAGATGTCCAACACGCCTCATGAACTGGCCCAGGAATTCCCCGACAAGGCGGAGCTGATCAGCCAGTTGAAACAATCCGATGCGCATTTCGCCAAGCTTGCGGATGAGTATCACGAGGTGAACCGCGCCGTGCACCGTGCCGAAACCAATGTGGAGCCGGTTGAGGAGCTGGCCGAGGTTGAGATGCGCAAGAAACGTGCCGCACTCAAGGACGAAATCTGGAGCCTCCTGTCCGAAAAGGCCTGAAGCACAGAGCGTTGGTAAAAAGTTCCGGGGTCCGCAATGCGGGCCCCATTTTGTGTCAGCTGACCTCGTAGGGCAGTACGCCACGTGCATCCGCATTGATGCTGAGGCGGCGTTCCAGTGGCGGGACAGACCGCTGGTGACAGTCCTTGCGTTCGCAGATACGGCAGGAAATGCCGATCGGCTCGTAAGCGGAGGCATTATTCACATCCAGACTGTCGGCATAGATGAGCGCATCTGCATGGCGCACTTCGCAGCCAAGGGAAATGGCATAGCGCCGCACCGGTGAGCCGAAGGAGCCGCCGGGTTTTGAGACATCATGGGCCAGCGACAGGTAGCGTACCCCATCCGGGGTTTCGGCCAGCTGACGCAGGAATCGGCCCGGCGTTTCAAAGGCCCGGTGTACGTTCCACAGCGGGCAGGCGCCGCCAAAGCGGGCAAACTGCAGCCGTGTGGCAGAATGGCGTTTGGTGATGGTGCCGGCCTGATCCACCCGCACAAAGAAGAAGGGAATGCCCTTGGCGCCCGGCCGTTGCAGGGTCGACAGCCGGTGTGCGACCTGTTCGATCGAGGCGCCGAAATGGGTGGCCAGTCGCTCCAGATCGTGGCGGGTCTCCTGCGCAGCGGCGAGGAACCGGCCATAGGGCATCAGGGCGGCGCCCGCGAAATAATTGGCGAGGCCGATCTTGGCGATGGCGCGGGCTTCGCTGGTCTGGAAGCGGGCAAAATCCAGCGTCGCCTCCAGCAGGCTGTCCTGGCTGAGCAGCGCCACCTGCAGCAGCAGCTGAAATACCTGAGTAGAGGGGGCGCTGCGGTTTGAGAGCCTTAAGGTGCGGCTCTCGGCGTCGTAGCTGCGCAGCCCGGTCATATCCGTCATCTGAACCGTGATCCCGGCGTTTTCCAGCGCCGATAGCGCCGCAGCGCGCACATCTGCCGCGCCAGCAAAGCGTTCTGCGGCCCGGTCCACCGCGTCGATGTAGTTGTCGCAATAATGGAAGAAATCGCGCACTTCCTCCCAGGGGCTGGCCTGGATGCGGGCATCCTCGCGCCCCAGTGCCTCATCAAGAGAGGCAAGCCGTTCGTGGGTCTGCCGGTAGGCCCGGTGCAGCGTCAGGAAGGCACGCGCCAGCGCCGGTGCGTTCGATGCGGTCAGGCGCAGATCGGCTAAGGGCGGCGGGTCATCGGCAAAAACCGGGTCCGCCATCGCCTCGCGCATGTCGCTGACCAGGCGCTCGCTGTCACCGGTGCTCAGCTCGGTGACATCCATGCCGAATTCCTGCGCCAGAGCCAGCACCACGGTGGTCGACACCGGACGGTTGTTGTTCTCCATCTGGTTGAGATAGGGCAGGGAGACACCCAGCTTGGCGGCAAAATCCTTTTGCGTCAGCTCAAGCCGGGTCCGCATTTCGCGCAGCTTGGCTCCGGCATAAAGCTTTTGGGTGGCCATCGGGTCTACCTTTGCAAATCATCTCCACGCTCAGTGTATAATTGCAAACCCGATGGGGCAAGGCGCTAGAGCTGCAGAGATTTTTCCCGCTGGATCACAAGGATGATCGCAAGAAGTCCCAGCACGGCTGTGACAAACATGATAGCAAGCAGCGGCACGGCTGTGGCGCCGGGTACCAGAACCCAGCCCGCCATCGCACTAAGGCCCGCTCCGCCGCCAATCATAATGGCACCGCTAAGGCCCGAGGCAGACCCGGCCAGGTGCGGGCGCACGGAAATCGCGCCCGCAGTGGCATTCGGGATGGCCATACCATTGCCGAGGCCGACGCAAGTCATGAAGCCGAAGAAGGTATAAAGACTGTCCAGCCCGGCCAGCGCGATCCCTAGAGAGATAGCAACGCCGACCCCGTTGATGATACAGCCCCAGAGCACCATACGGTTGACGCCGAAGGCCATGGAAAAGCGCCCGGAAACAAAGTTCCCCAGGAAGTACCCGACTGCGGGCGCGGCAAAACAGATGCCGAGCGTCGCCGGGTCAAGGCCATAGACCTGTGTGCCGACAAAGGGTGCGCCGCCGAGGTAGGCAAAGAAGGCGCCGGAGGCCAGTCCAGAGGCCAGCGAATAACCCCAGAAGCGCGGCGAGCGGAACAGTTCGGGGTATTCCTTGAACTGCGCAAGCAGGGTCTTGCCGCTTTTCTGCGCGGTTTCCCCAAAATCGAAATAGGTCAGCGCGTAGGTGCCCAGTGCCAGCACCACCAGCAGCCAGAAGTTGGCCTGCCAGCCAAAGATCTGGTCCAGAATCCCGCCGATCGCGGGGCTGATCATCGGGACCACAGCCATGCCCATGGTGACATAGCCGATCATGCTGGCAGCCTTGTCGGTGTCATAGATGTCACGCACTGCGGCACGGCTCAGCACCATGGTGGCGGCAATCGCAGCCTGTGCCATTCGGAAGAACAGAAAAATTTCCGCATTCGGGGCAAAGATGCAGCCGAGTGTGGCCATCAGGAACAGGATGATACTGGCAAGAATCACCGGTCTGCGGCCCATCTTGTCCGAAATCGGGCCAACCAGAATCTGCACCACCGCGTTCACCGCCAGATAAAGCGCGACGGAGAGCTGCATCAGCCGGTAGTCGACCTCAAAATATACTGCCATGCCCGGCAGGGAAGGCAGAAAGACATTCATCGCGAGGGCAGAGATGCCTGCCAGAAGGATGAGCGTACCGATATGGGGCGCCGTTCGGGGCGCCCGGGGAGAGATGTTCATGCGCGGAGTAGTTGTCATGCTAAGGGGTTAGTGCAGCAGCGACAAATTGTCTATTGGTGATATTACACACCCCCTGTGCGCGGGCGGGGCCATCAATGTGCCCCGTGCCGAATGGCGATGCCGTCAGATCAGAATGTCGTCGCTAATATCGGCCAGTGTAATGCCCTTGACCAACAGGGTGTCGGCGCCAAAGTCGAACAAAACGCCTTTGTCCGTGTCACTTGCCGCGGCAAGGAGGGTGGCCTGATCGCCGTGGCCAGTGATCTCAAGGCTATCCAAATCATCGGCAAAATCTCTGATCGTGTCGTTGCCGAAGCTGTTGTTGAACACGAACTTGTCATCTCCGCGACCGCCGAACAGCCTGTCATTGCCGGACTGACCGTTCAGGATGTCGTTGCCGCCGTTGCCTTTCAGCGTATCGTTGCCATTGCCGCCGAACAGCCGGTCCCGGTGTCCGCCTCCGCTCAGGAAATCCTTGCTGTTGCCGCCGCGAAGAACGTCCCGTCCGGCGTTGCCTTCCAGATCATCGCGCCCACCCTGGCCAAACAGGCGATCCCGGCTGGCGCCGCCTTCGAGCTGGTCGCTGCCTCTTTGGCCAAAGATCGTGTCCTTGCCGCCGCCGCCCAGAAGGGTGTTGTTGCCGCCATTGCCAGTAATGCGGTCATCGCCAAGCCCGCCGGTGGCGTTCTCGATCTCGCTGCCAAAGGTGATCACCACGTCGCTTTCGGCATCAAAGCTGGAGAAGCTGCCCGCGCGCAAGTCAAAGACAACGCCATCCGCCCGGCCATTCGCATCAAGGGTGTCCTCTCCGCCGCTGTCCCAGATCGCATCAACGGTATTGGTGCGCGATCCGGTGTAGCGGGTGTCGCCGGTGTTGTAGTCGGCTGAGCCCCAGATGTCCTGCAGCGCCAGGACGTCGAACAGCATCATCGCACCGCTGTCCTGGCCGTTGATCGGGTTGGTAGTGTAGGACATGATGGAATAAAGGTTGCTGTCGTATTCCTCCGGCAGGTTGGCGTCCGGGTCGAATGTGTGCCGCAAGCCCATCGCGTGGCCCAGTTCGTGCAGCAGCAGATTCATTGCATCGGCCGAGGACAGATCGCGGCTCTCGTCAAAGACTACGAAGCCGTCCCATTCGGTAATGGTGGTGTCAAAAAAGCTGACACCGTAACCGCCATAGCCCGAGGTGTTGCCGGACAGGGTGACTGCGCCGACGTTGATATCCGGATCGTCCTCACCGCTGACCTCGGTAAATTCGACGTTCAGAAAACTTTCGATATGCGCCAGCGCGGTCTCGAAATTGGCCTTCTCGGCGGTCGTGAAATCCCGCCAGCCGCTGTAGGTGGTGTCTGTGGGGAGGTCACCCGGCTGCTGCGTGCCGGCATATTGATAGGTAATCTCGAGCCGCGGAGCGCCAGTCGAGTTCATCGGATCGCTGTCGTAAAAGCGGGCGAATTGCAGGGCCTTGATGATTTCCGCTTGGCTCAGCATCTGATCATTTTCCTCACTGGTTACCGGGATCGACGGTTACTGATCAAAAGCTTACTGCCGGGTCGGGGTTGAGGAAAGAGGCGCTAGCCCGCGGTGCGCCAAGACCGGCGGTTTGCAGCCGGATAATGCCGAGGATTTTGCTAAATATGCAAATTTGCTTATGGCGTATGCAAACGATTTGCAAATTTGCGACAAAGGGCTTTGGCCCAGACAGCCCCCGGGCTATTGTCGCCCGGAAATCTATAGGGGACCTGTGCCATGAAAGATATCCTTTCCGAGCTGGAAGAGCGCCGCGACACCGCGCGGCTGGGCGGTGGGCAAAAGCGGATCGATGCGCAGCATGGACGCGGCAAGCTGACAGCGCGCGAACGGATTGATCTGTTGCTGGACGAAGGCAGCTTTGAAGAGTTCGACATGTTCGTCGCGCACCGCTGCACCGATTTTGGTATGGAAAAACAAAAGCCTGCCGGCGATGGTGTTGTCACTGGCTGGGGCACCATCAACGGCCGTATGGTCTATGTTTTCAGCCAGGACTTTACCGTCTTTGGCGGCTCGCTCAGCGAAACCCACGCGCAGAAAATCTGCAAGATCATGGACATGGCCGTGCAAAACGGCGCGCCGGTGATCGGTATCAACGACTCGGGCGGGGCCCGTATTCAGGAAGGCGTTGCCTCGCTGGCTGGCTATGCCGAAGTGTTCCAGCGCAATATCATGGCTTCGGGCGTGGTGCCGCAGATCTCGGTTATCATGGGCCCCTGCGCGGGCGGCGCGGTCTATTCGCCTGCCATGACCGACTTCATCTTCATGGTCAAAGACAGCTCCTACATGTTCGTGACTGGCCCCGACGTGGTGAAAACCGTTACCAATGAGGTCGTCACCGCCGAGGAACTGGGCGGTGCCTCGACCCACACCAAGAAATCCTCGGTTGCCGATGGCGCCTTTGAAAACGACGTCGAAGCACTGGCCGAAGTGCGCCGCCTGGTGGATTTCCTGCCGCTCAACAACCGCGAAAAGCCTCCGGTGCGCCCCTTCTTTGATGAGCCGGGCCGGATCGAGGAAAGCCTTGATACCCTGATCCCAGAAAACCCGAACACGCCCTACGACATGAAGGAACTCATCACCAAGGTCGCGGACGAAGGTGATTTCTACGAGATCCAGGAAGATTTCGCCAAGAACATCATCACAGGGTTTATTCGCCTCGAAGGGCAGACCGTGGGTGTTGTCGCCAACCAGCCAATGGTTCTGGCCGGTTGCCTCGATATCGACTCCAGCCGCAAGGCAGCGCGTTTCGTGCGCTTCTGCGATTGTTTCGAAATCCCGATCCTGACGCTGGTCGACGTGCCGGGCTTCCTGCCGGGCACCACGCAGGAATATGGCGGCGTCATCAAGCACGGTGCCAAGCTGCTGTTTGCCTATGGTGAGGCGACTGTTCCAAAAGTGACCGTCATCACCCGCAAGGCCTATGGCGGTGCCTATGACGTGATGGCCTCCAAGCACCTGCGCGGCGATTTCAACTACGCTTGGCCCACGGCCGAGATCGCTGTGATGGGCGCCAAGGGCGCGACCGAAATCATTCACCGCGCCGATCTGGGTGACGCAGACAAGATCGCGGCTCATACCAAGGATTACGAAGACCGCTTCGCCAATCCCTTTGTGGCGGCGGAACGCGGCTTCATCGACGAGGTGATCATGCCGCAATCCACCCGCAAGCGGGTCAGCCGGGCCTTCGCGAGCCTTCGTAACAAGAAGCTCGAGAACCCGTGGAAGAAACACGACAACATCCCGTTGTGATCTGCTGATGGCGCGTTCGTGGCATATCCTGCGCGAGGAGGGGGCTCTGACACTCTGTCGGCAGCGCCCACCTCGGTTCGATGTGGCGGTGGCCGCGGATCTGCCCAAGGCGGATCCGTTACGGCTGGCGCATCAGATCCGGCAGGATATGTGGCGGGCGTTGCAAGACGTGCGGGGGTTCTCTCCGGTGGTTCGGGTGGCGCAGACCGCCGAGGGCGTCAGGGTGACGGCTGGCGGTCGCGTCCTGGGGCTGGTGTCTCCGGTGCTGGCCGAGCGGATTGAAGCTGTGCTGGAAAAACCGGCAAACCGCGGGCGCTGGCTGCGCCACGCGGCGCGCGGGCAGGGGGCGGATCTGTGACTTTCCTGATGTGCGCCCTTTCCGGTAGTCCTGCGCGAGTGGTGGGAGAGGCAATGCCCCACAGCTCTGCATATGCGTGTACGGGGTTTGTGCGGCGCCAAAGAATGCCGCTTGGGCAAATCATTTTGCACAAATTTGTAACAACGTTTGACACGAAGGGCGAATCGGCTCCATGATCCGGCTCATCGGCATAAGGACAGCGCGCGCCGCGTGCGCAGCGCCTGCAGCCCCGGCAGGAGGAGCCCATCGTTTTTGGGGTCGGGGCTGCGGATATTTTGTGGCCGTCGTTTCTGGTTTCCTGAATATGCTCGCAGCGTCTGCCGCTTCGGCAGGTGAGGCCGGAGTGGCGCCGATTTCCGTACCTTCTGGTCAGCCGGTCACCCTGTCTGAAGTGCTGCTGGATCGTGACCCTGGTGCACTGTGGCTGCGCTTGCGTTTCGTGGCGCCGCAGATTTCCCGCAATGGCGGCACAGCCACCCATGATCAGGCGATGGCGGATATGGATCACCTGTGCCAGGAGCTGGCACTCTCCTATATGCAGGAACACGCGCTGCAGCCGGAACGTATCGTCATCTCATTTGCCGATCGCGCTGTGCCCTTTGGTGTGCAGGATCCCGCCGCCACCCAGTATTTCGAAGCCTATCGTCCGAGTGGCGACACCTGCATCTGGGAGGGTTTCTGATGTATCTACAAGATCTTGCGACCCTCGACTGTAGTGCACCTTTGCCTGCGGCTTTGCGATCACAAAGCTACCGCTCCGCGTGTTTTCGATGTGAAAAGACCTGTCATTCGGCTATGATGCAGCTGGGCGGCGTAAATGCCGTCCGCATATTGAGGTCGAACCCTGCAGAGGTACTTCCCTCGGCGGGTTTCAGGACAATAATCAGGAGACAGAAATGTCCAAGAGCATCAAGCTTTTCACGCTGGCTGGTTTGCTGGCGACCGTCGCTGCATGCGGCTCAAAAGAAGAAGAATTTGTCGTGGTGGAGCCCGAGCCCATCTCGGTCGAACCGACCTACACCGGCAAATACAAGTAACATCGTCAGGGGTCCGGCCCTGTGGCCGGCCCCAGTCGCCGCGCGGGGTGCCGGACTGGAGGCATCACCATGCTGAAACACCGCGGGTTTCCCGGCCGTCTTCCGGGTACCGATTTCCAGTTCACCATTCGTCGTCCAAACCCCAAAGGGGTCACGCCGATCACTCAGCGTGAGCGGTTCCGCGACCGGCGTCCGCCGGACCGCAGGGCCGATGCGGCCTTTATGCGGGCGCTGTGGGAGAATTTTGGCGACCAGCCTTTCGAACGGGGCAACCTTGATGCCGGGCGGCTGAGCTGGCTGTTCGGGCGCGAAGTCGTGGCCGCCGAAGAGCCCTTTGATCCCGAAGATTACGAGGCACTGCTTGTCATCGATGTGGATGTCGCGCGCCTGTCCTTCCCTGAAGCCTTTGACGGGACCGCAGACTGATGGCTCTGGCGGGCTACCATATCACGGCACTGCGCAACTGCGCGGCAGCCCCGGTGACTGGTGGTCCGTCCGCCCGCCTGTTTGGCGGCCAATGCCGGGATTCTGTGCGCTGCGTCGGCGTGAATTCGCACATGGGGCGCGCCTTTCAGCGGGAAGCTGCGCAGTCAGTGGCGTTGCAGAACACCGGGCTTTCCACCCCTGCCAATAGCTGCATTCTGGATGTGACAGTACGGAATGCTCGCGCTGTCACGCATCTGTTCCAGTCCCTTGACTTGGATGGGCAGGACCGCGCCCCCATCCGCGGCCTGCCTCTTTTTTTGCGGCGCAACATTTGCCTGTTCCTTGAGTGCATCCAGTGCGCGGAACCCCGCCACAGGCTGCGGGAAAGCGGGCGGTCCATCGCTCATTCCGGCACCCAGAGGCCCCGCGCGTTGCGGCTCGTTGGGCGTCCTGCAATCTTCTCTGGCCAGATAAATTCGGTCAGAAAAGGAAAACGGCAATGCAGGCAACACGGATACTCTCGCTCCTGGCCCTGTGCGGCGGATTGGCGGCCTGTGGGCAGTCAACCGGCGAGCAGGTCGTCTATGGCGCCAGCGCAGGCGCGCTCGGCTCGCTTTTGCTCGACGGCAACCCGGTTACCGGCGCCGCTGTTGGCACAGCTGCAAATCTCATCTACTGCAAGGAAAACCCTGGCAAATGCTGATCGCATCGCCGCGGCCCTTGCCCTGACATTCCGGCCCCTTGAGGCCGGTTCAACCACCGCGCAGATGCCGCGCCCGGGTGCGTCCCGGGGGCGGCGTCCTGCATTCCGGCTCAAAAGAGAACAAGGGACTGCCAATGTTTGATAAGATCCTGATCGCCAACCGGGGCGAGATCGCCTGCCGCGTCATCAAGACGGCGCGCAAAATGGGCATCAAGACCGTTGCCATCTATTCTGATGCGGACAAGCAGGCGCTGCATGTTCAGATGGCGGATGAGGCCGTGCACATCGGCCCGCCGCCCGCGAACCAGTCCTATATCGTGATCGACAAGGTCATGGACGCCATCCGTCAGAGCGGCGCCCAAGCGGTGCATCCCGGCTATGGCTTCCTGTCTGAAAACTCCAAATTCGCCGAGGCGCTGGCCGCCGAGGGCGTCGCCTTTGTTGGCCCCCCCGTAGGGGCCATCGAAAGCATGGGTGACAAGATCACCTCCAAGAAGATTGCCCAAGAGGCAAACGTCAGCACGGTTCCCGGCTACATGGGCCTCATCGAGGACGCCGATGAGGCGGTGAAGATCTCGAACGAGATCGGCTACCCGGTGATGATCAAGGCCTCTGCCGGCGGCGGCGGAAAGGGGATGCGGATCGCCTGGAACGACGAGGAGGCCCGCGAAGGTTTCCAGTCCTCCAAGAACGAGGCGGCGAACTCTTTTGGCGATGACCGGATCTTTATCGAGAAATTCGTCACACAGCCACGCCACATCGAAATTCAGGTGCTCTGCGACACCCACGGCAACGGCATCTATCTGGGGGAGCGCGAATGCTCGATCCAGCGCCGCAACCAGAAGGTCGTCGAAGAGGCGCCGTCGCCCTTCCTTGATGAAGCCACCCGCAAGGCGATGGGCGAGCAGGCCGTCGCCCTGGCCAAGGCGGTGGGCTATGCCTCTGCCGGTACGGTGGAATTCATCGTTGATGGCGACAAGAACTTCTATTTCCTGGAAATGAACACCCGCCTGCAGGTGGAACACCCCGTGACCGAGCTGATCACTGGCGTTGACCTGGTGGAGCAGATGATCCGTGTCGCCGGTGGTGAGCCGCTGAGCATTACTCAGGATGATGTGAAACTGACGGGCTGGGCGATTGAAAACCGCCTTTACGCCGAAGATCCCTATCGCAACTTCCTGCCCTCCATCGGTCGTCTGACCCGTTATCGTCCCCCGGCAGAGCAAGCCTCTGGCCCGCTGCTGGAAAACGGCAAATGGCAGGGCGAAGCGCCCGAAGGCCCCGTCGCAGTGCGCAACGACACCGGCGTCTATGAGGGCGGCGAGATCTCCATGTATTACGATCCGATGATCGCCAAGCTTTGCACCTGGGCGCCGACCCGTGAGGCAGCGATTGCGGCCATGCGTGATGCGCTGGACGGGTTCGAGGTTGAGGGCATCGGTCACAACCTGCCGTTCCTGTCGGCTGTGATGGATCATCCGAAATTCGTTAGCGGCGACATGACCACCGCCTTTATCGCCGAAGAGTACCCGGACGGGTTTGAAGGCGTCGAACTGCCCGAGACAGAGCTGCGCCGCATCGCGGCTGCCACAGCAGCCATGCACCGCGTCGCCGAAATCCGCCGCACTCGTGTGTCGGGCCGTATGGACAACCACGAACGCAAGGTGGGAACCGATTGGGTGGTGACGCTTCAGGGCCAGTCCTTCGATGTGACAATCGAGGCAGATCCCTCCGGCTCCACCGTGCGCTTTGCCGACGGGGAAACGGTCCGGGTGGCTTCGGACTGGACGCCGGGCGATCAGCTGGCGCGGGTTTCTACGGATGACAGCGGACTGGTTCTGAAGGTTGGCAAGATCTCTGGCGGCTTCCGCATCCGCAGCCGCGGCGCCGATCTGAAGGTGCACGTGCGCACGCCGCGTCAGGCGGAACTCGCGCGCCTGATGCCCGAGAAGCTGCCGCCGGACACCTCCAAGATGCTGCTCTGCCCAATGCCTGGCCTGATCGTGAAGGTCGATGTCGAGGTTGGCCAGGAAGTGCAGGAAGGCCAGCCGCTTTGCACCGTTGAAGCGATGAAAATGGAAAACATCCTGCGCGCCGAACGCAAGGGGATTGTGTCCAAGGTCAACGCAAGCGCCGGTGACAGCCTCGCTGTGGACGATGTCATCATGGAGTTCGAATAAGGTGCAGCAGGGGGCAGCCATACTTGCCGGAGGGTTTGCGGGGCGATCTGCCGCGCGAGTCCGCCTGCGAGGCCGGACAGGGCATCGCCCTGAGGCCGGGGCTGCCCTTTTTTGTGCGGGGTATGACAACCCATGCACGAATTCTTCAGAATTGGCTGGCAGATTGATCCGGACGGGGCGATGGGCCCGCGACCGCTCCTGCATGGTGGGGGCGGTTTCGTGCCGCGTCCAGCCCGCACGCGAGAGGTATCAAGGGTTTCCGGAGGCGCCACATGATCCGCATTGCTGTCAGTCTGCTGTCGGGCCTTTTGGTGCTGGGGGCCTGTGCGCTGGACAAGGAAGAGGAAGTGCGCGCTCAGATCGCGCCCTGGGTCAAGCTGGGCGAGACCTATTTCTTCGAATCCTCAAGCAGTTGCACTGCGGCGGTCTTCTACATCGAAAGCCCGCGCATCAGCTCGTTGGTGTCCCGGGCACGGTCGATGGCGACGGGCATGAATATGCTCTCGGCAGGCAAACCGGTCTATTTCGATGTTCGGGGCAAAACACCCAACGCGCTGACCGAGGAAATCATGTCTCGCGATCTGCCGCAGGGGATCAGCGTGCTGAACTCCGGTTTGGCTGGGGCACACTGCATGACCGAATTGGTCAAGGGCGTCTATTATCAGGCCATCATGAACCCGACTTCGCAGCTGATTTTCGTGCCGGATGGCGATGCGATGATCGTGCTCGACCGGCAGGCCGGGGCGCTGATCTACGTGCGTGGCAGCGGCTGACGCCTCAGCTGCCGCGGCGTTCTTCGACCTCGCGCAGGCGCGATGGGAATTTGTCGATGGTCCGGGTCAGCTCCCGCACTGTCCAGGGATGCGGTTTTCGCAGTTTCACACCGCCGTCTTTGCCCACCAACACCAGCATAAAGCCGCGCGGGCGCAGTTTCTTGCGCAGGTCGGACCGCGCGCTTGGATCGGTGTCGGTCAGAACAACCACGTCCCGGTCCAGCAAATCCGCCGCACGTTTTGCCAGCCGTTCCATTTGGTCGTGGAATCGCGGATCCTCAGGGCTGTCGGCAAAGACCACAACGGGCCGTTTGTGCCACAGGAAATCGCTCAGATCGCCTTTGTACTCCGGTTCGATCCACCCTGTGGTATCGGCGGTGGTTGCTTCCTCGGCGCTGGCACCGGCTGCAATGGTGGCGCAGGGAAGAAAAGCTGTCAGAACAAGGGCTAGGATTGGTTTCATGATCTCTCCTGTTGCTGTCAATATATGCCGCGCCAGTGCGAATGCGATGGCCGAATGTGTTCGAGCCGAAAAAAATTCAGAGGACATTAACCGCTTTGAGAGGGTGAAGAGGGCATGATCCGTCCGTCTCCCTCTGATGGTCCGCAAAAACGGACCCCGTCCAAAGGACTGGAAAAGCGATGCAAGTAATTGTTCATGTCGGTGCTCATCGGTGCGCCACCACCTCGTTTCAGGATTATATGCGGTTCAATGCCGCCGCGCTGGCCGAACAGCGGCTGGAGGTCTGGGGCCCGGATCTGACCCGGGACGGGCTGTTTCACGGCATTCAGCCAACCCCGGCCGTGGGCAGCGCTGCGGCGGCGTCTAAACGGGCGCGTGGGCGGCTTCGGATGCGTCTGGACCAGAGCCGCGATGCGGGTACCGAGCAGTTGCTGATCAGCGACGAGAACATGATCGGCAGCGTGCGGGAAAACCTGCGACTTGCCGGGCTCTACTGCGGGATCGGAGAGCGTCTGGCGCGCTTCAACGAAGCCTTTGATGGCAGGGTGTCGGTGCTGGCGGTGAACCTGCGCAGCCTCGAAGCTTACTGGACCTCGGCGCTGACCTATGCGGTGGCGCGCGGGCATCGGGTGCCTGCGACAGGGCAGCTGAACCGGCTGCTGGAAAGCACCCGCAGCTGGCGTGATGTGCTGACCGACATGGCCTGTAGCATGCCGGATACTGAAATCCGGGTGCTGCCCTTTGAAACCTTTGGGGGCCGCCCCGAGTTGCAGCTGGAGCTGCTGACCGGGTGCAAGGCGCCACGCGAAAACGCCCGCATGCGCCATGCGGCGTCCCCGCGACTGGAAGAACTGCGCGGCATGATCCCGACCTCGGCCGCCCGGAGCCTGCCCGAAGGAGAGGGTCGCTGGCGCCCCCTGGACGAGGTGCAAAGCGCGGTGCTGCGCGAGCGTTACGCTGATGATCTCATGTGGCTGGCCTCGGGCGCCGATGGCCTGGCCCGTATTATGTATGACCCGGAAAAACAGGTGGCGGGACAAAACCCGCTCCGTACCGACTTGACGAGAGGAAGACCCCATGACGAAGACAGACGATTGGCGGGCTCTGGCTGAAAAAGAGCTGCGTGGCCGCCCGCTTGAGGACCTGACCTGGCAGACGCTCGAAGGGATCGACGTCAAGCCGCTTTATACCGAGGAAGACACCAAGGCGCTGCCCCATATGGGCACGCTTCCAGGGTTCGGCCCGTTCACGCGCGGCGTGAAGGCGACCATGTACGCAGGCCGCCCCTGGACCATCCGGCAATACGCCGGTTTCTCGACCGCCGAGGAAAGTAACGCATTCTATCGCCGCAACCTGGCCGCCGGTCAGCAGGGCGTTTCGGTTGCCTTCGACCTGGCCACCCACCGCGGTTATGACAGCGACCACCCCCGCGTGGTGGGCGATGTCGGCAAGGCCGGCGTTGCCATCGACAGTGTCGAGGACATGAAAATCCTCTTTGACGGTATCCCGCTCGACAAGGTCTCGGTGTCAATGACCATGAACGGCGCGGTGATCCCGATCCTGGCGAACTTCATCGTCGCAGGTGAAGAGCAGGGCCACGACAAGAGCCTGCTGGCGGGCACCATTCAGAACGACATTCTGAAAGAGTTCATGGTGCGCAACACCTATATTTATCCGCCCGAACCCTCGATGCGGATCATTTCGGACATCATCGAATATACGTCGAACGAGATGCCGAAATTCAACTCCATCTCGATCTCGGGCTACCACATGCAGGAGGCCGGCGCGAACCTGGTGCAGGAGCTGGCCTATACGCTGGCGGATGGGCGCGAATACGTGCGTGCCGCGATCGAGGCCGGGATGGATGTGGACAAATTCGCAGGCCGCCTGTCGTTCTTCTTTGCCATCGGCATGAACTTCTTCATGGAGATCTCCAAACTGCGGGCCGCGCGTACCCTGTGGCACCGGGTGATGACCGATTTTGGCGCCAAGAGTGACCGGTCGAAAATGCTGCGCACACACTGCCAGACCTCGGGCGTGTCTCTGCAGGAGCAGGATCCCTATAACAACGTGATCCGCACCGCCTATGAAGCGATGTCGGCTGTCCTCGGCGGCACCCAGTCGCTGCACACCAACGCGCTGGACGAAGCGATTGCCCTGCCGACGGATTTCTCGGCTCGTATCGCCCGTAACACCCAGTTGGTGCTGCAGGAAGAAACCGGCGTCACCAATGTGGTCGACCCGCTGGCCGGTTCCTACTACGTGGAAAGCCTGACGAATGAGCTGATCGACAAGGCCTGGGCCCTGATGGAAGAGGTCGAGGAAATGGGCGGCATGACCAAGGCGGTCGCCTCTGGCATGCCCAAGCTGCGCATCGAAGAAAGCGCTGCCCGTCGCCAGGCGATGATCGACCGCGGCGAAGAGGTGATCGTCGGCGTCAACAAGTACCGCAAGGAAAAAGAAGACCCGATCGACATTCTGGACGTGGATAACGTCAAGGTCCGCGAAAGCCAGATCGCGCGGCTGGAAAAGATCCGCGCCACCCGCGACGATGCGGCCTGCACGGCTGCCTTGGATGAAGTCACCCGCGTGGCCAAGGAAGGTGGCAACCTTCTGGCCGCCGCAGTCGAAGCTGCCCGCGCCCGGGCTTCGGTCGGAGAGATCAGCATGGCGATGGAAAAGGAATTCGGCCGTCACAGCGCCGAGGTGAAAACCCTGGCCGGTGTGTATGGCGCCGCGTACGAAGGCGACGAAGGTTTTGCCGCGATCCAGAAATCGATCGATGAATTCGCTGCAGATGAAGGACGCCGTCCGCGTCTTCTGGTGGTGAAAATGGGGCAGGACGGTCACGACCGCGGCGCCAAGGTGATCGCGACCGCCTTTGCTGATATCGGTTTTGACGTCGACGTAGGCCCGCTGTTCCAGACCCCGGATGAGGCCGCACAGGATGCCATCGACAACGATGTGCATGTGGTCGGGATCTCCAGCCAGGCCGCAGGTCACAAGACGCTGGCACCGCAGCTGGTTCAGGCGCTGAAAGAGCAAGGCGCAGAGGATATCATCGTGATCTGCGGCGGTGTTATCCCGCAGCAGGACTATCAGTTCCTCTATGACAATGGCGTCAAGGCGATCTTCGGCCCCGGTACCAATATCCCCGAGGCGGCGCAGGATATCCTGAAACTGATCCGCGAGGCGCGCAGCTGATCCTTGCGGTCAGCGCGTTGGCCTGAAAAAGAGACACCCGGTGCCCCGTGGCGCCGGGTTTTCTGTTTCAGCCGCCTTCCCCTCGTCAGGATCAGCGGTGCGTCCGGTTCTCCCATACTGAATAACCGCCCACGCCAAAATCCGCATCTGGCGCCTCATCCAGCATATGCAACATCTCGATGGAATGGCCGTCCGGATCCTTGAAATAGACAGAGACCGCGGGCATCCAGCCTAGAACTACAGGCTCATCCGCCGGTGCGCCATTAAATCCAAGCGGTGTGATACCCTGGGCGGGCAGGCGCTCAAAGGACTGAAGTACCGCCTCTTTCGTGGCGCGAAAGGCAAAATGCAGCTGCATGCTCAGGGGCGCGCTGCCCGCGCCCCAAAGCCCCAGCATCCCGGTTTCTTTTGGCCCGGCCCAGAGAAACACGACATTGCGCTCCGGCAGCCGCCGGGCCAGCGGCAACCCCAACTGGCCGCAATAAAACGCCAGCGACTGGTCCAGATCCCGCACCGGCAGGTGGGTTTCATAGATGCCAAGGATATGTTGAGCGGCCCATTGTTCCGGGGGTAGTTGGTCGTGCATGATCTTCTCCGGTTCCGGCGGGGCGCGGCCCCGCGGGTCTTTGCTGTATGTCATGATGCGCGTTTCTACGCGGCGCGAGGCCGGGCAGGGCGCCTGATGATTCCAAGCCTAATTTCTGAAGTTGACTTTAGATCAAGCTGAAATCGGCCCCCCCAGTCAGACCCGCGATGTTGCTAAGCGCCCTTCGGCTCAGGTGGCGGGTTTCCTTCCGCTGGGAATTTGCTAGGGTCCGCGCGAAAGACAACGACACAAATCAGTCGCAACAGGGGCTTAGCCATGGAACTGGATCACATTGCCGTCGCCGGTGAAACGCTTGCGGAGGCCACGGCCCATGTCGAAGCCGCGCTTGGCGTGCCGCTTCAGACAGGCGGGCAGCACCCGGTATTCGGCACGCACAACCGGCTTTTGGGGCTGGCCGACGGGCTTTATCTCGAGGCCATCGCCATTGATCCCGAGGCAACGCCGGAACGCAGCCCGCGCTGGTTCGATCTCGATAGTTTCACCGGGGCTCCGCGCCTGACCAACTGGATCTGCCGCGCAACCGGCCTGCCGGAATTGCTGGAGCGGATGCCGGATGGGGCCGGGATCCCGGTGCCGCTGACCCGAGGCGATCTGGTCTGGGATATGGCAGTGCCCGCCGATGGCAAGCTGCCTTTTGACAATCTGTTTCCGGCGCTCATCGAATGGCACAGCGCCCATCCCGCGCCCCGGCTGGAGCAGCAAGGCTGCGCGTTGCGGCGCCTTGTGATCGCGCATCCCGATGCGGCCGATCTTGAAGCGCTTTTGCCGCTCAACGACGGTCGGTTGGTGTTTGAAACCGGACCTGCTGCCATGGAGGCAGAATTCGACACGCCGCACGGTATTCGTCTGCTGCGTTAAAAAATCACCTGTTTCCGGTGCCTGTGGTCCTGACAGGTCGCGCAAACCGCATTAGGCTTTTCTTATGTCTCTTTGGAGCCGCATATCTGATGCGCTGGGCGCGCTGGCCAAGGGTGAAAGCCTGGCGGATGTTTTTGACCGCCTGCGGGCGCCACCTGAACGTACCGTGGGTTTTGCCGTCGCGGTGATCGCGCTGGGGGCCAAGATGGCCAAGGCGGACGGGCAGGTCACCCGGGACGAGGTGACCGCCTTTCGCGAGGTGTTCCAGATCGCCCGCGATGACGAGGCAGGCGCGGCGCGGGTCTTCAACATGGCGCGCACCGATGTGGCGGGCTATCAGGACTATGCGGCGCGTATCCAGCGCATGTTTGCCAATGATCCGGCGACCCTTTGCGATCTGATGGAAGGACTGTTTCACATCGCGCTGGCAGATGGCTTCTATCATCCCGGCGAGAATGAGTTTCTGGAAGAGGTCAGCCGCATCTTCGGTCAGACTCCGCAACAGTTCACCGCCCTGCGCGCGCGGTTTGTGACCGATGCGCCAAAGGATCCCTACACGGTGCTGGGGGTGTCGGCGGATATGCCGATTGATGAAATCCGCAAGCACTGGCGCAAGCTGGTGCGGGAAACCCATCCCGATGCGATGCTGGCTCGGGGCGTCCCCGAAGAGGCGGTGCGTCTGGCGGAAAAGCGGATGATCGACATCAACCGCGCGTGGGACGAGATCAACGGATGCGGGGCACATGCGGCTGGTCACCTATAATATCGAGTGGTTTTCACACCTCTTCGACAAGAATGACCAGCTTATTCTGGACAATAAGCCCTCGGGGCGGCACGGGGTGGATCGCTATACCCAAGGGGTATCGCTGGCGCATGTTTTCCAGACGCTTGATGCCGACGCGGTGATGGTGATCGAGGCGCCCAATACCGGGCGGCGGCAGCGGACCGTGCGCGCTCTTGGCGCTTTTGCCGCCGAAGCGGGGCTGCGCGCCAACGAGGTGATCAGCGGCTTTGCCACCGATACCCATCAGGAAATCGCCCTGATGTACGACCCAGCGGTACTGAGCGCCGAACACGATGCCCGGAGCAGCAAGGAAGCGCCGCGTTTCGATACCCGTTTCGAGCTGGACCTCGACACCGATTCCATCCCGGAACATGTGCGGTTTTCAAAGCCGCCGCTGGAGCTGAACGTCACGACAGCCGGGGGGAAGACCCTGCGGATGATCGGCGCGCACCTAAAGTCCAAGGCGCCCTATGGGGTGAAGGGGCATGACGCCATCATCCAGCGCGCTATTGAGAACCGGCGCACGCAGTTGGCACAGGCGATCTGGCTGCACCGGCGCATTGCCGATCATATCGCGGCAGGGGATGATCTGATCCTGATGGGCGATCTGAACGATGGTCCGGGTCTGGATGAATACGAGCGCCTATTCGGGCAATCCTCGGTTGAGATTATCATGGGGCAGGATCTGACCGACCCCCATGCCGAAAGCCTGAAAAAGCCCCGGCCAGGCATCGTGCCCAGCACCGCGCGGTTTTATGATGAGGAAAAGAAACGGTTCTTCCGGGCGTGCCTTGACTATGTGATGATTTCACAAAGCCTGACGGCCTATAATCCTCGCTGGCGGATCTGGCACCCGTTCGAGGACGCTGATTGCTATGCCGATGAGGTCCTACGCGAGGCGCTGCTCATGGCCTCGGATCATTTCCCTGTCAGCCTCGATATCGATCTGACTTAAAATCATCGCATAGGAAGCTTATATTGGACCCATGAAACGGTTTTTACATGTAAGTGCCGCCTGCCTGCTGTGCCTGTCCGCCCCTGTGGCGGCGCAGGAGAGCGAGGAGAATGGTAAGGGTTTGATGGAAAAAGGCGCTGAGCTGTTCTGGGAAGGGCTGCGCAAGGAAATGGCCCCCGCGCTGGAAGATCTGGAAGGGTTGGCCGCAGAAATCGGCCCCTCCATGCGGGAATTTCTGTCCGAGATGGGACCGGCGCTGGCAGCCATTGCGGCCGAGGTCGAGGACTGGAGCAGCTACGAGCTGCCGGAAATCCTGCCCAATGGCGATATCATCATCCGCAAGAAGCCAGAGGCGCCCTCTCCTGAAGAGAAAGACGAAGTCCCGGAGAACGGCGTTACCGATCTCTAAGGGGCGCAAGCCGTAGGGTGACGCGCCCCTTTGTCATCCGTTGACCCAATCGGTCTACGCAGCCGACCGGGTTAGCCAACAATTTTGACGGTCAGCTCTGCCTCCAGCGTGTCGCAGAGCGATTTCAGGCGGGCCTCGGCGACCTCACCATAAAGGGCTTCGGAGGCTTTCGGCAGTTCCAGCGTGAGGTGCTTCTTGCGCGGTTGCCATTTCAGCTTACCGATGTCGCCGTTTTCGCTGACCATCAGCATAGCACCAAACCGCATCGCCTTGCCCAGGATTTCCGCCTCTTTCTGCCCTTTTTCATCCAGAAGATCGTAAAGATACTCAAAGGCGGTGCCTTGTCGTTTGTTGCGGTAGCGATGCAGCAGCGCCAGCCCCAGGAAGACACGTTCGGAATGTTTCAGCCCGCCGAGGTTGGCGCGGGTGGCATTGTCGAAACAGACCTCGGCGCGGTAATCCGGGTGGGCGCGCCAGCTGACATCATGTAGCAGACTAGCGGCCTTGATCAGGCGTTTCTTTGTGTGCGGCCCATTGCTGAACAGCGGGATGACAAAATCATAGAGCGTCTTGCCAAAGCCGGGAATGCGGGCGTCCTTGGCCTCGGCAAAACGGCTGGCTTCGACCAGCGGATCGCGTTCGCGCAGGCGCTGGGGCATCTGTTCGTAGAGCAGCCCTTCGCGGATGCCATAGCTTGATACGGCGATATCCTTGGGCTTGAATGTCTTGACCAGTCGGGACAGCACATCGATCGCATAGGGCACCAAGGACATCCGCGCGTTGGAGATGCCGGTTTCGGCGCGCAACTCTTCGATGTCGCGTTTCTCGATATATTTCAGGGTGGCGCGCACGTCCTTGGCGCTCATCCGGTATTCGTGCAGAACCTTCAGCGGATACCCGCGCCGGGCCATGTCGATGCGGGCGATGGCGCGCCAGCTGCCGCCGACCAGGAACAGACGGTCGGTCTGCTTGCCCATTTCCTCGCGCAGTTCCGCCATGACCTCGGCGATATGAGCCTTGCGCCCCCGGCGCCCGCCCTTGATGTCCCGCAGTTTCAGCGGACCAAGGGAGGAGGTGACGCGTTTGCCGACCTCGCCGTCGTGGATTTCCGCCAGCTCCATCGAGGAGCCGCCGATATCGCAGACCAGGCCATAAGAGCCGGGCCAGCCCAACAACACGCCCTGCGCGGACAGGCGCGCTTCTTCCTGACCGTCGATCACCCAGATCTTCAGCCCGGTTTCGCGAAGCACATCGGCGCAGAACTCCGGGCCATCCTCGGCATCGCGCACGGCAGCTGTGGCGACCACCGACAGGGGTGGCAACCCCATCCCATCGGCAAGGTGTTGGAACCGGCGCAGCGCGGCCAGCGCGCGTTTGCGTCCCTCGGGGTTCAGGCGCCCGGTTTCCGAGAGGCCAGCCCCCAGGGCGCACATGATCTTCTCGTTGTAGAAATAGGCCGGGCTGCGGGCCGCGCCGTCAAAGACGACCAGACGCACGGAGTTTGATCCAACATCCACCACCCCGACCCGGGACAGCGCCCTTGAATCGGGATCATCGAACAGCGGGCGGCCAAAGGGGCCCCAGTCGGCGGTGGCGTCGGGGGTGGCAGGATCCTCGGTCACGGGTGTCGGCGCTCCGTCTTGGGTCTCGAATCTAGGATGGTTTAGGGTGGGGCCGGGGTCAACCGCCGGTCCCAGCAACCCGGGTTTCGCCCGCGACACTGCGGTCTTCGGACATCAGCCGCACCGCTAGGGGGCGCGACAGGTTGCGTTTTTCCGCCAGAGACAGCCGGTCCAGTTGTTCGACGATCCGGGCTGCCGCAGCAAACGAACGATCCATATGGGCCACAAGATAGGGGATCACGTCGGGTTTCGGGGTGATCTGGCGGTCATTGAACAGCTTCGCTAGCACCACAGCCAACAAGGCATCGTCCGGCGGCTGCAGCTCGGCATGTGTGGCGGCCTGAACACGGCTTTGCAGGTCCGGCAGGCTCAGCCCCCAGAGGTTGGGCGCCGCGCGCCCCGTCATCATCAGGGCAAACCCGTTCGCCAGCACCAAGTTATGCAGGTGAAACAGGGCCTCCTGGGCGGATTTGTCAGAGGCGATCTGCGGCACGTCCTCCAGGACCACGGGCGCGGTTGCCAGCTCGGGCACCATCGCCTCGGTCAGATCTGCCGCCGCCACGATCCGGGCGCCGGACTGGCTGGCCCAGACATGGGCCAGATGCGTCTTTCCCGATCCGGCAGGACCGGTCAGAACCAGTTTGCCACTGGGCCATGAAAACCCCGGATCCAGCAGCGCCACAGCCATGGCATTCGACGGGGCGACAAAAAAGTCGTCCCGGCCCAAAGCCGTTTTGGCGGGCAGGTCAAAGCTGAGTTGTTGCGCCATATTACTTTTTCGAATCCCGGTGGCTCAGTCCCTGGTACAGACGGCTGTGCAGATACTGTCCCGTGAGGAAACGTGCAACTACGCCCAAGGCTGCCGCAACAGGCACGGCAACCAGCATGCCAACAAAGCCAAAAAGCGCACCAAAGACCGACAGGGCCAGCAGCAGCCAGACCGGATGCAGGCCAACGGATCCGCCGACCAGTTTTGGAGTAAGGTAATTGCCCTCGATCACCTGACCCAGTGCAAAAATCCCGGCCACCAGCCCGATCGACCACCATTCGCCCCAGAACTGGAACAGGGCAAGTCCGATAGCCAGAGCGCCGCCCACCAGCGCCCCCAGATAGGGAATGAAGGTGACGAGCCCGGCGATGAACCCCACCGCCAGCCCGAAATTTAGACCAACCAGCATCAGGGCGACGGCGTAGTAAACGCCCAAGATCAGGCAGACGGTGCCCATGCCGCGGATGAAAGAGGCAAGCACATCGTCAATCTCACCGGCTAGCTTGCGGATCACCGGCGCATGGTCGAGCGGCAGCAGCGCGTCGATCCGTTCGATCATCCGGTCCCAGTCCAGCAGCAGATAGACCGAGACAACCGGAACGATCACGAAAAGCACCAGCAGGTTGACGACCGAGACGGCTGAGCCGACGAGGGATTCAAATAGCTCGATCCCCTTGCCCTGAAGGGTGCCTGCGATGGAGGCGATGGTTTGCTGCGCGCGGCTACCTTCGGTGAAGATCGACGGGAAGTGTTCCTGCGCAAAGTTGCGCAGATCGCGAAAGGCTTCGGGCAGAACCCGGATCAGATCGCTCAGCTGGTAGATCAGCGTCGGCACCACCACCAGCAGCAGCAGCATGAAGACCAGCATGGCGCCGATAGTAATCACCGCAGTTGCGGCGGTACGGCTGAGGCCTGCGGCCTCTAGTCGGTCGGCAATGGGGTCAATCAAATAGGCAATCGCCGCGCCCAGCACAAAGGGCAGCAGCACGTCGCCAAGCGCCCAGAGAACGATTGCGAAAACCACGGCGGCAACGCCCCAGTATTGAAACTGCTTCTTCGCCGGAAGTGCCATATGCCAAGCGCCTCTCTGAGATCTGTTTGCCAATCACCCCAGTCATTGCCCATGCGGTTGCCTCATGCAACAGCCAAGCAGCAAGTGCCGCCAAATGAGCGGTTGGATGGGGCAGGGGCGTTCCTGCGCGCTGTGCCTTAGTGGATGCGCACGCCCTGACGGGTCAGTTCACCTTGTACGGCGGCAATGTCCACCGCGTGCGGGCTGCAGGCGGATTTGACGGATAGTGCCGCGGCAACGCCCGCGCCCTGACCGGCCACTGCGCAACAGGCCATGTTGCGGGTGGCGGCATGGGCGACCTTGTCGCCGCCGATGGCGCGGCCCGTCACCAGCAGGTTTTCCACCCCTTTAGGCAGCATTGCGCGATAGGGAATCTGCATATAGCGCCCGGTGGTGGGCAGGATCAGGATGCCATAGCCGTCGATGAATTCCGGGTAGATGCCGATGGTGTCTTCGAACCGGCCCTGATTGCGGGTCTCATCCTCGGTCATGTTGTGATGGGCGTCGATCTTGCGGGTATCACGGATGCCGATGGTCATGCCGAAATTGCGCAGCCGTGCGCCTTCGCAGCCAGGCGTATAGGCCTTGAGCGCATTGATCGCGTGCATGGCCTGCTTGCGCCCTTCGATTTCAAAGCGGGTCATACTGTCCGGGTCGGTGCCGTCACAGCCTGCGAGATGCACCAGGTTCATATAGGTCATCTCACCACTGTCATGGACGGCCCCCCAGGTGCCCCCGATGGTATTGAGATGCGCCGGGATCAGCCCTTCGCGCAAGGCCTGCGCAAAAGGCTTGGCGAGGAAGGGAGAGAACATCTCATCCTCCTTGCCGGAGGTTTCCACCTCCCATTCCCCGGTGGACCAGTCCCGGTAGGTTTGCGGGTCTGCTTTGACGCCTTCCATGAACTTCTGCTTGTCGACGCCTGCAATGTGGAACATCACGCTTGCGGCCTGCATTTCCTCCACCGGTGTCTTGAGTGTGGGGGCGCCCATCATCTGCGCGATATCGGCATCTCCTGTCGCATCAATCACCCGCTGAGCCAGGATCGCCTCGCGCCCTGCCTTTGATTCGACGATCACGCCGGTGATCCGGTTGCCTTCGCGGATCGGGGCCACGAACATGCGGTGCAGCATCGGGTGAATGCCTGCTTCCTCGACCAGTCTATCGGCGACCAGTTTGAAGCCTTCGGCGTCCAGCTCGTATGACAGGGACTGGCTTTCCGGTACGGCAGCGTCCATCTCCTTGGCGCGTTCCTCGAATTCCCAGCCGATGCCACCAGCCTCAACCGTCTGCTCGTGCCGGTACCAGGCAAAACCTTCGACGCCGACAGCGGTGATATTGCCACCAAAGCAGCCGAACCGGTCCACCAGGGTCACATCGACCCCGCAGCGCGCTGCTGCCAGTGCCGCCGCCAGCCCGCCGGGGCCAGAGCCTACGACAAGCACATCGGTGCGATGTACGACGGGGATTTCCCGGGCGGGTTCGGTAATGGTGTCGCGCATCTGGGCCTCCGCAAAAAATTTGAACTAGCATTTACAAAACTGACCAGCGGTTCAAGTGGTTTCCGGGCTAATATCCGGTTTGACCGCTGCCGCCACTCCAAAGCCCGATTGCCTGAGGCGCGGCGATGGCTTAGACCGCTTGAAAACCCCTTTGAACGAATGAGAGCGACATGCGCCTGTCCCGTTACTTCCTGCCTGTTCTGAAAGAGACGCCTTCAGAGGCCCAGATCGTCAGCCACCGCTACATGCTGCGGGCCGGCATGATCAAACAGTCCGCCGCCGGGATCTATTCCTGGCTGCCGCTGGGCTTCAAGGTTCTGAAGAAAATCGAAGGCATCGTCCATGAGGAACAGATGCGCGCGGGCCATATCCCGGTGCTGATGCCCACCATGCAATCGGCAGACCTGTGGCGCGAAAGCGGCCGTTACGATGCCTATGGCGAAGAAATGCTGCGCATCACCGACCGGCACGAGCGCGACCTGTTGTTCACACCCACCGCCGAAGAGCTGATCACCGATATCTTCCGCAGCCATGTCAGCAGCTACAAAGACTTGCCGCTGACCATGTACCAGATCCAGTGGAAATTCCGCGACGAGATCCGCCCGCGTTTCGGCGTGATGCGGGGACGCGAATTCTACATGAAGGACGGCTATAACTTCGATCTGACTAAGGAAGACGCGCTGCACGCCTATAACCGTCATCTGGTCAGCTACCTACGCACCTATGAGCGCATGGGGTTGCAGGCGATCCCGATGCGCGCGGACTCTGGCCCCATTGGCGGCGATGACACGCATGAGTTCCTGGTGCTGGCCGACACCGGCGAGAGCGAAGTCTTCTACGACAGCGCGGTGACCGATATCCGCCTTGGTCAGCGTGACATCAATTACGACGATCACGACCAGTGCCGCGCAGTAATGGAAGAATTCACCGCGCTTTATGCCCGCACAGATGAAACCCACGACGCGGCGCTGTTCGACCAGATCCCGGCCGAACGCCAGCGCAGTGCTCGTGGTATCGAGGTCGGTCAGATCTTCTACTTCGGCACCAAATATTCCGAACCGATGGGGGCCACGGTGCAAGGCCCCGATGGCAAATCCATCCCCGTACACATGGGCAGCCATGGCATCGGTGTTTCCCGTCTGGTTGGCGCGATCATCGAAGCAAGCCACGACGACAAGGGTATCATCTGGCCCGAAGGCGTGACCCCGTTCCACTGCGGTATCGTCAACCTGAAGCAAGGCGACGAAGAAGCCGACGCGGCCTGTGACAAGATCTATGCCGCGCTGACTGCGGTTGGTCTTGACCCGCTGTATGACGACCGCAAGGAGCGCGCGGGCGGCAAATTCGCCACCATGGACCTGATCGGTCTGCCCTGGCGTATTACGGTCGGTCCGCGCGGGCTGAAGAACGGCGTGGTGGAACTCACCTCGCGCCGGACTGGCGAAAGCGTGGAACTGCCCCCGGAAGACGCCGTGAAAAGGATCGCCGAGATCTACGCCGAGCACGCCTCGGGCCGCGGCTTCTGAGCGGCGGCGCGCAGAGGGTTAAGGCCCCAGGCTGAAACCTCCAAACGCGGGACTGAAATGGAAAAGGGGGGCAGTGATGCCCCCCTTTTTGTATCAATCGCCATTCCTACAGGACGTTGCGCAGCAAACCGAAAAGCTTGCTGCGCACGCGTGCTTAGAGGAAGTCGAAGTTTGCTGCGCTCAGCTCATCAAAGGTCACACCCTTGATTACCAGCGCATCGCCTTCTCCGAAGTCGAGGATGGTGCGGTTGCCGTGGTCGGTGGCCAGACCGCTCAGATCGTCAAAGCTTTCGACGCCTTCGATGTGCAGCGCGATCGTGTCTTCGTTCGCATCGAAGCCAATGATGCGGTCACGGTCGTAGCCAGTTTGGAACACAAAGAGGTCCGCATCGTGGCCGCCGTTCATGCGGTCACGGCCAGCGCCACCGTCCAGCACGTCGCTGCCCTTGTTGCCTTTCAGGATGTCGCGACCTGCGCCACCGTCCAGAGTGTCGCTACCGCTACCGCCTTTCAAGATGTCGCGACCTTCGCCGCCGGTCAGCATGTCGTTGCCGCTGTTGCCGATCAGGACATCGTTGCCCTCGCCGCCGTCCAGCTCGTCCCAGCCGCCACGGCCGATCAGAACGTCACGGCCACCGGCGCCGTTGACCAGATCATCCACGGAGGAACCACGGAAGAAGTCAAAACCATTGGAGCCTTCTGTCACAGCGTATTCGTTGATGTGGATGTCAGCGATTTGCGCGCCGTCACGGGTGAAGTCTGCTGCAACCGCGTCGATGTGTTCGCCAAGCGCGTTGGTGCCGCCTAGGATGTTGCCTTCGCCTTCGGGCAGGAAACCTTCATGCGAGCCGACCACGCCACCTTCGGTGGTGCCGGTGTTGGCAGCCATCTGGCCCAGGAGCGGCACTTCTTCTGCGATCTCGGAGTTCACTTCGGTGCCCGCATCCAGCACGTCGCTGCCTGCAAAGGAGATGTTTTGCTCGCCCATGAAGTGGCCGTTTTCGTCGAACAGTTGCAGCGAGTCTGCGGTGCCGACAAAGGCGTCGTTCGAGGGGATGACCATTGCGGCCAGCGACAGGTGACCGTTGGAGGAACCATCAACGGAGAATTCTGCGGTTGCGGTTTCGCCCGGTGCCAGAATCGGCGGGGTGCCTGCACCCAGCACTGCGCCAGTTACGGCATCCGCGTCTGCGGCCACAACCGCTTCGTTTGCCGGAGCGAAGTTACCGTCTTCGGCCAGGGCTTCCAGAGCAGCCGATGCAGCTTCGCCGGTGTTGTAGAGGTCAAAGCTGCCGTCGTGGGCGGCGAACCAGAAAGGGGTCGTGTAGGTGCCGCCGTGGGCAGAGGTGTTGGTTGCGACGATGCGAAGATCGGTCATTGAGTTATCCTCAGTTTGAATTGAAGTTTGCGCACTTTCTGGGGGAATTGTGGAGATGCCAAGGGGGGGCTCCCTCACAGTCTCTGACGTCGCTGTGATCCTGGGGGTAAAGTCACGAAATGGTTACTTTGTGGGTATTTAAAATAAAAAAAACGAAAAATTAACGTTTCAGGCGAAATTTTGGCGCCGATGTATTCGGACATATTTGAATATATACAATCAGATGAATCGCCAATTTGCACAATCTTAAGTAGAATTACGTAAGTGGGGGGCGAGCATCTCTTGGTGGCTTCCCGAGTGAGAGCAGGGGACCCGCCGCCGCGCGGAACCGTCGCGAGATGGCCAGCCACGAAACCAAAACCGCCTTGGCAATGCAGCCTTGCCTTGACCCTGCACGCCGGACAGCACAGGTTGTCCGCAAATCTCCCGGGCAGGACCACACATGGCCACGACACCTCCGCCGTTTTCACGTTTTGAATGGATGATCGCCTGGCGCTACCTGCGTGCGCGCAGGGCCGAGGGCGGCGTCAGCGTGATGACCTGGATCAGCCTGATCGGGATCACTCTGGCGGTGTTCGCACTGATCGCCACGCTGGCTGTGCGTTCGGGGTTCAGGTCGGAATTCGTCGGCACCATCCTGGGCGCCAATGCGCATGTGACGCTCTATTCTCATGGGCAGGTCACGGCAGAGGGCAATATCGACCGGACCTTGGAAGACTACACCGAGATGGCCGCAGCAGCATCGCAGGTGCCCGGTGTGATCCGCGCCGCGCCGCTGATCAAAGGGCAGGTGATGGCCAACCTGCGCCAGCGCAATGCCGGGGTCGAGGTCTTTGGTATCGCTGCCGCGGATCTGGAGGCCATTCCCGGCGTCGCCCAAAGCGAGGAAAGCCTTGGCGATCTGGAGCGGTTCGGGGATGGCGTGGCGATCGGGTCCGGCGTGGCGCGCGAGTTAGGCGTCAGTGTCGGCGACCGGATCAAGCTGATCTCTCCCAATGGGGTCAAAACCCCCTTTGGTACCAGCCCGCGCATCAACGCCTATGAGGTGGTCTATATCTTCACGGCAGGGCGCTATGACATCGACCGCACCCGGCTTTATATGCCGTTTGACGCGGCGCAGGCGTTCTTCAACCGTGAAGGCGTGGCTGACGAGATCGAGGTCATGGTGGCTGACCCGGAAAAGGTCGATCTATTGGTGCTGCCGCTGCTGCGCGCGGCGGGACAGGGGATCGGGGCCTGGACCTGGCGCGATGCCTCTGGCGGGTTCCTGCGCGCGCTGGAGGTGGAGGACAACGTGATGTTCATCATCCTGTCCATTCTGGTGCTGATCGCCACGATGAACATCGTTTCGGGGCTGATCATGCTGGTCAAGAATAAGGGCCGCGATATCGGTATCCTGCGCACCATCGGCCTGAGCGAAGGATCGGTGATGCGGGTGTTCTTCATCTGTGGTGCCTTTACCGGTGTGATTGGTACACTTTGCGGTGTGGTCTTGGGCTGCCTCTTCGCGATCTATATTGATCCGATCTTCTCCTTCGTGAACTACGCGATGGGCGGCGGGGTCTGGGATCCGTCGATCCGGGGCATCTATGCGCTTCCGGCAGAGCTGAACCTGCCCGATGTGCTCTCGGCCGTTGCCCTGTCGCTTGGCCTGTCTTTCGTGGTGACGATCTTTCCGGCGCGTCGCGCGGCACGGCTGAACCCGGTGGAGGCCCTGCGCTATGAATGATCAGGTATCGCAGGCAGCCGCATTGGCGCTGGAGCTGAAAGGCATCAGCAAGTCCTATAACCGGGGCAGCGCGGCGCAGGTGGATGTGCTGCGGGGTGTCGATCTGTCCCTGAAACCGGGCGAGGTCGTGGCCCTTGTCGCGCCGTCTGGCGCAGGCAAGTCGACCCTTCTGCATATCGCCGGTCTGCTGGATACCCCGGACGAGGGCAGCCTGTGTATCGGTGGGCAGGATGTCACCGGGCTCGGCGAGCGGGCGCGCACCGGTCTGCGGCGTAGCGATGTGGGCTTTATCTACCAGTTCCACCACCTGTTGCCCGAATTCACTGCCGCAGAAAACATCGTCCTGCCGCAACTGGCCAATGGCGCCAGTCAGAAGGCGGCTCGGGCGCGTGCGGCAGAGTTGCTGGATCTTGTCGGCCTTTCGGCCCGCGCCGGGCACCGTCCGGCAGCAATGTCCGGAGGCGAGCAGCAGCGGGTTGCCTTTTGCCGGGCTCTGGCCAACCAGCCGCGTGTGCTGCTGGCGGACGAGCCGACCGGAAATCTGGATCCGGGGACGTCGGATCAGGTTTTTGGCGTCTTGATGGATCTGGTGCGCAGTTCTGGCCTGTCGGCGCTGATCGCGACCCATAACCTTGACCTTGCCGCGCGGATGGACCGGGTTCTGCATCTCGAGGACGGGGCGGTGGCGGCCGCGCCGCAATAGGCCCGCGCGCACGCGGCCCCTGTTTCTGGGTGCATCTCTGCCGCCGCCGGTTTACGCTGCAAAACCTGCCGGTTACAGTGCCCCTGACTGAGACGGTTGCGGCCAGAACGACAGGAACGATGCCATGAAGACCAAAACGATCCTTTGCATGCTGCCGCTTGTGGCCGGGCTTGCCGTGGCCTGCACCGAAATCGTCAACAGCATGCCCACCGCGCAGGAAGGACAGATCCTGTTCAATCAGAACTGCGCGCTGTGCCATGGCGAAAATGGTAATCTCGCCCAGCGTGAGACCACGCTTGATGCGCCCGACCTGCGCAAGATCAGCGCGCGCCATGACGGTGCGTTCCCGCGCGCTGCAGTGCTGTCGCAGATCGATGGCTACGGACGCGGCAAGGTCAGCGCCGAATACATGCCGGAATTCGGCGCCCTGCTGGAAGGCGAGCTGATTCCGGTTGAGGTCGAAGGCACCCTGTCGCCGACACCGCGCCCTCTCGCGGCGCTGATGACCTACCTCGAAAGCATCCAGGCCGAAGGCTGAGCCGCAGCATATGCCTCAGCTACAGATGCCGCGCAGATCGGCGCCTTTCCAGGGCAGGTAGACGTCGCTCTGGCGGCTTTGCGGCAGGTCCGAAACCGGCATCACATCCTTCAGCATGGCATGCAGCCGCTGGGTGCGGGCGCCCTGTGGCGCCAGCGCGCGGCAGCAGACGTATTCCTCGACGATGGCGCCTTGCTGTTCATAGCCATAGCTCAGGAAATCGGGGCTCTGGTCCAGTTCGAACAGATAGGGATCGGGGTTGCCGCGATGCTCGGCCGCGGCGCGCAGCGGGGTATATCCGGTGCGCGCCCGGTTCTGCCATTGCCAGACATGGGTCACCTCATGGGCCAGCAGCATCGCCTCCACCAGATACAGGCGCTCAGGATAAGCAGGCAGGTAATTCTCGGTGTACCAGTCGCGGATATAATAGATCCGGTTGAACAGCGTCACCGCTGCGGGGGAGGATGTGACGATCTCGTCCTTCACTGGCGGCAGGATACGTTCGCGGCAGGCCACGCGCGGGCGCGGTTTGCGGCGGAAGGTGGTCGCGGCCACCGGCGCACCGTCTATGATGCGTACCTTTTCCGGCTTCAGGTCGCTGCCGTGAATGTCCGACAGAAAGGCACGCTCCTGCTGCGTCAGCTCGCGCCCGCAGGAGGCGAGGATCAGGGCAATCAGGAATATACGCAGGATCATGAGGTCACGCTAGCGCAGCAAGGAAGGGCGGTATAGCCGTTTTGCGCCTCACCTCAGGCGGCAAAGAAGCTGGCGGTGGCGGTGGCGACCAGTTTGTCGCTGTCCTCTTCGCTCATCTCGGCGCGGGCAAATACCAGCGCCTTGCCTGCCCGCACCACCTGCGCCCGGCAGAGGATCGCGCTGCCCACCCCGGGGCGCAGGAATTGCGTGTGCAGATCGGTGGTTGCCAGCGGGCGCACGCCGCCCTGATGGGCAAAGGCCGCCAGCACCATCGAGGTATCGGCCAGCGCCGCCAGCGCCTGCCCCGAGACGATGCCGCCCATGCGGGCAAGGTTCGGCGTCAGCGGCATGCGCAGGGTGGTCTGTTCCGGGCTGGCCTCGGTCACGGTCAGATCCAGCGCCTGCACCCAATCGGCGAAGCCTTCGGCCAGAACGGATTGCAGATCCGCGGGGGTCATGGTGGCGGTCATTTCTGTCTCCCTGTTTTGGCCGGAGGTTAGCCGCTGCCCCGTGCGAAAGCCACGGTGATTTCAGGCTGTCTGTGGAGGAGGGAAGTCAGGATGCACCGCCTGCAAGGTGGTCCCTTGGGGCGTGGCGCGTAGCGGCGAGGCCCGCGCCTGGCCTTACATCCGGGGTTCACGCCGGATCCCGAAGGGACAAACAGTCCGGGGGACTGTTTGAGGCGTGAACGGGCGGAGCCCCACGCGTCAACGCCTTCCCCAAGATACACCGCCTGCAAGGTAGCCCCTTGGGGCGTGAGGCGTCAGCCGCACGGCCCGCGCCTGACCTTCCCCCGGGAGTTCGTCCCGGACCGCGCAGCGGCAAACAGTGCGGGACACTGTTTGGGGTAAGAACGGGCGGAGCCCATCGCTGAAACGCCTTCCCCAAGATGCAATGCCTGCAGGGTATCCCCTTGGGGCGTGGCGCGCAGCGGTACGGCCCGCGCCTGACCTTCCCCCCGGGAGTTCGTCCCGGACCGCGCAGCGGCAAACAGTGCGGGGCACTGTTTGGGGTAAGAACGGGCGGAGCCCATCGCTGAAACGCTTTCCCCAAGATGCAACGCCTGCAAGGTGGCCCCTTGGGACGTGGGGCGTTAGCCGCACGGCCCGCGCCTGACCTTCCCCCCGGGAAGGCGCTTCACGCCTCCCCAAGGTCAGGCACGGGCCGTGTGTCAGTCTTGGTGAGTTCGACGCGAGGTGCTCAGAGAAAGAGCGAGGCTAGTCCAATTGCCGCTATCACAACAAGGAGGATAATAATGCGCGTCAATTGGACACTTTCGGGGCGGACCTTGTAATAATGAGCGTGGTCAATGCTTTCTAGAATCTCACTATTTCGCTCTAGAAGTTCAATTATGCGATCCATCTGTTGGGACTGCTCCGATGATTGAGCAGACAAGGTCTCCACTTCTGATCGCAGGAGTTCAACATTGTCCGGGAGACGCTCGCGCAAGTCCACTGCCTTTTCAAGTCGGGCAATGGACTCGGAGTAATGGCTGCTGTCACCCATCGGTGCTTACCTCAATTCTGAATTGTATGAGACCAACACCTCAAACATCCAACTCCTCCACGAACTTCGCGTTCTCCTGAATATACTGGAACCGCAGTTCGGGTTTCTTGCCCATCAGACGCTCCACCAGATCGCCGGTCTCGCCCGGTTCGTCCTCGTCAATCGTCACCCGGATCAGCTTGCGGGTCTTGGGGTCCATCGTGGTCTCTTTCAGGTCCTTGGCATCCATTTCACCCAGACCCTTGAAGCGGGAGACATCGATCTTGCCCTTGCCGCCCAGACCCTTTTCCAGCCATTTGTCCCGCTCTGCCTCATCCAGGCAATAGACCCGTTTCGCGCCTTGCGTTAGGCGGAACAGGGGCGGGCAGGCGAGGTAGAGGTGACCGCCATCGATCAGCGGGCGCATCTGGGTGAAGAAGAAGGTCATCAGCAGCGAGGCGATATGCGCGCCGTCGACATCCGCATCGGTCATGATGATGATCTTGTCATAGCGCAGATCATCGAGGTTGAACTTGGTGCCAAGGCCAACCCCCAGCGCCTCGCACAGGTCGCTGATCTCCTGGTTCGATCCCAGCTTGTTAGAAGCCGCGCCCAGAACGTTCAGGATCTTACCCTTAAGCGGCAGCAACGCCTGATATTCACGGCTGCGCGCGCCCTTGCCCGAGCCACCGGCCGAGTCGCCCTCGACGATGAACAGCTCGGTGCCGCGCCGGTCTTTTGACGTACAATCGGTCAGCTTACCCGGCAGGCGCAGTTTCTTGGTGGCGCTCTTGCGCTGGGTCTCTTTCTCCTGCTTGCGGCGCAGGCGCTCCTCGGCCCGCAGGATCAGGAAATCGAGGATGGCGCCGGCCGATTTGGTATCGGCGGCCAACCAGTTGTCAAAGTGGTCGCGGACCGAGTTTTCCACCATCTTGCTGGCGCTTTCGGTCGACAGGCGGTCCTTGGTCTGGCCGACGAATGCGGGGTCCGCGATAAAGCAGGAAACCAGCGCGCAGCCCCCGGTCATCAGGTCTTCGCGCGAGATCTGCGTGGCCTTCTTGTTGCCGACCAGCTCGCCATAGGCCTTGATGCCTTTCAGGATCGCGGCCCAGAAACCGGCGACATGGGTGCCGCCTTCAGGGGTGGGGACGGTGTTACAGTAGCTCTGGATGAAGCCGTCGCGGGCGGGCGTCCAGTTGATCGCCCATTCCACATAGCCCGGCTCGCCGAATTTTTCGCGGAACTCCACCTTGCCGCCAAAAGGCGCATCGGCATAGGTCGTGGCCTTACCCAGCACCTCGGAGAGGTAATCCCTGAGCCCGCCGGGGAAGTGGAAGGTCGCCTCGGTCGGGGTTTCACCGTCGTCGATGGCGGATTTCCAGCGGATTTCCACGCCCGAGAACAGGTAGGCCTTGGAGCGCACCAGCGTCATCAGCCGCTTGGGCTTGAAGCGGTGCGAGCCAAAGATCTGCTCATCCGCGTGGAAGGTGACCGATGTGCCGCGCCGGTTGGGGGCGGCACCGACCTTTTCAACCGGCCCCTGCGGGATCCCGCGGGAGAACCGTTGTTCGAACAGTTCCTTGTTCTTGGCCACCTGCACGACCATCAGATCAGACAGGGCGTTCACCACCGAGGAGCCAACCCCGTGCAGGCCGCCCGAGGTCTGATAGGCCTTGCCCGAGAATTTGCCGCCCGCGTGCAGGGTACAGAGGATCACCTCAAGCGCGGATTTGTCGGGAAACTTGGGGTGCGGGTCGATCGGGATGCCGCGGCCGTTGTCACGGATGGTGACCGAGTAATCGGCGTGCAGCTCGACCTCGATCCGGTTGGCATGGCCGGCGACCGCCTCGTCCATCGAGTTGTCGAGGATCTCGGCCACCATGTGGTGCAGCGCGCGTTCGTCCGTGCCGCCGATATACATGCCGGGCCGCTGGCGGACGGGTTCAAGCCCCTCCAGAACCTCGATCGAGGAGGCGTCATAGGTTTCGGCGTCAGGCGTGCTCAGGAGATCGTTGGCCATCTGTTTCGGGCTGCTCTTGGTTGCTTTTGGTTAAGGGGCATTATGGCAGGTGTCAGCGCCGCGGGGAAGAGGGCGACGGGGCCTGTGGATAACCCTGCGGCGCTGTGCCATGTAAGGAGGCAAATCGCGCGAGAGAGGGGACGGGCATGAGCAAGGGTGATGGGCTGGACCCAAAGGATTGGACCGCATTCCGTGCCGAGGCGCACCGGATGCTGGAGGCATCGCTGGACCAGCTGGAACAGATCCGTGACCGTCCCTGGCAACCGGTTCCCGGTGATCTGCCTGCGCGCTATCGGATCGGGCAGGGCGGTGATCTGGTGGGACGGATCGAGCGGGATGTATTGCCGCATCATGGCGGCAACGTGCATCCCCGGTTCTGGGGCTGGGTGCAGGGCTCTGGGATGGCCTCCGACCTGATCGCGGGCATGGCGGGCGCGGTGGTCAACGCCAATGTCGGCGGGCGCGATCATGGTGCGGTTTACATGGAGCGCGCTGTGATCGACTGGACACGCCGCCGGATGGGGATGCCAGAGGGCGCCAGTGGCGTTCTGACCACGGGCACGTCGCAGGCAACAGTGATTGCCTTTCAGGCCGCGCGGGTGCGGGCCTTGCCCGAGGTGCGCCAGACAGGGCAGGGCGCGGTGCGGCTCACGGCCTATGCAGGCGTCGGGGTGCATAATGCGACCCGCAAGGCGCTGGAGCTGATCGGGGTGGGCGCGGAGAACCTGCGGCAGGTGCCACTGGTGGACGGGCAGATGGACCCCGCGGCGCTGACCGACATGATCGCGGCGGACCGGGAAGCAGGTGCGGTTCCCGTCCTCCTTGTCGGGACTGCTGGCTCTGTGGATCTGGGCCTGTTCGACGATCTCGAATCTCTTGCGGATCTGGCAGTGGATCACGGGCTGTGGCTGCATGTGGACGGGGCCTTTGGCGCCTGGACGCGCATCGCGGCGGAGCCATGGCGCGGCCTCAGCAACGGGATCGGACGTGCCGACAGTATAGCGCTCGATTTCCATAAATGGATGTATGTGGGCTATGACTGCGGTCTGGTTTTGATCGCGGATGAGGCCGCCCATCGCGCCGCCTTTGCCGCCCGCCCAGCCTATCTGGAGGGCGGTGAACGCGGGTTGGCAGGCGGCGATCCGTGGTTCTGCGACTATGGCATCGATCTGTCACGCGGCAATCGGGGCCTCAAGGTCTGGTGCGCGCTGGAAATGCATGGTGAAGAGGCGCTTGCTGCAGCGATCACCGACAACTGCCGACTTGCGGCTCTGATGGCCGATGAGGTCGAGAAACAGCCGCGCATGGCGCTGGGCGCTGCGGTGGTGTCGAACGTCTGCGTCTTCACCGCGCGGAAGGATCTGCCTGCTGCGGAGCAAACGCGGCTTAATACTGCAATCGCCCAGGACCTGCAGGAAAGCGGCGAAGCGGTATTTTCCACCACACGCATGGGGGACCGGGTCCTGCTGCGCGCCGCGCTGACGAACCACCGCACGCGGGACGAGGATATCACTGCGGCCATTGCCGCGGTGGCGCGCCGGGCAGAACTGTCCGATTTGTGATCACTTCGTTTCGGCTTTACCTCTTTCCCCGGCGCTGCGGTTGGTTAAGCTGCCGCAAAGCAAGAGGAGAGTGCATATGGCGTGGATCAGAACCGTCCCCTTTGACGAGGCCACCGGGAAGCTGAAGAAACTTTACGACCGGGTGACCGGGCCGGGCGGTAATGTCGATAACATCATGATGGTGCACAGCCTGCGCCCGCATTCGATGGAAGGGCATATGGCGATCTACAAGAACGTCCTGCACCACACCGGCAACACCATTCCCAAGTGGTTCTTGGAGGTGCTTGGCGTCTGGATTTCTTCTCTGAATGACTGCGCCTATTGCGTCGAGCATCACTTTGCCGGGTTGCAGCGCCTGTTGCAGGACGAAGAACGCGGTCTGGCTATCCGGGCTGCGATCGAGGCGCGCGATCCCGAGGCGGCACCGCTGGAGCCTGCGCAGAAGGTTGCGATGGGCTATGCGCGCAAGCTGACCGAGGCGCCTGCGAGTGTTGAGCAATCCGACATTCAGGCGATGCGCAATGCCGGGTTTGACGATGGGGAGATCCTCGAAATCAATCAGGTCACAGCCTATTTTTCCTACGCCAACCGGACCGTTCTGGGGCTTGGCTGCTCGACCGATGGCGATGTGCTGGGCCTCAGCCCCAACAATTCGGAAGATCCGAACGACTGGGGGCACAAGTAAGCCGCGACGAGACGCAAGACAGATGCGCCTGCGATCCAGTCCCGCGTCAGACGCTTTGCTCTGACCATGTCAGGATCGCATGGCTCATCTCATCGGGTCTTTGATGGTGCAGCCAGTGATCGCAGCCCCCCAGGGTGATGCGTGTCAGGTTGGGGGCGAACTCCTCAAGCCCCTCGGTCGCTTCGGGCAAAAGGGCGCTGTCATCCGCGCCCCAGATCAGCAGGTGCGGCTGGGGAACCTGCAACCGGTTCAGCGGCAGGTCCGGCATTGGGGTCGGGCTGCCGGGCTGGGCCAGTTGCAAGGGCGAGGCTCGGTACCAGTTCACCATGCCGCGAAGGCGTCCGGGGCGGGACCATTCCACATTGTAGGCCTCCAGCCGTTCACCGCTGAGCCAGCTCATATCCATCGGGGCACCAAACAGGGCCAGTAGCTTTTCGAAATCATTGGCCATTAGATCTGCCTCCGATCCGTCGCGCCGCAGGTCCGCGATGTATTGCGAGGCGGCGGCCTGTGGTCCACCGGCAGCCAGCGCCCGCTGGAAGGGCACGGGGTGCACACCATTGGCGATGATCAGCCGCGACACCAGATTGGGTCGGAACATCGCCAGGCCATAGGCAACTGCCGCGCCCCAGTCGTGTCCCAGCACGGTGACCGGGGCGCCGGTCGTAGGGATCAGATTCGCCATGTCTGTGACCAGTCTGGAGGTGGCGTAGTCGCCTACGTCCTGCGGTGCCCAGCTTTGGCCATATCCGCGCTGATCCGGTGCGATGCAGTGAAACCTGTGGCACAGGCGTTCGGCCAGTTCCTGCCAGGCGCCGCCATATTCGGGAAACCCGTGCAGCATCAGCAGTGGCGGCAGGGCAGGGTCGCCCCAGCGGCGGACGAAAAAGGCTTTGCCGTTCAGTGTCTCGAAACCTGCCTGCATGCTGAAATCCTCCGCGCTATCAAGAACAGGCTGATGCCAGACCGCACAGGGCGCAACGATTTCGTCACGTGACACCCAATTTGCGCCGGTCCTTTGATACAGGTCAGCGCGCTCGCGCAGCAAAGCCGTTAAGCTGGCGGCAAATGTGATTGTAAGGAGTTCCATATGTCCACACCCCCCGCACAGCCAGTTCCCGCAGGGCCAGCCGCCGCGAACACCAGCACCCCCCAGCCAGGCGCTACGCCGCGCCCGCCCGCGCCTGAGGAAATCCGCCGCGCCTTTGAGAGTGGCAAGTATCCCTATGCCCGCAAAATGGCCCGCAAAGCCTATGAAGAAGAGAAGGCAAAGCTGCAGGCGGAGCTTCTGAAGGTGCAGCACTGGGCGCTGGAGACAGGGGAAAAGTTCGTCATGCTGTTCGAAGGGCGTGATGCGGCGGGCAAGGGCGGCACGATCAAACGCTTTACCGAGCACCTGAACCCCCGCCATGCACGCGTCGTGGCGCTGAACAAGCCGACCGACGAAGAGCGCGGGCAATGGTATTTCCAACGCTACCTGCAACACCTGCCCACCAGCGGCGAGATCGTGCTTTATGACCGCTCCTGGTACAATCGCGCCGGGGTCGAGCGGGTGATGGGCTTTTGCGAGCCGAGCGAATATCTGGAGTTCATGCGCCAAACACCGGATCTGGAACAGATGCTGGTGCGCTCGGGTATCCGACTTTACAAATACTGGTTCTCGGTGACGCAGGACGAACAGCTGCGCCGGTTCAAATCGCGCGAGACTGATCCGCTGAAACAGTGGAAGCTGTCACCGATCGACAAGGCCTCGCTGGACAAATGGGATGACTATACCGAGGCGAAAGAGGCGATGTTCTTTTACACCGACACCGCAGATGCGCCGTGGACGGTGGTGAAATCCAACTGCAAGAAACGGGCGCGGCTGAACTGCATGCGCCATTTCCTCAGCACGCTGGATTATCCTGGAAAGGACCCTGAAATCGCCACGGCGCCGGATCCGCTGATCATCGGTCAGGCACATCATGTGATCCACCGCTCGGACCATATTCTAGGCAAGGCGCTGCACCCCAATTCCCGGCTGCGCTGACCTTTGCCGATCCACCTTGGCGCGGCGGGATGCCGTCTTGTTGGGAGCGGGGCTTGCGGCTAAACCAAAGGACATGAAAACGCTGCAAAAACGCCTTGCAGGGCCGGTCTTTGCCACCTGGGCCGCTCTTGCGCCTGCTGCTGTGCAGGCGCATCCGCATATCTTTGTGGATACCGGTCTGGCGGTGCAGATTGGCGCGGGCGGGGCGCTTGAGGCGGTCGAGGTCACTTGGGCCTATGACGAATTCTATTCGCTGCTAATTTTCGAGGATCTGGGGCTGGACCCGGATGCGGACGGCGTCCTGACCGACGATGAACTGGCGCGCCTCAAAGGCTTTGATCTCAATTGGAGCGCAGGCTATGCCGGGGACACCTACCTGACCCGGAACGACGCGTCGTTGGCCCTGACGGCGCCAGAACACCTGTCGACCGAAGTGGTGGACGGGCGGATCACCACCCGCCACCGGCGCGGACTGAAGGCGCCGGTCCCGGCGGAGGCCGTTGTGATCCGGGCCTATGATCCCACTTACTACACGGCCTATACGGTCAACCAGGGCGTGTCGGTCGGGGCAGGGTGCCGGGCCGAAATAACCGAACCGGATCTCGACCGTGCCTACACGCTGGTCGAAGAACTGCTTTACGCCATGCCTGCTGATCAAGCTGAGGCCGCCTATCCGGAGGTCGGAGAGGCCTTTGCCGATACAGTGCAGCTGATCTGCGGGGACTGAGATGCGGGTCCTTACAGCAATCGCCGCACTCGCGGTCCTTGTCATTGCGATCTGGCTTTGGGGATTTGGCGGGGCGCAGGATGTGGCGCGCTGGGCGGCCTCTGGCCAGCGCGAGGCGCAATCGGCGCTGGCGCGGGGCCTGCGGGCGCTAAAGGCCGGTCAACCGGGTGCGCTGATCTCGCTATTGTCGCTCTGTTTCGCCTACGGGTTCTTTCACGCAGCAGGGCCGGGGCACGGGAAGCTGGTGATCGGCGGCTACGGTATGGACCGCTCGGTGGCCATGGGGCGGTTGGCGGCGCTGGCGGTGGCCTCCTCGCTGGCGCAGGCGGCGACGGCGGTTGTGCTGGTCGCAGGCGGCCTGACCGTGATGGACTGGGGCCGGGAGCGCATGACCAGCATCGCAGAGGAGGTTCTGGCGCCGCTGTCCTATGGTCTGATCGCGCTGGTGGGCGTGTACCTGTTCCAGCGCGGGACGCGCCGCCTGCTGCGCGCGCGGCAAAATCCTTCTGCTGCGAAGGTGGATGGGCTGGTCGCGGCCTGTGACCATGGCCATATGCACAGCCACGACCATGATCACGATCATTCAGCAGATGCCTGCCCAAGCTGCGGTCACCGGCATGGTCCGACGTTGGAAGAGGCGGCACAGGTTCACGGGCTGCGCGATGCGCTGGCGATTATCGGCGCGGTGGCGCTGCGTCCCTGTACCGGCGCGGTGTTCCTTCTCTTGGTGACATGGCGCATGGATGTGCTACCCGCCGGGATCGCCGGGGCCTTTGCCATGGGGCTGGGCACGGCCAGTGTGACTGTGGCGGTGGCCATTGCCTCGGTCAGCCTGCGACAGGGCGCACTGGACCGGATGCAGGGGCGCGGCGCGCTGGCTCTGGCGGCGGGGCTTGAATTGCTGGCCGGAGGGGTAATCGCGCTTCTGGCAGTTCAGATCATGTTGCGGGCGATCTGATCTGTCGTTCTGATCAGCCCCGCCAGCCGGTTGCTCCGGCAGCGGGGCTTGGCTGTCTAAGTGACTATTCGCCCTTGGGCAGGGTTTCAAGAGTCAGCCCCTGCGCGGTGCGCGGTGCAAAGCCTTTCCAATAGGTATGACCGGGGCCTTCCTTGCCCGCATCGTCCGTGTCGACGACGCCATCCGCCGCGCGCGGGATCAGCTCCAGATACGCGGCTTTGTCCTCGGCGCCTTTCAGGTGCAGATCCATGAAGGCCGTGGCGAAATGCTGTGCGATATTGTTCATCCGGTTGGTGTCCCAGACCGCATCCGCATAGTGTTCAAACGGCACGAAATCGAGCGTTTCCACCGGTTGCCAGCTTTCGATCGGGGCGGGCATCGGCGCGGCGGCATTGTGGTTGGCTGCCTCAAAGGTCAGAAGATGCCGGTCGGTGTTGACCATGCCTTCGAAGATCTGCCGCATGGCGGGGTATTTCGACACATCATCGGCGCTGCCTGCCATCATCATCACTGGCTTTTCCACGCCTGCCAGCCCGGTGGCATCCCAGAACCCGGTGTTCATGCCCCAGGGACCGATGGAGATCACCGCCTTGACCCGCTCGTCCACCAGCGCCTTGTGGCTGTCCGATCCGGCCAGGTGCCGCGACAGCAGCCCGGCGGGCGTACCCCAGCTGTATTCGGTCGAGGCCTGGGTCACGCCCGCCCCGGCAAAGATCAGCGCACCGTAGCCTCCCATGGAATAGCCGATTACGCCGGTCTGCGAGACATCGGTGATGGCGCCCAGCGGGCCGTCGAGGGCGGCCATCTGATCGATAACGAACCTCTGGTCGATGGGGCGGTTCAGCAGGGTCGAGCCAAAGGCCGCCTGATCGGAGTAAGTGCTGTCGGTATGGTCGATGGAGACGGTCACATAGCCTTTGGAGGCCAGGTTTTCGCCCAGATGCGACAGTAGGAAGCGGTTGCCGGGATAGCCGTGAGAGATCACCACCAGCGGATAGCGGGTGCCGGTTGCGGGCTCTGCCGCGCGGGCGGCACGGCCCTGCAACGTGACTTCGGTCGCACCATCACGCAGGACGGTGCGATAGCTGCCGCCAGGTTCGGTGCCGGGCGCGGCCGGATACCAGACTTCGACTGTCAGAGGGCGGTCATAGATCGGCTGACTGTCGGCCGTTGTATTGAGGATGTCGTGTTGTCCAGGGTGGGTGAAGGTCAGCGTCTGTACCCCGATCGGATGGGGTCCAAAGGCCGCCAGTTCGGGCGCATCGGGGCGGATCCGGTCAATCCGGTTTTCGGCCACTGCCGCCGTGCCCGCAGCCAGTCCCGCCGCAAGTCCGATCGCTGCAATCTGTTCGCGCATAATGCTCTCCTGTTGAAACCAATGGCCCCACGGTAGCCCGTGGTCACGACATGTGTAGCGGATGTTGTGCAATTTCCGCGTGACACTGCGTCATTCGGGTTTGGCAGTGTTGGACTGGCAGCCAGGGAGGAACGTTTCAAGATGAGACGTAACCTCTTGCCAGAGGGGGCGGGTGGCCCTAATGCGAGAGCATGGAAACTGTGATGACATATCGTGCACATGCCCGGGCCGTGGCGGTTCTGGGCCTGCCCCTGATCGGCGGCCATGTGGCCCAGTTCTCGATCAACATGACCGATACCATCATGCTGGGTTGGTATGGCGTCGATGAACTGGCGGCGGTGACGCTGGCCGGATCCTGTTTCTTTGTCTTTTTCATGCTGGGGGCCGGCTTTGCCTTTGCCGTGATGCCGCTGGTGGCGGCCGCAGCAGGCGCTGGGGAAGAGCGCCAGATCCGACGCTCCACCCGCATGGGGCTGTGGCTGTCGCTGGCCTACGGCGTTCTGGCAATGCCGGTGCTGTGGTATTCCGAGCCGTTGTTGTTGATGCTGGGGCAGAAACCGGGGGTGGCGGCGGATGCCTCGGCCTATCTGCGTATTGCAGGCTGGGGGCTGTTCCCGGCGCTCCTGGTGATGGTGCTGAAATCCTATCTGGCGGCGCTGGAGCGCACGCAGGTCGTGCTTTGGGTTACGGTGCTGGCGGCTCTCGTCAATGCCGTGGTGAACTATGCGCTGATCTTTGGCCACTGGGGCGCGCCAGAGCTGGGCATTACGGGTGCGGCGATTGCCTCGGTGCTGACGCAGCTTGTGTCGCTGGTGGCAGTGCTTGCATATGCCCTGAAGGCGTTGGCCGAGCACGAGCTGATGCGTAATTTTCACCGCCCCGACTGGGAGATGTTGCGCGAGGTCTTCCGCCTTGGCGTGCCGATCGGGCTGACCAATCTCAGCGAGATCAGCCTGTTCACCGCCTCTGCGATGATGATGGGCTGGCTGGGCACGGCCACGTTGGCGGCGCATGGGATTGCGATCACGCTGTCGGGCCTCACCTTCATGGTGCACCTCGGTCTCAGCAATGCGGCGACGATCCGGTCCGGCAACGCCTATGGGCGCCGCGACTGGCCACATATGGCCCGCGGGGCGAAGGTGGTAATCGCCCTGTCGCTGGCCATGTCGGTTGCGACGATCATCCTGTTCCTGACCGCGCCGGATCCGCTGATTTCGCTGTTTCTGGGTACCGAGGATCCAGACAAACCGCAAATCCTGCTTATCGGGGCCGGGCTGTTGGCCGCGGCGGCGCTGTTTCAGCTGATGGACGGCATGCAGGTGGTGGTTCTGGGGCTGTTGCGCGGGGTGCAGGACACCGGCGTTCCGATGGTGATCGCCGCGCTCAGTTATTGGGTGGTCGGCATCCCGGCCTCCTACCTGTTCGGCTTTACCTTTGGCTGGGGCGGTGTCGGGGTCTGGTACGGGCTGGCGCTGGGGCTCAGCTGTGCCGGGTTCTTCCTGCTAATCCGGTTCTGGCGTCAGGCCGCCCATAGGGTACCTGCCGCCGCGATCTGATCAGGGCCACGGGAAACGGCGACGGGCCGGTTTAGTCCTTGCGAGATTTCATCAGCTGGTCGGCCTTCTTGCGGACCAGAACCGAGCGCAGGTCGTGCATCGCCATTAACAATGCATCCGAGACTTCATCCAGCTGTTCGTCGGTGGCCTTGCTTTGCACCCAATGGGCGGTGAGGTTCAAATGGTCCACCGCCCGGTGGATATCATCAATGTCCCGCCGCGCCAGCGTGGCAATGCGGTCGGCCATCCAGGTCTCGATTGCCTCCATGTCGCGCGCGGAAAGCTGGCGGTCCCCATGTGGGCGGATCTCGCCGTTGCGTGTGTTCACAACGGCGATCTGATCCATGTCGATCCGGCGCTGGCGGTTCTCCGTATCCACACGGAACACGAACGCCCCATTTTCGCGGACACGGAAGTAATACTCGGGCAGCGCAGCGGACATAGGCGGTCTCTCCGGTTCAGCTGAGGGTGTCGCAGAAGCTTTTGATGCGGCGGCAGGCCTCTACCAGCGCTTCGTCCGAGGTGGCGTAGCTGATGCGGAAATTCGGGGACAGACCGAATGCCGCGCCAAAGACCACGGCCACATCCTGCTCTTCCAGGAGCGCGGTGGCGAAGGCTTCGTCATCGCTGATGACGGTGCCCTTGGGCGTGGTCTTGCCAATAAGTCCGGCGATGGAGGGGTAGACGTAGAAGGCGCCTTCGGGCGTTGGGCAGGTGATCCCGTCGATATCATTCAGCGCAGCCACCACCAGATCGCGGCGGCGTTTGAAGGCGACGTTGTTTTCGGCAATGAAATCCTGCGGACCGTTCAGCGCCTCGACTGCGGCCCATTGACTGATCGAGCAGGGGTTCGAGGTGGATTGCGACTGCACCTTGCGCATGGCGGCGATCAGATGTTCGGGACCTGCGGCATAACCGATGCGCCAGCCGGTCATGGCATAAGCCTTGGACACGCCGTTGCAGGTGAGGGTCCGCTCGTAAAGGCCCGGCTCCACCTCGGCAGGGGTGCAGAATTCGAACCCGTCAAAGACCAGGTGTTCATACATGTCATCGGTCATCACCCAAACATGCGGATGGCGCATCAGGACGTCGGTCAACGCCTTCAGCTCGGCCCGGTTATAGCCCGCACCGCTGGGGTTGGAGGGCGAGTTGAAGATGAACCACTTGGTCTTCGGGGTGATTGCGGCTTCCAGCTGCTCGGGCGTCAGTTTGAAATCGCTTTCCAGCGAGGCTTCGACCGGGACCGGGGTTCCGCCAGCCAGCAGCACCATGTCGGGGTAGCTGACCCAGTAAGGCGCCGGGATGATCACCTCGTCGCCCGGGTTCAGCGTCGCCATCAGCGCATTATAAAGCGTCTGTTTGCCGCCGGTGCCGACCGAGACCTGTTTCGGGGTATAATCCAGCCCGTGATCGCGCTTCATCTTGGCGCAGATCGCCTGTTTCAGCTCGGGAATGCCGTCTGGGGCTGTGTATTTCGTCTTGCCCGCCGCGATGGCAGCGACGGCGGAGTCTTTGATGTTCTGGGGCGTGTCGAAATCCGGCTCACCGGCGCTCAGACCGATCACATCGCGCCCCTGCGCCTTCAGCTCGGCGGCAAGGGTGCTGATGGCGATCGAGGGTGACGGTTTTACGCGAGAAAGTGTTGCTGACAGAAAAGACATGGCGGAGTGGCCCCGGTTTGTATGTTGCTGTTAACTGTCATAGGGTGCGGCCAAATCGCGATCAAGCGGCATTGGCGCGTTCAATTAAGGGAGAGCCAAAATGGCCAACGATACAACAGACTGGTTCGGACCGGAGGCCGCGACGTTCGGCGACCGCGTGGCAGCTGCAAGAGAGGCGGCAGGCATGACCCAGGGCCAGCTGTCGCGGCGTCTGGGCGTCAAGAAAAGCACCCTGTCGGGCTGGGAACAGGACCTGTCCGAGCCGCGCGCCAATAAACTGTCGATGATGTCCGGCTTGCTGAACGTGTCGATGACCTGGCTGCTGACGGGCGAAGGCGACGGCATGCCCGAGCCGGGCGAGCTGGAACTGGAAGCTGGCGATTTCTCTTCCGTGCTTAGCGAGCTGCGCGAGTTGCGCGCCGAGCTGCGCGCCGGTTCGGACCGCGCTGCGCGTCTGGAAAAGAAACTGCGGAACCTGCTACAGAACGCAGCACAATAAGACGAGAGCGACTCACATGAGCGGACAGACCCCTGGGGCAGAAACACGCGAAAACCGGCTGAAGCGTTTGCAGATGCGGTCGATGCGGCGTGGAATCAAAGAGATGGATATTCTTCTGTCCGCTTATGCTGAGGCCAACCTCGCGGCCATGTCAGAGGCGGATCTCGACCTCTATGACCGGCTGCTTCATGAAAATGATCAAGATTTATATCAATGGGTTACGGGGCAGGTCCCGGCACCCGAAGCGTTTTCCGAGCTGGTTCAACACATTGCGCAAACCTATCAATAATCATAAAAATTCAGCTTAACTGATTTTTCGGAAATTGTAGGCATTCTGTCTCTCAGCAAATTCGAGTCGGAGATGCGAATGAGTATGGAATTGCCAATTGGCCAGCAGGACCGAAAAGGGTTCATGACTGGCTACCTTGAAGCACTGGCGCTGGTAGAACGTCTGCACCGGTTGTTGCTGGATGTGATCAAGGATGAATTTGAACGCGTAGGCGTTCTGGAAATCAACGCCGTCCAGGCGCTATTACTGTTCAACATCGGCGACAATGAAGTCACCGCTGGCGAACTGAAGACGCGTGGCTACTATCAAGGTAGCAACGTTAGCTACAACCTGAAAAAGCTGGTCGACATGGGATACATGCATCACCAGCGCTGCGAAATCGACCGCCGGTCGGTGCGTGTGCGTCTGACGCCGCGTGGCCGGGAAATCCGCGATATCGTGGCGGGGCTGTTCTCGCGTCACGCAGAAGGCCTGGAAGGCAAAGGTGTCATCAGCGGAGAGGGTATTGCAGACATTACCGCCTCGCTGAAACGTGTGGAGCGCTACTGGTCTGACCAGATCCGCTACATCTACTGATTTGGTGCTGGACCGTTTGGTCCAAGGCCGCTGCCATGCAGCCAGAAAGGCTGCTCGATCTACCTGTTAAGAAGACCCTAGTACGGCTGTAAAACGCAGCCAAAACCCCGACTTGAAGAATTCAAGAGTGAACCGTTTGCGACCTACAGGAGCTCAGCCGCGAGGGTGAGTGTCGCACAGGCAAGAATGCCTCAACAGATCAATACATGGCCCCAAAGGGAAACGGTGTTTAGCCAGTAAAGATCAAGGCCCCGACAGACCGAACACGGCAGGGGGCGTAAAGAGGTACACGCGCTGCCCGCAGATCACCGCGGCGCTGAGCGACAATAAAGGCGACAAAAACAGAAAAAGGCGGCCCCGGGAACGGGGCCGCCTTTTTCACGTGTTCTGTTCTGGTGTCCTGAACCGGCTCCTGTACTCTGGTCCAGCAGCCGGAGGGCTGCTGGCTTTACCAATGCCCGGAGCTTTCCATACTAGCCCAGGGCTCTGCCGGTTCCAGAGCTTCACCGTTCTGCAGCAGCTCGACCGAGATATTGTCGGGGGAACGCACAAAGGCCATGCGCCCGTCGCGCGGCGGGCGGTTGATGGTGACGCCATTGTCCATCAGGTGCTGGCACATCTCGTAAATGTTATCGACGCCATAGGCGAGATGGCCGAAATGGCGGCTGTCGCTCGGCAGTCCGTCGTCACCATCCCAGTTGTAGGTCAGCTCGATCGGGGCATCTTCCTGACCCGGAGGCGCGAGGAAGATGAGAGAGAACCGGCCTTGCTCACTGTCATAGCGGCGCGTCTCTACAAGGCCCAGAAGCTTGTAAAAGGCCATGGATTTCTCAAGGTCCTTAACGCGGACCATAGTGTGCAAATAGGTAAGGGGCATGTGATTTTCCCTGATCTGATCACGTTCGGGCCGACAGTAACCTTCAGGTCCGGAAAGTCGAGGGGGCGGGGGTCAGAAAGCCGACTGAATGCCGAAGTTCACGCCGAAGCGATGCGATTCATAGAGGCCGATATTGCTGTCGAGCTTGGATGCTGAAATGCTGACCGTCGGGTTGAAACCGTAGTAATCAATCTTGTTGAAGGTGAGCGAGACATCTGCCTGGTAGCGGTCATCGTGGCGCCCGTCCGGGCTGTGCGGGGAGACGTCATAATCCCGGATCCGCCCCCAAAGACCAAATTGCGCCGTCGCGCCGAGGATCGGCTTGCCCAGCGTCAGCTGGGTGCGCAGGCCGACCTCCTCAAATTCGTCGGGGGCATAGTTTGACGTTGCCCCGGCCACAGACAGGTTGGTCCAGAGCGTTGCGCCAGAGGGCAGCTTGAAGCTGTAGGAAAGATCTGCGCGCCAGGTGTCCTGGTCGCTGGTCGCGACACCGTCCTGAATTTCATGCGACAGGCGCGCGTTGATCCGGCGGCTGCGGTCCAGCTTGTAGCTTTGCCCGGCAGAGAGGCGCAGGAAGCGGGCGTATTCCTCACCGCCGTACCAGCTTTGCCCCAGATCGGCGGCGACGCGGAATTCGCCCCTACGGTCCAGATTGATGCCACGCAGGCCATAGCCGATCTGATAGGTGGCAAAGGCAAAGTCGTTGCCCTCGGCGCCGGGCGCCTGCGCCTTGGCTTCGGAAGAGAGGGTATAACTACGCGCATCCAATGAGAAAGCGACGTCATGCGCCCGAGTTGCGGTTTCATGGAACCGGTAGCGAGAGTGCAGGCCCACGGCGTATTCGATCCCAGAGAGCGCCATCTGGGTGCCGCCCAGTTCAAATTCGACGGGCTGTCCCAGCAGCACCTCTGCCAGTTCGTAATTCAGGAACGAGGACCGCTCGGAGGAGCCGTTGTTGATGTTGGATTCAGGAGAAACCGAAAAGGAAAACCGGTGCAGCCAGGGGGTGCTGGCGCGCAGATAGCGGAAATCGCGCACTGCGCGGCGCTCCAGCTGTTGGTCCGGGGCATGTTCCACGGCGCGGCGCAGCCAGAACTGCGCCATGGTCCGTTGCCCGCCCGAGGACAGCGCTTGCGCCATGATCAGGGCGGCTGCGTATCGGTCGCTGTCGGTCTCGGCCAGTGACCAGGCTTGTTTGGCTGTTTTTCGTGCGGTGGGATAGTCGCCCAGATCCCGCGCTGCCCGCGATTTGATGAGGAGCGCGGTGCGGTCCTCTGGGTCGCGTGAGATCAGCGCCTCTGCCAGGGCCATGGCCTGTTTTGGATTGCTGACCTTCAGGAGCTGCGTCGCCGCAGCGCGCATCTGAGCCGGGGTCAGCACCGTTTCACCCGAAGGCGCAGCCGTGGTCACGGCCCCGAAAGAGGCCGAAACCGTCGCGCAGAGCAGGACCAGTGCAGCCCTGCCCAGACCTTGGCTGAGCGGCTGAACGCGCGGCATCACAGGCTCAGTTATTGTAGACGATGAAGCCACCCGTCTCGCGGACGGAATTTGCAGCCGGGTCAAGCGAGTTTTCCAGCACTACGACGCCGACGATTTCCTCGGCATTGTCGCCCGAGACCACCGCGTAGTAATTGCCGGTTTCATAAGTCTGGCGCACGCCGTTTGGATCGACATATGTGCTTTGCAGGGTGCCTATGATTTCGCCGTTGTCATCAAGATTGTTCGGGCCGACATCGAAGATAGCAACCGGAATGCTGGATAGCGTCAGGTTCTTGTCAACGTTGATCCGGTTGATCACGTCATTGGTGATGTCATTGCCGTCTGTGTCGTAGATGGTCCGGTTGGTCAGGCTGCCCCTCACCGCATCGCCGCGCCCGCCGGTCGCCGGGTTAAAGTCGTCAAAGTCGATGGCGATCTGCACGTCGGCGGTGGTGTATTCCAATCCCGCGGCGCCGTTGTAGTCCCGTAGGCCGGCCAGGGAACCGTTGTACTGGGCCTGTCCGCTGCTGGGCAGGGTGACGGAGTTATCGCGCTGATAGACGAAGCCGCCAAAGCCATAATCGGCATAGGCGCCTGTGCGGACAATGGCGAATTTGCTGTTGCCCGATGTGCTGACGCCGTAAATCGCCCGGTGGGTAAACTGGTTGATCGGCTCGTTGTCGGTGATGTCGCTGTACTGGGCGTCGGCCTCGTAAACCGCAAAGGGGCCAAGGCTGCTGACGGCGGTGCCGCGGGCATAGGTGCCGTCGCCATCAAAGGCGAGGTTGTCGACCGAAAACGTATCGTTGTCGCTGTCATAGCTAATTTCGGTGGCATAGCCATTGCCGATATAGGCGTCTTCGGTGCTGGTACCTTCGCGGCGGAAGATCGAGGTGTCAGCGGTCGGGGAGGGGGTCCCCGGTGGGCGGCCGTCCCCGTCGATACCGGTATCCGTTCCTGTGTCGGTGCCTGTGTCGCCGCCGTTATCAGTCGTGTCTTCGGTGAACGGATTCCCGTTGCCGCACGCCGATAGCGCAAGCGCCGCAATAAATGCGCCAGTAATCTTATTCATGATGTGCCTGCCTCTGCTCGAACTTCTGGGCGGTTTTTTCTCACAATTTGCCGCAGGTCCCAAAAAGTCAACGGATTTGCGGGATGGGGAAAACTTTGTCGGCGGGGCTGGCCTGAATGCCATAGTTCGTCTTTGGGGTGTTGGCAGCAAGCGCTGGGGCGCAAGGCCTTGGCGCGAGCCGGTGCAACGGGTATGACCAAAGGCGAAACAGCCCGGCAACCGGGCGCGGCCGGGGAGGGGACGACCTTTGCAGCAATATCACGACGCCTTGCGCCACATTCTGGAGAACGGCACCCGCAGCAGCGACCGGACCGGGACCGGGACGCTGTCCTGTTTCGGCATGCAGGCGCGCTACTCTCTGGCCGACGGCTTCCCGCTGGTCACCACCAAGAAGCTACACCTGCGCTCGATCATTCACGAACTTTTGTGGTTCCTCTCCGGGGATACCAACATCGGCTACCTGAAGGACAACGGGGTGTCGATCTGGGATGAATGGGCGGATGAGAATGGCGATCTGGGGCCGGTCTATGGCTATCAGTGGCGCCGTTTCCCGCGTCTGGATCTGGTGCCCGGAACCACGGGGGACGAAGCCCTCTATCGCGCGGGCAGTGTCGATCAGATCGCGGATCTGGTGAAGATGATCGAAACCTCGCCCGACAGCCGCCGCCTGATCGTGTCGGCCTGGAACCCGGGCGATGTGCCGGATATGGCGCTGCCGCCATGCCATACCCTGTGGCAGGTGCGGATCCTGGGCGGTAAGCTCCATCTGCAACTCTATCAGCGCTCGGCGGACATGTTCCTGGGCGTGCCGTTCAATATCGCCTCCTACGCGCTGTTGCAGGCGATGCTGGCGCATGTGACTGGCTATGAGGTCGGCGATTTTATTCACACCATGGGGGATGCGCATATCTATGCAAACCATATGGATCAGGTGCAGGAGCAGCTGTCGCGGACGCCGAAACCCCTGCCGCAGCTGCGGATCAAACGGGACGTGAAATCGATTTTCGACTTCCGCTACGAGGACTTTGAATTCCTGAACTACGATCCCGATCCGGCCATCAAGGCGCCGGTCGCGGTTTAACGGGGGCAGCAGAGATGATTACACTGATCGCGGCCCGCGCCCGAGATGGCGCCATTGGCAAGGACAACACGATACCCTGGCACGCGCCCGAGGATCTGAAGGCGTTTCAGCGTGAAACACTGGGCGGTGCCATCGTGATGGGGCGCCGGACCTGGGACAGCCTGCCGTTCAAGCCGCTGAAAAACCGCCTGAATATCGTTGTGTCATCAGATCCTGCCGCAGCGGATACCGTCTGCGCCTCGATCGGGGAGGCCATCGATATGGCCTATGCACAGGGATACCGGCGCGTCTATGGCATCGGCGGCGCCGGGATCTATGCTGCGATGATGGGGCTGGCTGATCGCCTGCTGATCACCGAAGTCGATGTTGCCGTCGAAGGCGCTGATACGTTCTTCCCCAATTTCAGCGAGGCGGATTGGAACCCGATCGGAACCACCGCCTTACGGACGGCAGATCCGGCCTGCGCTTTGGTGGAGTACCTCAGACGATAAGATGGCCCGGTGAGGTGTCGCGTGGATCGGCGTGCCGGTGCGCGCCGCCTCACCCCCGTCAGAGTTCGGTGATTTCACCGGCCATCTGTCGGCCATCGCGACCTTCAGTCAACTCGTAACCGACTTTCATATTGTCAGAGAGTCCCTTTAATCCGGAACGTTCGACCTGAGAGATGTGAACAAAGACATCCTTGCCGCCTGTGTCGGGTTCGATAAATCCGTAACCCTTTGTGTTATTGAACCATTTCACGGTGCCACTTGGCATGTTCCGTGTCTCCTTCTACCTTATACGCGCCCCGGATATTGCCAAGGCGTTCACAATTGCCTTTCTTCGGCGCCGGACAATGCTGCGTGAGGAGCTATACGGCATCCGAAAAATGTCTAGGCAAGTCCGACTGTTACATGCGTGAACAAAAAATCAAGACCAGACCTCAAAATCTTCCGTAAATTACGGGAAACGATCCAAAGCGAAAGAGAATGATACGATGCAGCTTTTTGGACTGAAGAACTGTGATACTTGCCGTAAGGCACTGAAACTCTTGCCAGAGGCTACACTGGTGGATGTCAGGGCCGATGGTGTGCCGGATGATGTTCTGGAGCGCGCCTATGCTGAATTTGAAGGCAAACTGGTCAATACGCGCTCAACCACATGGCGGGGGCTCAGCGACGCTGAACGGGAAACCCCGGCGCTTGATCTGCTGCGCGCGCATCCGGCGCTGATGAAACGGCCCCTGATCGAAATTGACGGCAAGCTGTACCTTGGCTGGGACAAGAGCGTTCAGCAGGCGCTTTTGCCCGAATAAGGTAACGAAAAACGCCATCCCCGTTTTTGGCGGGGATGGCGGGAATGACGCGTGACGATTTCGGTTGAGATCAGGCCGGATCGGTCGCCGCGAATTTACGGCGCAGCACTGCATCAAGCGACAGGGCGCCGGCACCTTTGATCACCAGTACGCTGAGCAGGAAGACCCACAGCAGACGTTGATCCAGGATGATGCCGTCCGGGAAGCGGTCGAACCAGGCGCCAAGTGTCTTCGGATCGGTGCCGTTGTGACCGTAGATATCGGTCAGGGACTGCACCACGACAAAGCCAATCATGCCAAGCGCGGCAAGACGGGTGAACAGGCCGATGATCAGCAGCAGCGGCAGGATGAATTCAGCCCAGGTGCCTGCCATGACGACCAGCCAGTGGAATGCGCCGAGCTGTGACACGTCATAGCCGACGGCTTCGAATTGCTTCGGGAAGATCTGCGCATAGGCGCCCATGGAGGGGCTGAACAGGCCCAAAATGCCATCACCCAGCTTGGTGACGCCGGAGACCCAAAAGTACATCAGAAGGGTTGCAGCAAAGACGAAACGGGTGAGGGCAGGCAACAGCCAGCTTCCCGCGGTTTCGATGAGGCCGAAGACCGCGTTGTGGAGCGAAACAACAGAACGCATTGGTTTTCCTTTATGTCATGAGATCATAAGATCGGTCAGCCCGCCGCCCTCTAAGAGCAGGGTCAACGGTTGGGAGAGGTCAAAATCAGGGCTCGCTTGCAGGGCCGCCTCATAGGCTGCCCCGATGCTTTGACCCTGGATCAGGGCGTCGATCCAATCAGCGCCGCCGGGGTGCAGCGGCTGGGCGATGGGATCGAATTCGGGCCGGGTAATCAGCACGTCCTGCGCCTCGGCTCGGGGTTTGGGGGCGTCGGGCTGCGTGGCGAAACGCCAGATGTCATGCAGCGGCCAGTCGGAGCGCAGCAGTTCCACCGCCGGGGCAATTCCCACCTTCAGTGACATCAGCACATCAGGGGACATCCCGGCCAGCGCATCCCGTGCGGCGGGCGTTGCGTCGGCTGCGTGGTAGGAGCGGCGCAGCGCAAGTTCGAGACGGGCCACATCGGGCAAGTAGCCCAGATGGTTCAGTTGCTGCATCCCGGCCAGAAAATCAGGGAAATCGCCGCCGAAATGCATCATCAGGGGCGAGGCGGGCGGGTGCTTGCGAAAGTAAAGCCCGGCAAGCCCGTCCATGTTCTCCTTGCCCAAAAGGCCCGCGATCGCCGGGAACCCTTCGTGCAGGGCTTCTGTCAGAGAGGCCGCCACATTGTTGCGGTAGACCGAAAACCGGCGACCAGCCGGACGGCCAACACCATCCGACAGCCCATCCGGAATCGGGGCATCCGGCGCCAGCAAGGCGCTGACAAAACCTGTTTGCGACAGTTTCATCTTGCCACCTGTGCCGGGGCAACTTTCGACAGGGCCTGATCCGCGCGCATTGCCTCGTTCCGCAGAATGGGCCAGTCCGGCACATCTGTGTCCCATTCGATCAGAACAGGTTTGGGACCGGATTTGGCCAAGGTGTAGTCGAGCAGAGACCAGACAGGGTCCACAACTTCGCGCCCGTGGCTGTCGATCAGCAGTGGCGCGCCGTGATCGTCTTCATCTTCGTCGTGCCCGCCCAGATGGATTTCGCCAACCTTATCGAGCGCGAAGGCGTCGATATATCCGGTGGGCGAGAACCCGAGATTGGTCGCTGAGACAAAGACGTTGTTGACGTCCAGCAGCAGACCGCAGCCCGTGCGGCGGCTGATTTCGGCCAGAAATTCCGGCTCGGACCAGTCGCTTTCATCAAAGGCGAGATAGCTGGAGGGATTTTCCAGCAGCATGCTGCGTCCGATGGTGGTCTGCAGTTGGTCGATGTGATCGCAGATCCGCTCTAGCGTCTCTGTAGTATAGGGCAGGGGGAGCAGATCGTTCAGGAAATGGCTGTCATGGGTGGACCACGCCAGATGCTCAGAGAAGCTCGCCGGGATCAGCCAGTTCACCAGCTTTTTCAACCGCGCAAGGTGGTCACGGTCCAGCGGCGCTTCACCACCAATCGACAGGCCCACGCCGTGCACGGAAATGGCAAACCGTTCGGCCAGATGACGCAGCTGCGCGATAGGGCGTCCGCCGTCGCCCATGTAATTCTCGGCATGGATTTCCAGCCAGCGCACTGGTCCGGGGCCGTGTTCATCCGTCACAGACCGGATCAGGGCGTCAAAATGCTGCGGCTTGTACCCCACGCCGGGGGTCGTCGGCAGTTGGTTGGGAAGTACGGCGTCCAGCATGGCGTGTCCTGCTCGTCTGGTCGTGGCTTGGGGCGGGGCGAAAATGTGAAGGGCGGGCAGGCGCGCGCCCTTCACGAAATCAATTATTATGCGGGCAGGTCGCGTTCCAGCGGCTCAAGCGAGCCTTTGCGCGCGGTGCCGTCTGCCATTTCCGGCAGTTCGATTTCGGCGCAGGTGCCTGCGTCGACCAGGGTCCAGGCGTTGCCCTGATAGTCAACGACCGAGCTGCCCGCGCAGGTGGTGCCGGGGCCGGCGGCGCAATCGTTCTGGCCGGCCAGGGAGATGCCGTAGCACTTTTCCTTGCTCTGCGCAGCGGCAGGCATGGTGGTTGCAGCGGTCAGGGCAGCGGCAACCGCGCTGGCGACGGCGAGGGATTTTGCGTGGTTCGACATATGAAGTCCTCCTCAACGGGTTTTGCGGTATATCGAGTATACCCTTGGGGTACGTGAAAACCCTAACCCAGGTCCGGAGGTCTTTAAATTCACGAGGCTGTGTGTCACGCGGGCGTCAGGAAGTGTGACAGTCTGGTAGTGTTTAACCATCTGATTGGGAACGTTAATCAACTATAAAATGAAAACCGGCCCCCGATTGGGAGCCGGTTTTTGATAGCGGTAGCCGCAATTGTTACAGCAGATCCGGCGGCGTGGCCTCAAGGCCCAACGATTTTGTTACATCGGCGAGGGTTTCGACCTTCGTCTGTTTTTCACCGAGGCGCCGCACGGAAACGGTGCGCTCTTCGACCTCGCGGTGGCCGACCGCCAGAATCACCGGCACCTTGCCCAGCGAATGTTCGCGGACCTTGTAGTTGATCTTCTCGTTGCGGATGTCCGCCTCGGCGCGCACGCCTGCGGCTTTTAGCGTTTCCACCACTTCTGCAACGTAATCATCGGCTTCCGAGGTGATGGAAGCGACAACCACCTGACGCGGCGCCAGCCAGAACGGCAGCTTGCCCGCGTGTTCCTCGATCAGGATGCCGATGAAACGTTCGAAGGAGCCGAGCGTTGCGCGGTGCAGCATGAAGGGACGATGCTTGGCGCCGTCCTGACCCACATAGGTCGCTTCGAGGCGTTCGGGCAGGTTGGGGTCCACCTGAAGCGTACCGCACTGCCAGTTCCGGCCGATGGCATCGGTCAGGGTGAATTCCAACTTGGGACCATAAAAGGCGCCTTCGCCTTCGAGGATCTCGAAATCATAGCCGGCCGCCTTGCAGGCATCGCCAAGCGCTTTTTCCACGAAGTCCCAGCTTTCGTCGCTGCCGATGCGTTTCTCGGGGCGGGTCGACAGTTTGATGGTCCAGTCGTGGAAGCCAAGGTCGGCGTAGATCTTCGACAGGAAGTCGATGAAACGCGCAGTTTCGCTTTCGATCTGATCCTCGGTGCAGAAGATGTGGCCGTCGTCCTGTGTAAAGCCGCGCACCCGCATGATGCCGTGCAGCGCCCCAGAGGGTTCATAGCGCGCACAGGAGCCGAACTCGGCCATGCGCAGCGGCAGATCGCGATAGGATTTCAGACCCTGATTGAATACCTGCACGTGGCAGGGGCAGTTCATCGGTTTCAGCGCGTTTACGGCCTTTTCCCGGGCATGGTCCTCGTCCACTTCGACGATGAACATGTTTTCCTGGTACTTGTCCCAGTGCCCCGAGGCTTCCCACAGTTTGCGGTCAACGACCTGCGGCGTGTTCACCTCGACATAGCCGCCGCGTTCCTGCTGACGGCGCATGTAGTCCTGCAGGGTGGTGTAAACCTTCCAGCCGTTCGGGTGCCAGAACACCTGACCGGGGGCCTCTTCCTGCATGTGAAAGAGGTCCATCTCGCGGCCCAGCTTGCGGTGGTCGCGCTTGGCAGCTTCCTCAAGCATGGTGAGGTAGGCTTTCAGCTTTTCCTTGCCGGTGAAGGCGACGCCATAGATCCGCTGCAGCATGGCGCGGTCGCTGTCGCCGCGCCAATAGGCGCCTGCGATGGACATCAGTTTGAAGGCATCGCCCGGCACCTGTCCGGTGTGCTGAAGGTGCGGACCCCGGCAGAGATCCTGCCAGTGGCCGTGCCAGTACATGCGCAGCGGCTCGTCGCCCGGAATGGCATCGATCAGCTCGACCTTGTAGGGCTCGTTGTTGGCTTCGTAGAATTTCACCGCACGTTCGCGGTCCCAGACCTCGGTGGTCACGGGTTCGCGCTTGTTGATGATTTCCTTCATCTTCTTTTCGATGGCGCCAAGGTCTTCGGGGGTGAAGGGTTCGGCGCGGTCGAAGTCATAGTACCAGCCGTTTTCGATCACCGGGCCGATGGTGACCTTGGTCTCGGGCCAGATTTCCTGCACCGCGCGCGCCATGATATGCGCCAGATCGTGACGGATCAGTTCATTCGCCTGCTCTTCGTCCTTCATGGTGTGCAGGGCAATGGAGGCGTCGGCCTCGATGGGCCATTGCAGATCCCAATGCTTGCCATCGACAGTGGCCGAAATTGCTTTCTTGGCCAGCGAGGTCGAAATATCGGCAGCCACTTCGGCAGGGGTTACGCCTGCGTCATAGGATCGTGAATTGCCATCGGGAAGGGTGAGAGAGATCTGGGCCATATCGGCTGCTCCTCGTCGGTTTGGCGCCCACTGAACGCCCGGTTGCGGGTTATGGTGTCTGTGCCCCTTTTTGACTGAGGCGCTGGCGCTGTCAACCACTGCGGACTGTCATTGTGCCACCTCTGACAACGGCGAGGAGGCCAGAGCATATTGGTTTTCTTTCCATTCTTGCCTTTTGACGGGCGCGGGGCCACGATCCCCGTGTGTTTTGTCCGATTGCCCGATTAGAAAGAGCACCATGCATAGTTTTGAAGAGATATTGGACTTGGCGGCGGATCGCCATGGCGGCCCCGAGGCAATTGCGGCCATGCTGCCGACGATCCGCCCCAAGGCGGAGGTGGCAGAGATCCCGGATGCAATCTGGCTGCAGGCCATGGCGATGCGGATCTTTTCGACCGGCATGAACACAAAGATGATCGAGGCCAAAGAGGACGATATCGTTGCCGCCTTCGAGGGGTTCGAGGTGGGGCGCGTGGCACTGATGTCCGATGAATGGTTTGATGCGCTGTTGCAGGACAAGCGGATCATTCGCAACGCCCCGAAACTGCGCGCCATTCAGGAAAACGCGGTTTTCATTCAAGAGGTCTCGGCAGAGGCGGGTGGTTTTGGCCGCAAGATCGCCGACTGGCCGGATGACCGGTTTGGGGAACTGCTATTGTGGCTCAAATCCGAAGGGTCCCGGTTGGGCGGCACCACCGGCGGCTATGTCCTGCGGCAGATGGGGCGCGATGGCTATGTCTCTACCAAAGACGTGGTCGCCCGTCTTGTCGCTGAAGGGGGGATATCGGGCCCGCCGGGATCAAGAAAGGCCATGCTGGCGGCGCAGGAGGCATTCAATACATGGCAGGCGCAGTCGGGGCGGCCGCTGGCAGAGATTTCCCGCATTCTCGCGCTTAGCATATAAGCCCGCCCGCCGGTGGATGGCGGGTTTTGCATATGGCGCCACGACATGGCAGAGGAATGGCGAAAGACATGACAGAAGGACACGCGAGATGACGGCCAACTATCTGGAGACGCCCCAAGGGCGGCGCATCGCCTATCACAAGACCGAGGGTGCGGGGCCGGTGATCGTATTCCTTGGCGGGCTGAAATCCGACATGGAAGGCACCAAGGCCATCCATCTGGAGGCCTGGGCGCAGGCGCGGGGGCGCGCCTTTCTGCGGTTTGACTATTCGGGTCACGGGGAAAGCTCGGAAACCTTCGAGGATGGCTGCATTGGCGATTGGCACGAAGACACGCTGGCGGCCGTTGCGGCGCTGACCGAAGGGCCCATCGTCCCGGTTGGTTCCTCCATGGGCGGCTGGCAGGCGCTGCTTCTGGCGCGCGCCGTACCCGAACGCATCGCCGGGATGGTCACCATCGCTGCAGCGCCGGATTTCACCGAGGATGGATACTGGGCGAGTTTCACCGATGCGCAGAAGGCCGAACTCGACGCGCAGGGTTATGTGGAGCTGCCCAGTGATTACATGGAACCCTACCGCATTTCCCAACGGATGATCGAGGATGGGCGCACCCGCCTGGTCCTGCGCAGCCCGCTGGCGTTGCCTTTCCCGGTGCGCTGCCTGCAGGGCACCGCCGATACTGCCGTCTCCACCGAGACCGCGCTGCGGCTGCTCGATCATGCGGAATGCGCCGATATGCGGCTGACGCTGGTCAAGGATGCAGACCACCGGTTTTCCGATGAGGCCTGCCTGAAGCTGATCGAGGCGGCGCTGGAAGAGGTGCTTGGCGTTTCATGATACGGCGGGGGGCAAAATGGCTGGTCCGCGCCGGGTTGGCCCTGTCGGCCGCCGGGGCGGCGCTCTGGGCCTTTGGGCCTTATGAACCGGTGGACCTTTCAGCCTCTTTCGAGCCGCGCCGTTTTGGCGAAGGGGTCGGTGTCTATTTCGAAACCGTCGAAAGCGCCTATTCCGATATCACGCCCGGTGCGGAAAAACGGGTGATCTGGGCCGGACAGCCCGAAGTGCGAACGCCGCTGTCGGTGGTCTATATCCACGGCTTCTCTGCCACCTCCGAGGAAATCCGCCCGGTGCCGGATCGGGTTGCGGCGGCGCTGGGTGCGAACCTTGTCTATACCCGGCTGGCGGGCCATGGGCGCCCCGGCGCGGCGATGGCCGAACCAACGGTCAACGATTGGATGCAGGATGTGGCCGAGGCCCTGGCGGCGGCGCGTGCGGTCGGCGACCGGGTGGTGGTGATCGCCACCTCAACAGGGGCGACGTTGATGACCGCCGCGGCGCTTGATCCGGCGCTCTCGCAGGATCTGGTGGGGCTCGCAATGATTTCCCCGAACTACGGCGTCAATCATCCGGCAGCGCCGCTGCTAACCTGGCCCGCTGCGCGCTATTGGCTGCCGCTACTGGTAGGGAAAGAACGCAAATTTCCGGCGCGCAGCCCGGAACATGGTCGGTTCTGGACCACCTCTTACCCATCCGTGGCGGCGGTGCCGATGGCGGCGCTGGTGCGCGCGGTGATGGCGTTGCCAGTGGAGAAGGCGCAGATTCCGGCGCTTTTCTGGTATTCCCTGCAGGACCGCGTGGTCCGCCCGGATTTGACCACTGGAGTGGCGGCGCGCTGGGGCGGGCCGGTCGAGGTGAAGAACCACACGCCCGGCCCTGGTGATGATCCCTATGCGCATGTCATGGCCGGGGATATCATGTCGCCGGGCCAAACCGAGGCCGCCGTTGAGGATATCCTGTCCTGGCTGGCCGATCTGGAGGTGAAGTGATGGAACAGAGGATTAGCCTGATCACCCTGGGGGTGCCGGATATGGAGGTGGCGACGTCTTTTTACGAGGCGCTCGGCTGGCAAAGGGCGCAAAGCCCGGATGGGGTTGTTGCCTTCGATCTGATTTCGCAGACGCTGGGCCTTTATCCGATTGAAAAGCTGGCCGAGGATATCGGTCTGCCGGTAGAGGCGCTGGGGACCGGGGCGATGACGCTCAGCCACAACACCCGCAGCGCCGAAGAGGTGGACGTGCTGATGGAGGCCGCCAGAACTGCGGGGGCAGAGGTGCTGCGCCCCGCGGGCGAGGTGTTCTGGGGCGGATACATCGGGTACTTCCGCGCGCCGGATGGCCATATCTGGGAAATCGCCCATAATCCGTTTTCGCCCCTGTCTGAAGATGGCGCCTTTCGCTGGAATGGATTTCCCGAGGCGGATTGATCTCTAATTGACCTCTAACTTCTTGCAATTTCAAAAAACTCTCTACAAAGTTGCAGTATGAGACCTGTGTGACCTTGCGGCAGACTGCAGGGCGCAGAACAGCGAGGCACCGCAGATGCAATACACCACCTCCCCGGATGCTTCGGCCCAGCTTGGATCAGAACCTCTGGTGCTGCTGCCCGGGATGATGTGCGATGCGCGCGTCTTTGCACCGCAGATCGAGGCGCTTTCGGCCTATCTGCCGGTCACGGTGGCGCCACTGCTGGGCGGTGACCGGATTGAGGCGATTGCCGCGCACATCCTGAACATGCTGCCCGAACGGTTTGCCTTGGCCGGGCTGTCCATGGGCGGGATTATCGCGCTTGAGATCCTGCGCCGTGCGCCGGATCGGGTCAGCCGCCTGTGCCTGATGGACACGACGCCTCTGGCGGAAACTCCGGCGCAGGCCGCCGAACGGGAGCCGATGATCGTGGCGGCCCGCACCGGACGGCTGGAAGAGATGCTCGCCAAGGCCCTGCCTGCGGATTGCCTGGCGCCCGGACCTGGGCGGCTGGAGGTTCTGAACACGGTGCGGCAGATGGGGATGCATCTGGGCAGCGATCTGTTCGTCGCGCAAAGCCGGGCCTTGCAGCGGCGCATGGATCAGCAGGGCGTGGCCCGGCGCTGTCATGTCCCGACGCTGATCCTGTGCGGCGAATATGATCGCCTGACGCCCGTCAAACGGCATGAATTTCTGGCCGACCTGATCCCGCATGCAGAGCTGGAGGTGATCTCTGGTGCAGGGCATCTGCCGGTGCTCGAGCAGCCCGAGGCGGTGAGCCGGGCGCTGCTGTACTGGTTGTCTCGCGCGCCGGACGCGGCCCATCAGGCCTGATCCGGCGTTCCCGGCAGACTATCGATGTGGGGTGAGGGGGGCTTCAGCCCTGTGTCAGGGCGTCTCGGTCTGCCTTGCTCAGCACGATTGGTTCGCTCACTGGGCGGCCTGTTTCAATGTCAAAGAAAGGAGTCTCTTTCCACTTGCCGGACAGGCGCGCGGTGATCATGCGGCGGAACAGGGCATAGACCATCGTTCCGGCGCCCTTGGTGCGGGGCGGTCTGCCCGGCTGGGGTTCAAAGGCGCGGGTGCGGATCTTGCCGAAAATCTCAGGCTGGGCGAACAGATTGGTACGCATCCCGGCGAAGGGCAGGCCGGGTTTCTCAAGCGTGTTGGCGAAGGGCATGCCGCAGCAGCCTGCGTACCAGCGAAACAACCCCTTGGGGCTGAGCCGCATCAGGCGCAGTTCCTCCGCGCCTTGGGTGATGTGGATGCCATCCGGCGACATCTGGAAGAGCGCCACCGGACCCGGGGCAGGATCCGGCCTGTGGTGATAGAGCTCGTTGGCACGGCAATCGGCGCAGAAACAGGCGATATGGGTTCCGGACTTCAGTGCCTCTGGCGTGATGTATCCCTGCATTGTCCCGCAAGAACAGGAGAAGGCGCGGCCTGAATGGTCCTGCTCTGACGCCATCGGATCAGACCGCTGCGATCTTGGGTTTGCTCCGCTTTGCCTTACCCTTTGGACGGCTGTTGGCATTCATGAATTCAATCACCAATGGCCGGATGTTGTTGCGCCAGCTGCGGCCCGCAAAGATCCCGTAGTGACCGGCGCCCGGTTCCACATGGCTGGCCTTTTTCGAATCCGGCAGGCCGGTGCAAAGGTCCAGCGCCGCGATACATTGGCCGGGGGCGGAGATGTCATCATTGGCGCCTTCGACGGTCTTGACCGCCACATCGGTGATCTTTCCGATATCGACCTTGTGACCATCGACGACGAATTCGTTCTTGGCGATCTCGCCTTTCTTGAACACGCGGTCCACGGTCGACAGGTAGAATTCCGCAGTCATGTCCATCACCGCCAGATATTCGTCATAGAACCGGTTATGGGCGTCGTGATCAGAGGCTTCGCCGCTGCTGACCCGCTGGATCTGATCCATGAAGGCTTTGGAGTGGCGGTCCATGTTCATCGACATGAAGGACGAGAGTTGCAACAGGCCCGGATAGACCTTGCGGCCGACGCCTGCGTATTTGAAACCGACCCGCTGGATCATGGTCTCCTCAAGCTGGCCCATGGTGACGCGGCGGCCGAAATCGGTGACTTCGGTCGGCGTTGCATCCGGGTCCACCGGGCCACCGATCAGGGTCAGGGAGGACGGCTGCGCCTCGGGGTCCTGCTCGGCCAGATAGGCGGTGGCGGCGAGGGTCAGCGGGGCGGGCTGGCAGACGGCGATGACATGGGTTTCAGGACCCATCTCGCGCATGAAATCCACCAGATAAAGGGTGTAATCCTCGATGTCGAACTTGCCAGCGGAGACCGGGATGTCCCGGGCGTTGTGCCAGTCGGTGACATAGACCTCGCAGTTCTCCACCAGGCTTTTGACCGTCGAGCGCAGCAGGGTTGCGTAGTGTCCGGACATCGGCGCCACCAGCAGCACCTTGCGCGGCTGCACTTCGCGGCCGACGACACGGAAATGGATCAGATCGCCAAAGGGGCGTTCCAGAACCGTGTCGATTTCGACGGTATGGTCCTTGCCGTCTTCACAGGTGAAGGTGCCGATGCCCCAGTCGGGCCGGGCAACCATGCGCTGAAAGGTGCGCTCCGTGACCTCACCCCATGCGGCCAGCCAGTTGAGCGCCGGATTGGGGATCGCGGAAAACGCCGGATAGGATGCCATCGACAATGCGGTCGCCCCCAGCCACTGGTTCATGTTCCGGGTCGTTTCCATCAGGTCGTAGGACATCATGTAGCGCATGGGTGTCTCCTTTAGGTGTCCGCCCTGCAACCCATTATCATAAATCATGGGCGGATTAAGTGCAGAGATTAGAACTTGCTGTCACTTTCTCGTAGACTACCTGAGCAAGTATTCTGCATAGCAGAAAGATTAGGGGGGATTCCTTAAGATGACAACAAGTGACGTGCAGGGTGCCGGAACTTCTCCAGAACACATTGATCGACTTAAGGAAAATTTAGAAAAGGTAGAACATCTGTCGAAACGGCTGGTCGAGGTGATGGCAAGCAAGAAGCCGCATCATCCCGGACTGGACGGTCCGAATCAGGAATTGTTCGCACGTGCAGCAACGTCTTACTGGGCTTCTATGCTGCAAAACCCGGCAAAGCTGCTGGAACATCAGATCGAATATTGGGGCAAATCGGTGCTGAATTTCGCCGAGGCCCAGCAGGCGCTGGCCGGGCAACAGGACGGGGAAGGCGACGATGCACCCTCGGACCGCCGCTTCACCAACCCGATGTGGGACAAGAACCCCTATTTCCGCTTTATCAAGCAGCAGTATATGACCAATGCCGCCGCTATCCGCGAGGCTGTTGACGAGGCGGGCGATCTGGACCGGGTTGACCGGCAGCGGCTGTCCTATTTCGCGGACCAGATCATTCATATGATGGCGCCGACCAATTTTCTGCCCACCAATCCGGATGCGCTGGAGCGGGCTTTGGAGACCGAGGGCCAGTCGCTGATCAAAGGGCTGGAAAATCTGGTCGCGGATCTCGAAGCCAATGATGGCGAGCTGGTGGTCCGGCTGGCGGATGATACCGCCTTTGAAATTGGCCGCAATCTGGCCACCACCCCGGGTGAAGTCGTCTATCGCAACCGCATGATGGAGCTGATCCAGTACCGCCCGACCACGGATACGGTGCATGAAACGCCGATCCTGCTGTTCCCGCCCTGGATCAACAAGTTCTACATTCTTGACCTCAAGGCGCAGAACAGCCTGATCAAATGGGTCACCGATCAGGGCTATACCTTGTTCGTGGTCTCTTGGGTCAATCCGGATGCCTCCTATTCGGATGTGGGGCTTGAGGATTATGTGCAGGACGGTTTCCTGACCGCGATCGAGCAGGTGAAGGAGATCTGCAAGGTCAAACAGATCAACGCCGTCGGATATTGCATCGCTGGCACAACGCTGGGTCTGACCCTGTCTCTGCTGAAACAGCGCGGCGACAAATCGGTGAAATCGGCGACCTTCTTTACCGCGTTGACCGATTTTGACGATCAGGGGGAATTCACGCCCTTCCTGCAAAACGATTTCGTGGATGCCATTGAGGAGCAGATCGGCGACGATGGCATGCTGCCCTCCTATATCATGGCGCGGACCTTCTCTTTCCTGCGCGCCAATGACCTGGTCTACGGGCCGGCGATCCGCAGTTATATGATGGGAGAGACGCCGCCTGCCTTTGATCTGCTCTACTGGAACGGCGATGGCGCCAACCTGCCGGGCAAGATGGCGATCCAATACCTGCGTGGGCTATGTCAGGGAAACCAGTTTGCCAAGGACGGTTTTGAGCTGCTGGGGCACAAGCTGCAGCTCAAAGATGTCGACATTCCGCTGATGGCCGTCACCTGCGAAACGGATCACATCGCCCGCTGGAAGGACTGCTATCGCGGCGTGCAGCAGATGGGATCGCGCAGCAAGAACTTCATCGTTTCCCAGTCGGGCCATATCGCGGGCATCGTGAACCCGCCCACCCGCAACAAGTATGGTCACTATACCAATGACGATCTGAAACTGGATGCCGCTGCCTGGATGGAAGGCGCAACCTTCCATGAAGGATCCTGGTGGCCGCGCTGGGAAGCCTGGCTGAAAAAGCGTTCGGGCAAGCAGGTTCCGGCCCGCGAACCGGGTGATTCGACCCATCCGCCACTGGTGCAGGCCCCCGGCGACTATGTGCGCAAGATGGTAAAGTCCTGATATTGCTGCGGTTCCCATAATTTTTCTGCATTGCAGCAAAAAAATCTTGAAATGCTGCGATGCAGAAAGCATATTGTTGTCAGACACAGCGGGCGGGCATCTCCCTGCCACGGCAACGAGAGGAACTAGTACGATGGCTAAGACCCAAGATTTTACCGCGATGATGAAAGACATGATGGGCGCATTCCCCATGGACACCAAGGCCATGGAAGATGCGTTCAAGAGCTCTGCTGCTCTGAATGAAAAGCTGGCCGCCGTTGCGATCGGTGCTGCCGAGCAGTCCGCCGAGATTTCGACCAAATGGACCAAAGACACCCTGTCCAAGATGGGCGCGATGTCCAAAGTTCAGGCCGAGCCTGCCGACTATGCCAAAGCCGCAACCGATTTCGCCAGCGCCTCTGCTGAAGTGGCTGCCAAAAACATGGCTGCCTTTGCCGAAGTCGCCAAGAAAGCACAGACCGACACCGTCGAGCTGCTGATGGCCGCAGGCAAGGATATGAGCGAAGAAGCGACTGCCGCCGTGAAAAAGGCCACCGAAGAGGTGACCACCGCAGCCAAGAAAGCTGCAACCAAATAAGAAAGTCCACAAGACGGCACCAGCTCTCCTCCCAATCAGTGCCGGATTGTGATGAAAGGGCAGGCCACGCGGGCCTGCCCTTTTTATATTGTGGAACGGTCTTTTCGGACTGTTGCTTTTGTGGCCGCCGATGCAGGCTGTCAGAAGGTGGCCATCGAATAACAACGGTATCGTGGTGTCCAGCCACACAGGCGCCGCAGCTTTTCCGCGCACATCTGCTGGTCCAGCGTCGGCCCCTCGGCCCAGGCCCCGTATTTACACAGAACGTGTTTGAGCGTGCGCACCATATACCCGCCCGCATGATCCGTCTGCTGCGCGATATGGGCGACGATGTCCGATGCCGCGACGCCGCTTTGGGCGCAGGCGTTGAATTCCCCCGTCAGATCGGGACGCTCCAACAGGATGCGATAGGCCACCGCCAGATCGTAACGATGCACCAGCGGCCAGCGGGTATTTAAACTGCCCCAGATTTCGATCGGCTGATCGCTGCGGGCTGCGGTCAGATAGCGTTCGAAGACGCCGCCATCCTCGTGATAGACCATACCGGGATGGATCACGGCGCCTGAAACCCACTTCGCCTGCAGTACTGTCCGGCTTTGTTCTGTCATCCAGGCGAAACTGGCAATCGGCCGTTTGGGCGAGGTTTCATCGGCAATACGGTTGCCGGTTGCGCCATAGAGCCAGCAACCGCCCGTATAGATCAATCTCAGCGGGGTGCCCCGATCCGCGGCATGATCAAGGATCGCCTCTATGGCGCGCTCGTCGGTCTCTCCCATGTCCTGATCAAAGGTCGCGGCGGCCTGCACAACGGCATCGACCTCTTTCACCACGGGCGCCCATGCCTCAGGCTGCCGCAGGTCACCGGGCAGGGGGCTACCGCCAAGGGCGGCGATCTTCTGCGCGCTGGCCTCTGATCTGACCAGACCGATTACCTGATGGCCCCGGCCGACCAGTTCACGCGTGATGGCGGTTCCGATTGATCCTGTCGCGCCAAGCAACAATACCCGCATGTTTCGTCCTTCGGTCTGAAACTGATTGTGAGGTCTGGGGTAAAATCTCAAGTATACTTTAGGTCAAGGTGGTTTTCTTGATGTGAAGACAGTTTTGACCGATGGTTCACAAAGGCGGATCAGAGGGACAGTGAGAACAATTGTTTTCCAAAGCGGCGCGAGGCTTTTCTTTTGTTCTGCGCTCGCATAGGGTTTCTGCAATGCATCATGTCTGGGGAGGTATGACCATGGCGGAACAGGAAAAACCCCTGCTTATCAAACGCTACGCCAGCCGTCGGCTGTATAACACGGAGACCAGCGACTACGTCACGCTGGAGGATATTGCTGGGTTTATCCGGGATGGACGCGAGGTCCAGATCGTCGACCTGAAAACGGGGGACGACCTGACACGCCAGTATCTGCTGCAGATCATTGCAGAACACGAAAGCCGCGGAGAAAACGTGCTGCCGGTGAATGTGCTGAATGATCTGGTCCGCAGCTATATGGTGCCAGGCGGCGGGGTAATGCCGCAGTTCCTGCAGACCTCATTCGATATGCTGCGCGACAGCCAGTCCAAGATGATGGAAAACATGTCGGCGATGAACCCGATGGCCACCATGCCGGGGTTCGAAGCGATGAAGGTTCAGCAGGAAGCTTTCCTCAAGGCAATGACCGGTGGCCTGTCCGGCGGCTGGAGCGGCGGCAGCGGCCCGGAACCGGAAGGCGCGAAATCGGATGCTGATGGCGAAGAAGATCTGGAATCGATCAAGCGCCAGCTGAGCGAATTGCAGGACAAGCTTTCGAAGATAAAGTGACGGACGCACGAGAAAGCGTCTGATCCGATGAAAGAGAAAAACCCGGGGCAAGCCCGGGTTTTTTCGTATCTAGGGTCAGGCTTTACTGCGCGATAAGTCTGCAAGGGGCGGTAGGCTCCCACCCGATCCCGGACACCCCATTGGGGGATCCGGATCCGTTGGGCTCGGCGCCGGGCGGTCGCCCGGCGGAGCAGACCGCCGGGCCGGTTCAGGCGGCGACCCGTTCCATGGTTTCGCTGGCGGCAGTGAGTAGGATGTCGACGATCACGTCCAGCTCATCCTTGGTGAGGCGGACCGGAAGGCGCACGTCGCAGGCTTTCATCAGCATTGCGCGGGTCTGCGGCAGCTCGGGCAGGTCCTTGAGGAACTGCCAGTTCCAGAAGGCGCGGGCGTTGTCCTCGGAGAGGCCGAAGACCTGCACCTTGACGCCTTTTTCCGCGGCGGATTTGGAGAAGGCCCTGATGTCGTCCTCGGTCATGCCAACCAGATTGAACTGGATCGAATCCGGGGCGCGCTGTTCGGGCGCCAGCGGGGCGGGCACATCGAAATAGGGCGCGGCGTTCAGACGGGCGGCGACGTAATCGTGATTCTTCAGACCATCGCGGACCCGGCGGGCCAGTTCCGGGATCTGCGGGCGGATGACGGCAGCCGACAGATTGCTCATCCGGAGGTTATAAAGCGGCAGCTGGTTCTGCCACTTGGCAAAGGCCTGCGCCAGATCCGGGGTGTTTTCGCCGCGGGGGCCTTTGTGCTTTTGCCAGTTGTGCTCATAAGCGCCGGACATGATGACCGCGCGGGCGACCAGTTCGGCATCATCGGTGATCAAGATGCCGCCTTCACCTGCGTTGAGCATCTTGTAGGACTGGAAGGAGAAGCAGCCGATCCGGCCGATGGTACCGATGTTCTGACCGTTCCAGGTGGTGCCAAGCGAATGCGCCGCATCTTCGATCACCGGAATGCCGCGCGCATCGCAAAGCGCCATGATCGCGTCCATATCCGAGGTGTGACCGCGCATGTGGCTGATGATGACAGCCGCGATATCCTGATCCAGACGGGCCTCAAAATCGGCCATGTCGATGCGGTAGTTCTCGCCAACTTCGCAGAGGACCGGAACGCAGTCGGCATGTACCACCGAAGAGGGCACCGCGGCGAAGGTGAAGCCGGGGATCAGGACGCGGGCATCGCGCGGCAGGTCCAGCGCCTTCAGCGACAGGAACAGCGCAGCCGAGCAGGAAGAGACGGCGAGGGCATATTTGCAGCCAATGAGTTCTGCGAATTCCTGTTCCAGCAGGGCAACAGGGGCATCCTGGGGCGCGGTATAGCGAAACAGATCGCCGGATTGCATCAGCGCATCAATGGCTTCGCGGGCTGCTGCGGGGATCGGTTCGGCGTCGTGAACATTCGGTGGCTGCGTCATATTTCAATTTCCCAAATGGATCATTTCATAAATCTAAAACAATGGGCGCGCAAAGCCAAGGCCGACGGTGCATTTCCCGGCGCAGGGGTGAAAATTTCACAGAACTGTTGCGAAGGCGCGCAGAGCGACAACGGCCAGAAGGCACGGGGTGCGTTCTGGCCGTCGGTCCCGGCAGGGGATGGTAAAAGAGGAGGGGATCAGAGCCGGATCAGATACCAAGCCGGTCGCGCAGTGCGTACCAGGTCATGGCGAGGGCCAGCAGCGGTGAGCGCATGCGCGGTCCGCCTGGGAAGGCCGGAGCGGGAACCCGCGCCATGGTGTCAAAACCTTCGGCCTGCCCCTGAATGGCCAGCGCCATCAATTGCCCGGCGTGGGTGGCGGTGCCGACCCCATGGCCAGAATAGCCGGAGGCCGACAGGACATTTGGCGCCAGCCGTGCCAGATAGGGCATCCGTTTCATGGTGATGCCCAGCGTGCCGCCCCAGGCGTAATCGACGCGCACGTCGCTCAGATGCGGAAAGATCTGATGCATCGGCTTGCGTACCACGGCTTCGATATTGGCGGGGAAGCGATAACCATAGCTTTCGCCGCCGCCGAACAGCAGCCGCTTGTCATGGCTGAGGCGGAAATAGTTGACCACGAATTTGCTGTCCGCCACCGCCACGTCGCGGGTCAGCACTTGATTAGCGCGATCCCCCAAAGGCTCGGTTGCGACGATGAAATTATTGATCGGCATGACCTTGGCCGCGACCTGACGGTTGAGACCGCCAAGATAGCCGTTGCAGGCCAGGATCAGGTGGTCTGCCGTGACCGTGCCTTCGGCGGTGCGCACAGTGACCTCGGCGCCTTCGGTGATCTCCAGTGCCTCACTCTGCTCGTATATCTTGGCGCCTGCGGCCTCGGCTGCGCGGGCGAGGCCAAGCGCATAGTTCAGCGGGTGCAGATGCCCGGCGCCATGATCCAGAAAGCCCCCCTTGTAATCGGGCGAAGGGCAAAGCTTGAGGCATGCGTCGTCGTTCAGAACTTCGATCTGATCGTAGCCGTACCAATCCTGCAGGTGGCGCGCATAGTCGTGCAGATGCGACACCTCACTGCATGAGGAGCCGGTCCACGCCACGCCGGGTTTCAGGTGGCAGTCGATATCGTGCCGGGCGATCAGGGATTTGACAAGATCCTTGGCCTCTTCCCCCAGCCGCCAGAGCTTCAGGGCCTCGGCTTCGCCCATGAAGCTTTCCAGATCTTCCTGATCCATTCGCTGTCCGCTGCCGAGCTGCCCGCCATTGCGCCCGGAGGCGCCAAAGCCGACGCGGTGAGCGTCGAGAAGCGCAACCTCCATGCCTGCCTCCGCCAGATGCAGCGCGGCGGACAGGCCGGTGTAGCCCGCGCCGACGATGCAGACATCGGCCCGTATATCCCCGCGCAGGGCGTCATAGGGCTTTTGCTCTGTTGCCGTCGCATTGTACCAGCTGGCAGGGTACTGACCCTTGCGGTCGTTGGAATAAAGCAGGTTCAAAGCCATAGATTACCTCATGCGGGCGGGCGCGCCGCAGCAGCGGCACGGTGGTCGGGAAGTGGGCAGGAACGGTTGCTGCCTAGACGTTCAGCAGCAGGTGTTCACGCTCCCAGGGGGAGATCACCTGCAGGAATTCCTCGTATTCGCTGCGTTTGACGATGCCATAGACGCGCGCGAACTCGGGGCCGAGGATTTCGTGCAGTTCGGTGGCCGTATCGAACAGATCCAGAGCCTGGCCCATGACCTGCGGAATATCGCCTTCGCCCTCGTAGGCATCGCCCTTGAACTGGCGGCGCGGGCGCTCCTCCTGGATCAGGCCAAGATAGCCACAGGCCAGCGACACGGCGATCCCCAGATAGGGATTGCAATCCATGCCAGCGAGGCGGTTTTCCACCCGGCGGGCCGAGGGACTGGACAGCGGTACCCGGATGCCGGTGGTGCGGTTGTCGCGGCCCCATTCCAGATTGATCGGCGCGGCGTGATCCTTCACGTAGCGGCGGTACGAATTCACATAGGGTGCCATCACTGCGATCCCGGCGGGCAGGTGGTTCTGCAGACCGGCGATAAAGTGATAGAAGGCGTCGGTTTCACCGCCTTGCGGTCCGGAGAAGATGTTCTCTCCGGTGGCCTTGTCGATGATCGAATGGTGGATATGCATGGCCGATCCGGGCTCATTCTCGATCGGTTTGGCCATGAAAGTGGCGAAACAGTCGTGGCGCAGCGCGGCCTCGCGGATCAGGCGTTTGAAGTAGAAGACCTCATCAGCCAGTTTCACCGGATCGCCGTGGCGCAGGTTGATTTCCAGCTGCCCGGCGCCGCCTTCCTGGGTGATGCCGTCGATCTCGAACCCCTGTGCCTCGGCGAAATCGTAGATATCGTCGATCACCGGGCCGAATTCGTCCACGGCCGTCATGGAATAGGCCTGTCGCGCCGCCGCGGGGCGGCCCGAGCGGCCCATCATCGGTTTGATCTCATGGGCCGGGTCGACGTTGCGGGCAACCAGGAAGAACTCCATCTCGGGTGCCACCACCGGCTCCCAGCCTTTGTCGTGGTAGAGTTGCACAACGCGTTTCAGCACGTTGCGGGGCGAGCAGGCAATTGGGTTGCCGTCGCGGTCAAAGGCATCGTGAATGACCTGAAGCGTCCAGTCCCCGGTCCACGGCGCCGCCGTGGCGGTGGTCATGTCGGGATAAAGCGTCATGTCCTTTTCGATGAAGCCATCCTCGTCGGCGGCCTCACCCCAGTCCCCGGTAATGGTCTGGTAAAAGATGCTGTCGGGCAGGTGGAAATATTCCTGCTTGGCGAATTTGGTGGCCGGGACAGCCTTGCCGCGGGCGATGCCCGGCAGATCCGAGATAACGCATTCCACCTCGTCAAGACGACGGCCCTCCAGGTAGGATTTGGCGGCGTCGGGAAGCGTATCGAGCCAGGCGGACATCAGGTCCTCTCTTTCTTCAAAAACTCTGCGAGGAAGGTTGCGATCTTAAGGTTGTCTACGGGGGTGCTGAGGCCTGCGGCTGCGCCCTCCAGAATGGGGGCCGGCACTACGCCGCGGCCGCGTTTCTCGATCAGCCCCTGTACGAAACTGTTGGAAAATTCCGGGTGGGGCTGCACGGTCCAGATGTGGTCACCGTAGGCTAGGATTCCGTTTTCGCAGAAATCGTTGCCGGCCAGCACCCGGGCGTTTTTGGGGCGGGTCACAACCTGATCCTGATGCCAGGCGTTCAGGGTCACCGGCTGGCCGTCCTGTTCATAGGTCACGTGACCCACCGCCCAGCCGCCATCGAATTTGGCGACCTTGCCGCCGAGGGCCTGTGCGATGATCTGATGTCCGAAACAGATCCCTGCCATGGGGCGTTTCGCGGCGTCGATCTTGCGGATCAACTCCTCTAGCGGCGGGATCCAGTCGTGGTCTTCATAGGCGCCGTGTTTGGATCCGGTGATGATCCAGCCGTCCGCCGCATCGGGACCGTCCGGGAACGCCCCATCGACTACGGCCCAGGTCTGAAATTCAAAACCGTGCCCGGCCAGCAGGTCGCAGAACATCTGGTCGTAATCACCTGAGCTGTCGATCAGGTCGTCCGGGGCATGGCCGGTTTGCAGAATGCCGATTTTCATGGGTCACCAAATTTGATCAAATTTACTGTAGCCGAGCCATAAAGGCCAGGCAAGGGATCATACCGCTTCGAGCCAGGACAGCCAGTGGCTCTCTTTAGGGCGGCGGGCGAATTCCTCCAGTTCCTGCCGTTTTGTCATCACCAGATTGCGGATCGCGGTTTTTGGCAGGATGCGGGCGATGATGGGATCGCTCTCGAACAGGTCGATTGCTTCCTGCCATGTCGCGGCAAGCTGCGGCAGGCCCTTGATGTCATAGATATTCCCACTCGAGGGGGCAGGCGGCTGCATTGCGTCCTCGATCCCGACAAGGGCCGCGCCAAGTACAGTGGCCAGCATCAGGTAGGGGTTGATGTCCCCGCCTGCGGCGCGGTGTTCGATCCGGCGCGCCTTGGGGCTGCCGCCGGGAATGCGGATTGCGGCGGTACGGTTTTCATAGGCCCAGGCCGCGCTGGTTGGTGCATGGGCGCCGGGGATCAGCCGGTCATAGGAATTGCCGTGGGGCGCAAAGATCAGGGTGCTGGCGGGCATTGCGGCCAGACAGCCGGCCACCGCGTTCAGGAGCAGCTCTGACCCGGCGTCGGTGCCATTGTCGAAAATGTTGTTTCCAGCCTCATCGACCACTGAGAAATGCACGTGCATGCCATTACCGGCTTCCTCGGCATAGGGTTTCGCCATGAAGGTCGCCGCAAACCCGTGTTTGCGTGCCAGACCTTTGATCAAGGCCTTGAACAGCCAGGCATCGTCGGCGCAGCGCATGGCATCCTGATGGTCAAGGTTGATCTCGAACTGGCCGAGGCCGGCTTCGGAGATGGCGTCCTTGGCGGGAATGCCCATCGCCTCGGCGCCCTCGTAGACATCGGAAAAGAAGGCGTCAAAGGCGTCGAGCTCGGCCACCGACAGAACCGATTGCTGGTCTAGCTCGCGTCCGGTGAGCGGATCAATCGGCGGGCCGGGTTGGGCGCCGCCATCATCCACAAGGTTGAATTCCATCTCGGTGGCAGCAACCACACTCCATCCCCGTGCCGCATAGCGCTGCAGAACGTGAGCCAGAACCTGACGGGGGTCGCCCATGAACGGCGTTCCATCCTCAAGCATCATGGTCATCGGAACCAGGGCGGACGGCGTGCTGAGCCAGGGCATGGGCACGGCGCCCCGGTCCGTGGGCAGCAGGATGCCATCGGCATCGCCGGTCTCGAACACAAGCGGGCTGTCTTCGATGTCGCGCCCCCAGATATCCACGTTGAGCACCGAGACCGGCATGCGCGCGGTGCCATCATCCAGCTTATGTGCTGCGCTTGCGGGCATGCGCTTGCCGCGCATCTGTCCGTTCATGTCACAGGCGGCAATGCGGACGGTTCTGAGGCCGGACAGGTCCATGGGGGGGCTCCATTGTTTCTGACCATAGTTCTACCCGAGCCGCGTAAAGACGCAATCAAAATTTGATCAAAAATTGTCGCAGCCGCGCCTGCGCACAAAAAATGGCCCCCGAAGGAGCCATTTTCAAAGTGCTATTCCGTGGCGGCGTTCAGCGGATAAGGCTTGGCCTGAACCGCATTTTGACCCGTCTTTCCTTCGGTACGTGCCGGTTCAGTCTTTTGTTCACAAGGCCAAACAGACCTATGATCAAAAGCGTCAGCAGGATGAAATAGAAGGCTAGGATCGGATAGGGCACAAAGGGGTTGAAGGTCTTGTCCGCAAAGTAATTCGCGTAGTAGAGCGCATCGCCCTTTTGCCGCCAGGCTGGGAAGCCGGAGAAGAAGACCAGCGTCGTGGCGTGGAACAGGAAAATCGCCTCGTTGGTGTAGGACGGCCAGGCGAGACGCATCATCGTCGGCCACATGATGCGCCGGAACCGGTGCCAGCCCGACAGGCCATAGGCGTCCGCCGCCTCGATATCGCCCTTGGGGATGGATCGCAGCGCACCATAGAAGATCTCGGCGCTATAGGCCGAGGTGTTGAAGAACAGCACCACCAGCGCCCCCAACCAGGCCGAGGAGAAGGCATCAAGAATGGGCGAGAAGCCCTTCATTTCCAGGAACAGGAAATAGGCAAAGAAGAACTGGATGAAGAGTGGCGATCCCCGGAAAACGAAGATGAACCACTCTGCCGGTTTGCGCCAGACCGCGGAGGAGGAGTTCTTCGCCACCGCCAGGAGGTTGGCAAAGAAGAAACCGGTGATCACCGCAAGGGTGCCGAAATAGATGTTCCAGATCATCCCCGAACCGATCAGGGTGAAATGTTCGCACAGGGTGAAATCACTGCGCGGCAGCAGGCGTTCCCCGTAGCCAAGTGAGCGGAAGGCGTAGGCCTGAATGGTCTCGATACAGCTCATTTGGCTTTCCTCTGCGCTTCGCCGCCCAGGGTGGCTTGCCCATGCGACAGGCGGGTCGTGATCCGGGCCAGCACCACCTCTGACACCTTGGTAAAGGCGAGATAGAAGACCAGCAGCGCCAGGAAATACCACATGCGCCAGTCGCCGTGCGGGTAATCGGTGAACTTGGCCGTCTTGGAGCCGCCCAGTTCACGCGCCCAGTAGACGATATCCTCGACGCCCAGAAGGAACAGCAGCGGCGTCGCCTTGATCAGCACCATCCAGAGGTTCGACAGGCCGGGCAGGGCATAGGTCCACATCTGCGGCACCTGAATGCGCCAGAAGGCCTGCCTGCGTGTCATGCCATAGGCCTCGGCGGTTTCGATCTGCGGTCGCGGCACCGCGTTCATCGCGCCATAGAGCACGTTGGCTGCAAAGGCGCCGAACACGATGGCGAAGGTCACCACCGCAAGGGAGAAGCCATAGACCTCGTGGATCCACTGCGGTGAGGTGCCCAGCGGCATCTTGGCGATGTCGCAGACCAGAAAATCGCTGCCCTGGCGGATCGGTTGATCCCAGTCCGGGCATTTGACCTTGTGGCGCAGCCATTCAATTCCCTGATCCAGCGCGATGACGAAGAATAGGAAGAAGGCAATGTCGGGCACACCGCGCACGATGGCGATGTATCCCTTGCCGAACCAGGACAGGGGCGGGAAGTGAGAGCGGGCTGCGATAGCGCCACCAAAGCCGAACAGGAGCGCCAGCGGCGCAGTGATGGCGAGCAGCAGCAGGACCGTCCCGAAAGCGAGATAAAATCCCATGTGCTTTCCGGTGGTCAGGTAACATGACAGCCACTGGAGGCCCTCCAGGGTGGCCGGGTCTGAGCAATAGGCGAAAATGGCTGACCTCGTCGTCTATGTCACCCGCATCCCTCCTGACGGAGCCGGATCATGCGCGCAACGGGGGGAATACAGCAAAGGGGAGCAGTGCCCCCCTTTGCCAGTCTCTTGGAAAGGGCAGGCGTGGCTTACCAGGTGCCGCCGACTTCCCATTTGGTGATCAGCTCGTTCAGGCTGCCGTCTTCCTTCATCGAGGTGATGGCGGCGTCGAACTTGCCGCGCAGCTCGTCATCGCTTTCGCGGAAGGCCATGCCGATGCCACCGCCCAGCGGTACATCGTCACCGACGAAGACAAGGTCAGAGGCTTCGACTTCCGGTTCCAGGTAATCCTTGTCGGCCAGAACGGCATCGGCTTCGCCGGATTTCACGGCTGCGATGGTTTCATCCGGGGTCGGGTATTCCACCAGGGTCGCGCCGGTGTCGACCACGTGGTTGGCTTGGATGGTTGCGGTCTGGGCGGCGATGATGCCACCGGTCAGGTCCACATCGCTGGACATCGCGGCATAGGCCGAGGGCGACGGCGGTGTGTAGCCTTGGGTGAAGTCGACGACTTCCTCACGCTCTTCGGTGATCGACATGCCCGCGATGATGGCGTCGTAGTTGCCCGAGGTCAGGTTCGGGATGATCGAATCCCAGTCGTTGGTGACCCATTCGCAGGTCAGCTCGGCGCGTTTGCACAGCTCGTCACCCAGCTCGCGCTCGAACCCGTCCACTTCACCCTTGTCGTTGATGAAGTTGTAGGGAGGGTAGGCGCCCTCGGTGCCCAGACGCACGGTATCTGCCAGTGCCACGCCCGCAGTCAGGGCCAGGGCGGCGGTGCCGAGAAGAATGGATTTCATGAGTATACTCCCGTTTTGGTTGGTTATTGGTCGTTTTATTGGTTTTAGCGTTTGGTCGAAGACAGGAAAGCCTTCAGTCGTTCGGATTTGGTGTTGCCAAAGACCTCGGCCGGGGTGCCTTGCTCCTCGATCAATCCTTGATGCAGGAACACGACGTGATCGGAGACGTCCTCTGCCATCTTCATGTCGTGGGTCACGATCATCATGGTACGGCCTTCGGCGGCCAGATCCTTGATCACCTTGACGACTTCCTGCTCCAATTCCGGGTCGAGCGCCGAGGTGGGTTCGTCGAACAGCAGGGCTTCGGGCTCCATGCACAGAGCGCGGGCGATGGCGGCGCGCTGCTGCTGGCCACCCGACAGTTGCGCCGGGTAGACGTCGCATTTGTCGCCGATGCCGACCTTGTCGAGATATTTGCGCGCAGAGGCTTCAACCTCGGCGCGGTCGCGTTTCAGCACCGTCAGCGGCGCCTCCATCACGTTTTGCAGGATGGTCATATGGGACCACAGGTTGAACTGCTGGAACACCATCGACAGGTTGGTACGGATGCGCAGAACCTGTTTTGCGTCGGCAGGGCGACGGTTCAGGCCGCTGCCGACCCATTTGATCGGCTCGCCCTTGAACAGGATTTCCCCCTGCTGACTGTCTTCCAGAAGGTTGCAGCAGCGCAGCAGCGTCGATTTTCCAGACCCGGATGAGCCGATCAGCGACACCACGGCGCCGCGCGGGGCGGTGATGTCGACGCCCTTGATGACCTCCAGATCGCCATAGGATTTATGCAGACCGCGCATCTCCAGAACCGGAGTGGCGTCGGGTGCAGTTTTGCTCGCAGGCGTTGCTTTGGTCGTTGTTTCGGTCAAGGTGCGCGTCGTCCGGTTGGATAAAATTTTGTCTTATTGGACCCAAAAAAAGCCGAATTGCAATGTTCAAACCGCACAAAGATCCGTGGTTTCCTGCGAAACGGTCAGGCCTGCCGACAAAACGGACAATGCATCAGGCCTTGGCGCGGGCGCGGATCTTTTGTCCGGTCAGCACCGGGCCGGGCGGTGTCGGCACCGCCAGATAATCGGACATGGGAATTTGTACGATGCCCTTGAGGTGCAGCGTCGCCAGCGTGTCCTCGTCGAGGTTGGAAATCGCGGTTTCAATCGCCTTGTACAGCACGTCCGGAGCGTTCCCGATGGCCGTGATAAAGGGCAGGCCGGGGGTCTCCGCGGTGCGCTCAAAGGCCTGAAGGTCGGCGGCGAAATCGTCGTATTTCTGCATCATTTCCCAGGACAGGACATCTAGGGCAGCAAAATCGGCGCGCCCCTCTGCCACGGCCAGCGCGGAGTCCCGGTGGCTGCCTGTTTCCAGCAACTCGCCCGGCAACATGCCCTCATCCTGCATGTGGATCAGCGGTCCAGCCCAGCCGGATTGCGACAGGCCGTCGTTATAGGCAAAGATCTTGCCATCAAGCTGGCTCAGGCGGGAGACATCTGCATCCTTGCGGGCAACAAAGACGCTGTAGTAATGCCCCGGCGCGCAGCCTGCGTGGCCGTAATCGGCGGTCCCGATCAGCTGTACCTCGCCGTATAGACGGGTGCGCAGCGGGCAGCCGCAGGTCTGGGCCAGCAGCAGGTTCTTTGCCGTCCAGGCGCTCCAGGGATCGCTTTTGCGGTCCAGCGCCTCCGGGACGTCCCACTCACCGGCCAGGGCCTCACGTATTGCCGCCCAAAAACGGTCATTGGCCTCGGCGGTTTCCGGGCGGTCGTACATTCCAAGAAAAGCAATCACAGTGCAGCCTCCGCACGTTGTCTGGCCAGGGCGCTGTCCCGGTCGTTCACCCCAAGCAGGCTGGAGGAGAGCCGGAGTAACGTATCCTCGCTGTCATCCCTGTGGCCGTCAGCCAAGGCGACCATCCACAGCGCCTCGATCACCGCGGTGCGGTCCTCGTAGCGCACGGCATCCTTGATGGCGCGGGTGAAACGGACGGTGTCGGGGGCTTCGGCCTCCATCGCCTCTGCCTCTTCGCGCAGCAGGATCGCGCCTCCCATGTCCAGCCCGTAGCGGGATTGGTTGATGCGGTCGATCCGGTCCTTTTCCTCTTCGGAGTAGTTGTGATCCGATCGTGCGACGCGCACCAGAAGGGCGCAGAGGGCCAGTCGGGCGTCCTCATCCGCGAGGGTGACTTTCGCGGGGGACAGAAGGCGGTTCAGGAGGTCCTGGAACAAGTCTGAGTTTCCTCTGAGGCGTTGGCGAGTTTGCGGCGCGCCCGCTCCCGCGCGGTTTCGTTGTCGGCATAGGACAGGCCCATGGCCTTGCGGGCGTCTTCCACGATCTTGACTTCGCCCTCGTGTTCGTCGCCATCCGCAAGCACCACTTCCCACAGGGCGTCCAGCGCCGCGAGCCGTTCGTCAAGCCCGGTGGTTTCGCGGATCAGGCGGCCGAATGTATCGGTCTCGGGCGCTGCGGCGTGCAATTTTTCGCAGCTGGCGCGCACCTTGGCCGCTTCAATGGCGTTATGCTGATATAACCGCGCCAGAATCCGGTCGATCAGGCTGATCTCTTCCAGTTGATATTCCCGGTCGGATTGCGCCACGCGCACCATCAGCGCCCCGAGGGCCAGTTCAGCGTCGGGATCCGGCAGCGCCGGGGGCTGCGGCGGGCGGAAGGCTTGAAAGAGCTTTTTGAGCATGAGATCAGGATACCCTGCAACGCCGGTGGGGCCAACAGTTTCTAACCGTCGTAGCCTTCGATGATTTCCATGTCGCCGGTCGAGACCGGATCGCGCAGCGCCTTGGCGTCTTGATAGGCGACCGAGTCGTAGCAGGCCTTTGCGGTGTCGAAATCCTTGAATTCGATCACGACGGTACGGGCGCGTGTTTGTCCTTCGCGGACTTCTTTCGCGCCGCCGCGCACCAGGAATTTCGCGCCGTATTCGGCAAAGGGCGCCGCGTTGGCCGCCACGTAGTCCTTGTAACGCTCCATATCGTCAACATCGACATGGGCAACCCAATATCCCTTTGGCATTCGGAATCCTTTTTGTCTTTTTGATAAGCTGAAACAGAAGCGACACAAAAACAATGGCCGCCTTGGCCTGAATTTCCCCGTTCGGTTCCGGAAAATCTAAAAAATTCGTTAAATAACGGGGTTGCGCCTAGTGAAAGCCGCCCGTTTTGCGCGGGCGGCTTCAAGGGGTATGTCAGCCGAGTTCAGAAAGGCGGGCAAGCGCCTCTTTGATCTTGGTTTCTTCCTCTTCGCGGGTGGCAAGGTTCTCGCGCGCTTCTTCCACCACCTCATCGGGGGCGGAGGCCACGAACTTCGGATTGTTCAACCGTCCGCGCAGGCCGCCAAGTTCCTTGGCCAGTTTGCCAAGGGTTTTCTCAAGGCGTGCCTTTTCCTCGTCGATGTCGATGATATCGGCGAGCGGCAGGCCGAAGGAAGCGCCGGGCGCCGAGATCGAGACACAGCCCTTCGGCAGGCTGTCGACCTTGGTCAGGCTGTCGATCCGCGCAAGGCGTTTGATCAGCGCCTCGTTGCGGTCCCATGCGGTTTGGGCGGCCTCGTCGATCTCGGTCACCAACATGGCGACCTTGAGGCCCGCAGGCACATGCATCTGCGCGCGGGCAGAGCGGGTGTTCTCGATGACCGAGATCACCCAGTTGATCTCCCGGTCGGCCTCGGCATTGACCAGGTCAGCGGCGGCATAGGCGGGCCAATCAACATGCACCAGCATCTTGGTGCGGGTTCCGGTCTGGCCCCACAGCTCTTCGGTGATGAAGGGCATGATCGGATGCAGAAGGATCAGGCACTGATCCATGACCCAGCGCATGGTCTCGCGGGTCTCGGCCTGGGCTGCGGCGTCTTCACCCTGCAACAATGGCTTGGACAGCTCCACATACCAGTCGCAGACCTTGCCCCAGACAAAGGCGTAAAGCGCCTGCGCCGCATCGTTGAAGCGATAGGCCTCTAGCGCCGCATCCACTTCCTCACGCACGCGGGCGGTTTCGCCGATGATCCAGGCGTTGACGGCCTGCGCGGGCTTCAGATCGGCCACATCGGTCTGCGGCACCGCATCGGTGAAGACCTCGTTCATCTCGGCAAAGCGGATGGCGTTCCACAGCTTGGTGCCAAAGTTCCGGTAGCCGGCGATCCGCTGCATATCGAGCTTCAGCACCCCGCCGAGGCTCGCCATCGCCGCATTGGTGAAACGCAGCGCATCGGCGCCGTATTCGTCAATGATATCCAGCGGGTCGATGACGTTGCCGGTGGATTTCGACATCTTCTTGCCCTTGGCGTCGCGCACGAGGCCATGCAGGTAGACGGTGTCAAACGGGATCTGATCCACGACGGCCAGCTGCATCATCATCATGCGGGCAACCCAGAAGAACAGGATGTCCTGCCCGGTGACCAGCGTCGAGGTCGGGAAGTATTTGCCCAGTTCCTCGGTCTGTTCAGGCCAGCCCAGCGTGCCGATTGGCCAGAGGCCGGAGGAAAACCATGTGTCGAGCACATCGGGGTCACGCCAGACCGGGTAGACCAGTTTGGTCGGATCCTGAGTGGTTTCATACTCGGCCAGCGCGGCGGCAAAGGCCTTGACCGCATCGGCGCGGGTTTCGACTTCAACCACCTGCGCGTGGTTCAGCGGTGTCGGCAGGCCAACCAGAATGTCGTCAAACTGTGGTTTGACGCTGTCGAAATCGGCGGCGCAATGACGCGGCTCTTCGCCGATCAGCAGCTTCTGCTCCCACATAAGGCGCAGGCTTTCGACCAGATCAAGCGCGCCGTCGCCCTCGTCATCGGTGAACCCTTCGCCGGAGAGGTCAAAGCCGTACCAGACCGGGATCTGGTGGCCCCACCACAGCTGACGCGAGATGCACCAGGGTTCGATGTTCTCCAGCCAATGGTAATAGGTCTTCTCACCCGATTCCGGCAGGATCTTGACGGTGCCGTCCTTCACGGCGTCCAGCGCCGGGCCGACGACCTTTTCAGCGTCCACGAACCACTGGTCGGTCAGCATCGGTTCGATCACCACCTTGGAGCGGTCGCCAAAGGGCTGCATGATCGGCTTGTTCTCGACCAGCGGCACCATGGTTTCGACAAGGTTGCCCTCGTCGTCCGTCTTGGCCTCTTTCACCATCACGGCGAGACCTTCGTCGGTGATCTGCTGCACCACGGCCTTGCGGGCCTCAAAGCGGTCCAGACCGCGCAGGTCCTCAGGCACCAGGTTGATGGCGTCGGCTTCGGCCTCCGAAAGGGTCTGTTCGCCCTTGGCGACGGCCATGGCCGTGGTTGCGGCCTCTTCGTAAGGCGCACCATCGGCACGCATCGCGCCCTTGGTGTCCATCAGGCGGTACATCGGGATGCCGCCGCGCTTGGCCACCTGATAGTCGTTGAAATCATGTGCGCCGGTGATCTTCACCGCACCCGAGCCGAAGTCGGGGTCGGGGTATTCGTCGGTGATGATTGGGATCAGGCGGCGGTGTTCCTTGGGGCCCACTGGGATCTCGACCAGCTTGCCTACGATGGGGGCATAGCGCGCGTCATCGGGGTGCACGGCCACGGCGCCATCGCCCAGCATGGTTTCGGGGCGGGTAGTGGCGATGGAGATGTAATCGCGCTCCTCCTCAAGCGTGACATTCCCGTCCTCGTCCTTTTCGACGTAGGTATAGGTTGCACCGCCCGCGAGAGGGTATTTGAAGTGCCACATGTGGCCCGCAACCTCGATATTCTCCACCTCAAGGTCGGAAATCGCGGTCTCAAAATGCGGGTCCCAGTTCACCAGCCGCTTGCCGCGGTAGATCAGGCCCTTGTTGAACATCTCCACGAAGACCTTGATCACGGCATCGTGGAAGTTGCCCTCTTCGCCTTCCGGGGCACCGGGGGCGCCGGACATGGTGAAGGCGTTGCGCGACCAGTCACAGGAGGCGCCGAGGCGTTTCAGCTGGTTAACGATGGTGCCGCCAGACTGGCTTTTCCAGTCCCAGACTTTGTCCAGGAACTTTTCCCGGCCGAGTTCGGCGCGGGAGGGCTGCTGGTTTTTCGCCAGTTCGCGTTCCACAACCATCTGGGTGGCGATGCCGGCGTGGTCCTGTCCAGGCTGCCACAGGGTGTCAAAGCCCTGCATGCGTTTCCAGCGGATCAGGATGTCCTGCAGCGTGTTGTTGAAAGCATGGCCCATGTGCAGGACGCCGGTGACATTGGGGGGCGGGATCATGATGCAATAGGTGGAAGCCTCGGGCTTCGCGTTTGCGCCTGCCTTGAAACAGCCCGCCTCTTCCCAGGCCGCGTAAAGACGGCTTTCGGCTTCGGCTGCGTTGAATGTCTTTTCCATCGCCATCGGTTTGGTCCTGCGTGCGTGTCATTTTTCGTCGCGTTCTCCCATATAGAACGGGGCGGCAAAGGGAAAGTGCCAAGGCGGGCAGGAAAATAAGGCAGGCGGGGGGAATAATGCGGGTTTTGGCGCCGTCATCGCGCGGGGCGGTAACGGTGGTTTAACTCTGAGCCGCTAAGGTCGTTTACGAAGAGAACAGCGGGTCCTCCCCTCGGTCCGCCATTCACGAGACGCCCGGCCAGACTTTGATGCGGATGCCCGCAAAGTCGGCCGGGCGCACTACTTTTGGCACCCCGTAAATTCTGTTTTCGCTTGTGTTGAAGGATGGGGGCGGCGCCTAGCCCCGGCTGCCGCTGCGGTCCAGTTTGGTCGACAGGTGGATCAGGCTTTCTGAAGAGCGAACGCCGCGCGCCTCGCCAATGCGGTCGATGGTTTCATCCAGTTCATCCGTGGTTTGCGCCACGACCTGCGCCAGCAGGTCGAACCGGCCCGAGGTCGTATGCACCACTTCGACCCCCGGAAGGCTGCGCAGACGGGCCAGAACCTCGGGGCCGCTGCGCGGTTCGATGGAGATCAGCACTGTCGCCTGCAGGGGCGGGCGCACTGCAGGGGAGATTTTCAGCGTGTACCCTGCGATAACGCCCAGCGTTTCCAACCGTTCGATCCGGGTTTGAACGGTGGTGCGCGCAAGATTGAGGTGACGCGCCAGTTCGGCCACCGGGCGGCGGGCATTGTCGCGCAAAAGCGCCAGAAGTCGCTGATCTGTTTCGTCTATCTGCATTTTGTGTGCGCCATAATGACGGGAATTACCGTCATAATATCAATAGTGACGGGGGAAATCGACGCGCAACCGGGCGAAAATGCAAGAAAACCGTCAATCGGCACGCAGTCCGTCCAACAAGGCTTTGATCTTATGCAGCATATTCCCCCGCTCTGGCTTGACCCCGAAACGCATCTTGCGCGGCGGCAGCCGGATCATCCCATCCTCTATTTCTCGCCGCGGGTGCTGCACGAGGTGGCGGACCGGTTCCTGACCGGCTTTCCGGGGCTGGTGACCTATGCAGTCAAGGCGAACCCCCATCCTGCGGTTCTGTCCAATTTGGTTGCCGCAGGTGTGTCGGCCTTTGATGTGGCCTCGCCAGCGGAAATGGAGGCGGTGCGCGCGGCCAGTGCGGATGCGGTGATGCATTACAATAACCCGGTGCGTTCGGATGTGGAAATCGCGGCGGGTATCTCTCATGGCGTGGCCAGCTGGTCGGTGGATGAGGCGAGCGAGCTGGCCAAACTGGCCGATGTGCCGCGCACCTGCGAGATCGCGGTGCGCTTTGCCTTGCCGGTCGAGGGCGCAGCCTATGATTTTGGCAGCAAATTCGGTGCCGCCCCGGAAGAGGCGATCGCGTTGCTGCAACGGGTGGCGGCAGAGGGCTGGACACCGGCCCTGTGTTTTCATCCCGGCACCCAATGCGAGGATGCCTCGGCTTGGGTCGAATATATCCACGCCGCCCGCCGGATCGTCGATGCCGCCGGGGTAAAGGTGGCGCGACTGAACGTCGGCGGTGGCTTTGCCGCCAACCGCGATGGCGTGGCGCCGGATCTTGAGACGGTGTTTTCCGCCATTGGGACTGCGGTTCGCGATGCCTTTGGTGACGCCGCGCCAGAGCTGATCTGCGAGCCGGGCCGGGCGATGGTGTCTGAGGCCTTTACCCTTGCCGCCCGCATCAAAGGCCTCCGCCAGGGCGGCGGCGTGGTCTACCTCAACGATGGGATCTATGGCGGGCTGGTCGACATCCGCGACATGGGTTTGCCGGGGCGGGTGACCGTGGTCAGCGCCGAGGGGCAGCACCGGTCGGCGCCGCGCAAACCGCGCATCGCGTTCGGCCCGACCTGCGACAGTCTGGACCGTCTGCCGGATGGTCTGCCGTTGCCCGAAGACAGCGTGATAGGCGATTATGTGCTGTTCCCTGGGCTTGGTGCTTATTCTTCCGCCATGAGCACGCAATTCAATGGCTATGGCCTTTCGGATGTGGCCACCGTGATCGAGCTCTCTGGACAAGCTGGCCAGCACGGCTAATGTCGGCCCCAAAGCAGCACTGAGCGCGCGAAGGGGATGAGCATGGAAAAGTTCGGAAAAAGCCAGCCGGTGAAACGGGTCGAGGATGTCCGGTTCCTGACAGGACACGGCCGCTATATCGAGGATTCTGCGCCCCAGGGCGCCTTGCGGTGCTGGGTTCTGCGAAGCCCCGTGGCGCATGGCACGATCACCCGTCTGGACGTCGAAGATGCCCGCGCCGCCCAGGGCGTGCAGATGGTGGTGACCTACGCCGACTATCTTGAGGCGGGCTATGACACCGGAATCGATGGCATCCTGATCAAGAATCGCGACGGATCGGGCGCGGCGGCACCGCATCGGCCGATGCTGGCCCATGATCGCGTGCGTCACGTGGGCGAACCTGTGGCGGTTGTTGTAGCCGAAACCATGGATCAGGCCCGTGATGCCGGAGAATTGATCGAGCTGGAAATTGACGACCTGCCGGTGAAAATGGACATCGCGCCGGGCGGTGAGCCGCTGCACCCGGATGTGCCGGACAACCTCGGCTTTGACTGGGGCATGGGCGATGAGGCCGCAACCGAGGCTGCCTTTGCCGAGGCCGCCCATACCGTGGCGCTGCAGGTCGAGGACAACCGGATTATCGTCAACTCGATGGAGCCGCGCGGCTGTTTCGCCGAATGGCAGGACGACCGTCTGCATTTCACCTTTGGCGGGCAGGGCGTCTGGGGCGTCAAATCCAACCTCGCCAAGAAACTGCGCCTTGAAGAAGAACAGGTACATGTGGTGACCCCGGATGTGGGCGGCGGCTTTGGCATGAAATCGCAGCCCTATCCGGAATATTATGCTGTCGCCCATGCGGCAAAGGTTCTGGGACGACCGGTGCTTTGGGTTGGGGACCGCACGGAATCGATGCTGTCGGACAATGGTGGGCGCGATCTGACCTCGCTGGCGGAACTGGCCTTTGATGCGGATCTGAAGATCACCGCCTATCGGGTCAACACCCGCTGCAACCTTGGCGCCTATAACGCGCCTTTTGGCCAGATCATCCAGACGACCCTGTTCAGCCGCGTTCTGGCCGGGGTTTATGACATCCAGACCGCCTGGTTGCGTGTCGAAGGGATCTATACCAACACCACCCAGGTCGATGCCTATCGCGGCGCGGGCCGCCCCGAGGCGATTTATGTGCTGGAGCGGGTGATGGACCGGGCCGCGCGTGAACTTGGCGTCGATCCCTGGGAGCTGCGTCGGCGCAATTTCATCGCCCCGGCAGCCTTTCCTTATGCCACCGTCACTGGCGAAAGCTACGATGTCGGCGATTTCAACCGGGTGCTGAGCCGCGCCGCGGAAGAGGCTGATATGGCAGGCTATCCGGCCCGCAAGGCTGCAGATGCAGCATCGGGCAAGCTGCGGGGCGTCGGCCTGTGTTACTATATCGAAAGCATTTTGGGTGATCCTTCGGAAGGCGCGGAAGTGGAGTTTCTGGAGGACGGCCGGGTGAATATCTATGTCGGCACGCAAAGCAACGGACAGGGGCATGAAACCGTTTACGCGCAGTTCCTTGCGGATCAGACCGGCATTCCCGCAGACCAGATCCATGTGGTGCAGGGCGACAGTGACCTGATCGCCAAGGGCGGCGGCACCGGCGGGTCGCGCTCGGTCACCACGCAGGCCAATGCCACCCTTGCCACCGTCGATGCGATGGTCGCGGCCTTTACGCCTTTCCTCGCCGATGAGATGGGCGTCGAGGAAGACGCAATCGAATTTGATGGTGAAACCTTCCGCGCGCCGGGATCTAACGTTACCCCGACCGTTCTTGAAGCGGCCGAGATGGCCCGCGCGCAGGGCCGGACCGAGTTGCTGCGTCACTCGGCGCGGGCCACGTTGCCGGGGCGCTCGTTCCCGAACGGGGCTCATATCTGTGAGGTGGTGATCGACCCCGAAACCGGCGCTTCCGAGGTTGACCGCTACACTGTGGTGGATGATTTTGGTAACCTGATCAACCCGGCGCTGGCCGAAGGGCAGGTGCATGGCGGTGTTGCGCAGGGCCTGGGTCAGGCAATGCTGGAACATGTGGTCTATGACGAAGAGGGGCAGCTGCTCACGGCAACGTTCATGGACTATGCCATGCCACGGGCGTCAGATATGCCAATGATCGGCTTTGCGACTGAGGCCGTGCCCTCGACCCAGAACCCGATGGGGATGAAGGGCTGCGGCGAGGCCGGAACCGTGGGCGCCATGGCGGCGGTCGCCAATGCGGTGCAGGATGCGGTCTGGGCACGTGGTGTGCACCAGATGGACATGCCGTTCACGCCGTTGAAACTATGGGAAGTGCTAAGGGATGTCTCTGTCGCAGCTGAGTAAACGTGTCTTTGGATGGCTCGGACGGCCTTTGAGGTCCGAGCATTCCGCCGAGACCGCGCTGCGCGGGCCGCAGGCCCATGTGATCATTCTGGACGGGACCATGACCTCGCTGCGGCCGGGCCATGAATCCCATGCCGGGCAGACTTACCTTCTGTGCAAGGAGGTCGGCCCGGAAGTTTCCGTATTCTACGAAACCGGCGTGCAGTGGACTGGCTGGTCCAGTGCGCGGGATGTCATGGTGGGCACTGGGATCAACCGGCAGATCCGTCGTGCCTATGGCTATCTCGCCTCGCGCTACCGGCCTGGCGACAGTATTTTCCTGATCGGATACAGCCGCGGGGCCTATGCGGTACGCTCATTGGCCGGTGTGATCGGCGAGGTGGGCCTGCTGCGGCCCGAACACGCCACCGAACGCAATATTCGCACCGCCTACCGCCATTACCAGCAGGGGCAGGACGCGGAGATCGCGCGCGCCTTTCACGATGCCTATTGCCACGCTGAAACCCAGATCGAAATGATCGGCGTCTGGGACACGGTCAAGGCACTGGGCTTTCGTCTGCCGGTGCTGTGGCGCTGGTCCAAGGACCCGCATGGCTTTCACAACGATGAATTGGGGCCGCATGTGAAGAATGGCTATCATGCGCTGGCGCTGGAGGAGACCCGCGACGTCTTTGCCCCGGTGTTGTGGTCCTGTCCCGACGGGTTCAACGGTCGGGTGGAGCAGATGTGGTTCCGCGGCGCCCATGGGGATGTGGGCGGGCAGCTTGGCGGTTTTGAGGCGGCGCGGCCGCTCGCGAACCTGTCGCTGGTCTGGATGCTGGAAAAGGCCGAGGATTGCGGATTGCCGCTGCCGCAGGATTGGCGCATGCGGTTCCCGGTGGATCCCGGCGCGCCATCGGTCGGCACCTGGCGCGGCTGGGGTAAGATCTTCTTGCTGCGCAGTCGCCGTCCGGTGGGCAAGGACCCGAGCGAGCGTCTGCACAGCAGTGCTAAGGGTTTTGTGATCAAGGAAAAGCGCTCGGCCTGGCGCCTGTTCTGGCCCTCGCGCGCAGCACGCTGAGGCGCGCGGCGGGTTGATCAGCCTTTCGGATCGGGCAGTTTCATCACGATGCAGGTGGTTGAACCTGTCGCATAGAGCTTGCCATCCTCGACGCCGCGGATTTCACCATGGGCCACGCCGGTCGAGCGCCCCACGTGGTCGGTAACGCCGATGCAATCCACCGTGACGCCCAGTGGAATTGAGCGCAGGATGTTGATCTTGTATTCCAGCGTCGTATAGGCGGATCCCTTGGGCACGCGGGTCATCACCGCGCAGGCCATGGCGCTGTCCAAGAGCGTGCCATACCAGCCGCCATGAACGGTGCCCATGGGGTTGGTCATGGAAAACTCCGGCGTGCCGCGGAAGACAATGCGGCCTTCGCCAACCTCGTGCAGAGCATATCCCAGCTGCGCACCGATGGGCGGGCCGGGCAGTTTGCCATCCAGAATACCTTGCATGAATTCAAGGCCCGAAAGCTGGGTAATTTCCGACATCGACAGCAGGTCCGCAGGCGATTTTGCAATGAACATGAAAGAGATGCCCCATCCAATTGAAGTGCCCGGCGCCAAGGCCGGGCAATCAGAGTTCCATTTTGGAATGAGGCTAGGCGCGGCTTACGGCGCCAGCAAGTCTTACGCCACGTTCTCGAGCGAGACCTTGGGCGTGATGCCAAGGGCGAAACAGACATCGCGGGTCAGCTCGGGACGGTTCAGCGTGTAGAAATGCAGCTTCTCGACGCCGCCTTCCAGCAACTCGGTGCAGAGCTCGCTGCACATCGCGGTGGCCAGCAGATCAGCGCGGTCATCGCGCAGCGCCTTTTCAAAGGCATCCTCGACCCAGGCGGGGATCTTGGTGCCGCAGCGGCGGGCGAAATTGCGGGCGCCTTTCCAGTTCTCGATCGGCAGAATGCCCGGCGTCAGTTTCGAGCCGTCAATGCCCGCCTTTTCGCAGGCATCGCGGAAGCGGAAGAAGGTTTCGGGTTCAAAGAAGAACTGGGTCAACGCTTCGTCCGCGCCTGCGTCCAGCTTGCGCTTCAGCCAGTCGACATCGGCCTGGGCGGTTGCGGCATCGGGGTGCTGGTCGGGGTAGGCGCCGACACGCACGGTGAATTTTCCGGTGTCCGCCAGGGCCTCGATCAGTTCAACCGAATTGGCGAACCCGTCGGGGTGCGGGGTGAACTTGCCTTCGCCCTTGGGAGGGTCCCCGCGCAGGGCAACGATTTCAGACACGCCTGCCTCGGCAAAGCGGTCCGCGATCTCCATCGTTTCGGCCTTGGTCGCCTGCACGCAGGTCAGGTGTGCGGCCACATTAAGGCCCGAGGATTTGTGCAGCGTCGCCACCGCATCGCGGGTCAGATCGCGGGTGGTGCCACCGGCGCCATAGGTGACAGATACAAAACGCGGGTCCAGCGGTGCCAGAACCTGAACCGTGTCCCAAAGGCGGAAAGAAGCCTCAAGCGACTGCGGCGGAAAGAACTCGAACGAGATGTCAGGGGTCTTCATTAGGGGATCTCCGACTGATTTGACCTCTTGTTGCACACGCAGCATTGTGAGACAAACTCATAATTCTCAAGAACAACATGAGCGACGCGATAGAATGCACATCGAATTCCGCCATCTGCGCACGATCAAGGCCATCCACGAAGCCGGCGGTCTGGCCCGCGCGGCCGAGCAGCTGAACATCACGCAAAGCGCGCTCAGCCATCAGATCAAGGGGCTGGAGGAACAAGCGGGGGTGGAGTTGTTCCTGCGCCGCTCCAAGCCGATGAAACTGTCGCCTGCCGGGCTGCGGCTATTGCGTTTGGCCGAACAGGTGCTGCCGCAGGTCGAGGCCGCACAGGCCGAGTTTTCCAACCTGCGCGAGGGTCACGCCGGGCGGATGCATATCGCCATCGAATGCCATGCCTGTTTCGAATGGCTGTTCCCCGTGCTTGAGGCCTTTCGCAAAAGCTGGTCGGACGTGGATGTGGATATCCGCCCGGGCCTCGCCTTTGACGCACTTCCCGCGCTGCAAAAGGAAGAGGTGGATCTGGTGGTCTCCTCCGACCCGGATACGCTGCCGGGCGTCGAATTCATCGAGTTGTTTGATTACCGACCGGTCTTTGTCGCCTCATCGCAGAACCCGCTGGCGGCAAAACCCTATATCGAGGCTGAGGATTTCCGGGATCAGACGCTGATCACCTATCCGGTGGAAAAATCCCGTCTGGATGTGTTCAGCCAGCTCCTGACACCGGCGGGGGTCGAGCCTGCGTCTATCCGTCAGGTCGAGTTGACTGCCGTGATCCTCTTGCTGGTGGCGTCGAACCGGGGGGTGTCTGTTCTGCCGGATTGGGTGGTGCGCGAGGTCAAGTATTCCTCGGACTATGTGACCCGGCCGCTGACCGCAGAGGGGATTACCCGCAGGCTTTATGCTGCGGTGCGCAGCGAGGACCGCGAAAAGCCCTATATGCAAGAGCTGATCCGCCTGGCCAAGGTCGAGGCGCGCAAGCTTCAGCAGCAATAACGCGTTTGGCAGTGCCCCCGCCGGGCTGATCTCGGCGGGGGCGGTTTCTTGGACGTAAACAGGCGGTCAGATCAGTTTGACGATCTGCTTGCCAGTATTGCCGCCCTTCAGCAGCGACCGGAACGCCTCGGGGGCGTTTTCCAGACCAGTGGCGATGTCCTCAAGGAAGCGGATCTCACCCGAGGCAACCTTGGGCGCGACTTCTTTCAGGAACTCCGGGTAGCGGTCGAAATGATTCGAGATGATGAAGCCGTTCACCGACAGGAATTTCACCAGGATATTGCGCCAGATGTTCGGCCCGGTCAGCGCCACATCCGATGCGCCTGCGCCCAGACCGCCGGCGTTGTACCAGGCGATCATGCCGCAGATCGGGATACGTCCATGCGGGTTCATCAGCGGCAGCACCGCCTCCAGCACCTTGCCGCCGACGTTTTCGAAATAAATGTCGATGCCCTTGGGGCAGGCCTCGGCCAGATCCTTGCGCAGGGATTTCGCATCCGCATAGGCACGGTGATCCAGGCAGGCGTCAAAGCCGAAGGTCTCGGTCGCCAGTTTGCATTTGTCGGCGCCGCCCGCGATGCCGACAACGCGCAGGCCTGCCAGTTTGGCCAGTTGTCCGACCATTGAACCAACGGGACCGGTAGCGGCGGCCACCACCAGGGTTTCGCCCGCTTCAGGTCGGCCATAGGCGGTCAAGCCATGCCATCCGGTAAAACCGGGCATGCCCAGCACGCCAAGCGCTGCAGTGATCGGACCCTGCGCCGGATCCAGCTTGCGCAGTTCCTTGGCTGGCAGGCAGCCGTGGCTGGCCCAACCCAGCATGCCAAAGGCGAAATCGCCCGGTTTGAAGTGCGGGCTGTTCGACGCGATGACCTCACCCACGGCGCCGGCCTCCATGGTGCCGCCGATAGGCACCGGCGCGGCATAGGATTTGGCATCGTCCATGCGGCCACGCATATAGGGGTCCAGCGACATATAGTGCGATTTAACAAGCACTTCGCCCTCGCCGGGCTGCGGCAGGTCAACGGTTTCAAGGCGGAAATTGTCATCCGTGGGCTCGCCGTCCGGGCGGCTGGCCAGCACGATACGCTGCATCTGTTCGGTCATTTGGATCTCCCTATCCATTGTGTCACTGTCCGTCTCACCTGTGTCTCACTGGGGCGATGCGGCTTATCTGAACTGTGTAGTTCAGTTTTGCGGAATGCAACCATCCTCGAAAATAACCCGACGGCAAAGAAGGCAAAGGCGCTGTCCCGGAATTGCAGGGTATTGGCTCTTGGCAAGAAGGGGCAGGGCGCGTATAGGCACGGTTTGACCGGCATCTCCCCGACCGACACAGGAGTCTGCAGATATGATTGGCAGCGCGAACCTTAATGTGATGATCAAGGCCGCCCGCAAGGCAGGCCGCTCCCTCGTGAAAGACTTTCGCGAGGTTGAGAACCTTCAGGTCTCGATGAAAGGCGCGGGTGACTTTGTGTCCCGGGCGGATATTGCCGCGGAAAAGATCCTCAAGGATGAGCTGATGGGCGCGCGCCCGACCTACGGCTGGCTGGCCGAAGAGGGCGGAGAGACCCCCGGCGAGGATCCCACCCGCCGCTGGATCGTGGATCCGCTGGATGGCACCACCAACTTCCTGCACGGCCTGCCGCATTGGGCGATTTCGATCGCGCTGGAGCACAAGGGCAAGATCGTGGCCGGGGTGATCTATGACGCGGCCAAGGACGAGATGTTCTTTGCCGAAAAGGGCGCCGGTGCCTGGATGAACGATACCCGCATCCGGGTGTCTGGCCGTCACCGGATGATCGAATCCATCTTTGCAACCGGGCTGCCGTTTGGTGGCCGCTCGGATCTGCCTGCGACCCTGCAGGATCTGGCGCGGCTGATGCCCGCCTGCGCCGGTGTGCGCCGCTGGGGCGCTGCGGCGCTGGACATGGCCTATGTTGCGGCTGGCCGCTACGAAGGGTTCTGGGAACGTCGCCTGAACGCCTGGGACATGGCGGCTGGCATCATCATCGTCAAAGAGGCCGGCGGGTTGATCGAGGCACTGGACCCCGAGGAGAGCATTCTCGAATCCGGCGAAGTCGTCTGCGCGAACGAGCCGATGTTCGAAGCCTTTGCGAAAGTGATCCGGGGCTGATCCCAAGACAGGGGTGCCGGGGTTATCCCCAGGACGTCCACAAGAATTCCACATGAAGAAGCGCGTGCAATCCCAGCGGTTGCGCGCGCTTCTTCATTTAGCCACCTGGGCAGGATTTGGTTTATTTGCCCCAGGGACCCGGCCTTGAATGCGGATGGCGGCTCTTGCGGGGCAGGCGGGGAATGCGGCTGGGGCAATAGGTGTAATGGGTATCAGGATGATCGGGGCGACCATGGGTACGGTTCCAGAACACAGGGCCGCCGCGTTTCATCCACAGGGGCAGGCAGAGCGCCATGCCAACGACGAAACCGCCCGTATGCGCCCAATAGGCGACCCCGCCGGTGTTCGGATCCGCGCCAAGCCCGCCGATGAATTGCAGGGCCAGCCAGACCCCCAGCATGATGAAGGCGGGGATCGAAAAGACCCGGAAATAGATAATGAGCACCAGAAGGATATCCACCCGCGCCTTTGGAAACATCAGAAGGTAGCCCCCCATGACCCCGGCAATCGCACCAGATGCCCCGACCGTGGGCACGTTGGACATTGGGCCTGCCATCACGTGGATCAGTCCGGCACCAAGCCCTGCCAATAGGTAGAAACCCAGAAACGGCAGGTGGCCCATCTCGTCTTCGAGGTTGTCGCCGAATATCCAAAGGAACAGCATATTCCCGGCCAGATGCATGAAACTCGCGTGCAGGAACATCGAGGTGAACAAGCTGCTGAGATGGCGACCGTAGGAGAGTTCAGCCGGAACGATGCCGTAGGTATAGTAGAAGCCTGCCATCAGCCGGGGGCTGGTGTAGGTGGTCACGGCATATAGAAACACCGCGATATTCACTGCCATCAGCAGGTAGACGACATAGGGCGTGCGCCCGGATGGATTGTGATCACGCAGCGGAAACATGCGGGAACGCTGGGCCGGTTTCGGCCCAGCGTCAAGCGGTTATCGGGCAAAGCTGTTGCCGGATCTTGACCGTCAGGCGTTGCCGCCCAGCAGCGCGGCGTTGCCGCCGGCCGCAGTTGTATCGACACAGACGTGGCGCTCGGCCAGGACCCGGGCGCGGTCGGGCTGCCCGGGGATTAGTGGCACGATAGGGCCATCCCGTTTGGCCAGGGTCTCTTCGATCTGGCGACCGGTGTCCTCATCGCCCCACCACAGGACGCCAGCGATATCCTGAAGGCTCTCAAGCTGCTGCAGGTCCAGCATGCCGTTCGCCTGAATGGCGGTGCCGCCAAGCTGCATGACCGCTTTGGCCTGTGCGGCGGCAGCTTTGGCTCCCGGACCCATGCACAAAAGCGGCGGGCGGGCGGTGACGGTCAGCCGGTTGGATTCGCCGGTCGGCCCGGGCAGAGAGGTGGTGACCGGCGCCGTAGCCGTCCCGAGTGCGCCGGGCAGTTGGGAGGCGGCGCCTGACCAAGTCTCCGCGCTGCTTTGAGGATCCGGTGCACAGAAGCGCGACAGGTAGAAGGGGCCACCCGCCTTGGGACCGGTGCCGGACAGGCCTTCGCCTCCAAAGGGCTGGCTGCCGACAATGGCGCCGATCTGGTTGCGGTTGACGTAGATATTGCCTACGTGGATCCGGTCGCAGACATGCTGCACCCTGTCATCGATCCGGGTGTGCAGGCCAAAGGTCAGCCCATAGCCGGTGCCGTTGATCTCGGCGATCACCCGGTCCAGATCCCGCGATTTGAAACGCGCCACATGCAGCACCGGACCAAAGATCTCCTGCTCCAGCGCGGCGATGCCGGGCACTTCGATCAGGGTCGGTGCCACAAAGGTGCCGCCCTGCGGTGTCTGCATCTCTTTTACCACCCGGCCTTCGGCGCGCGCGGCGTCGATATGGGCCAGAATGCCCGCCCGTGCGGTTGCGTCGATGACCGGGCCGCTGTCGGTGGACAGATGCCAGGGGTCGCCAAGGGTCAGCGTGTCCATCGCGCCTTTCAGCATCTTCAGGAAATCATCCGCGATGTCTTCCTGCACATAGAGGCAGCGCAGCGCACTGCAGCGCTGGCCTGCGGATTGAAAGGCGCTTTCGAGGATCGATTGCACGGCCTGTTCCGGCAGCGCAGTGGAATCCACGATCATTGCGTTCAGCCCGCCGGTTTCAGCAATCAACGGCGCGCCGGGTTTCAGGTTTGCCGCCATGGCGCGGCGGATACGCAGGGCTGTTGCGGTTGAGCCGGTAAAGGCCACGCCGCCAACGCGCGGGTCCGAGGTTAGGGCCGCACCAACGCGCGAGCCGGGACCGGGCACCAGTTGCAGGGCGGACCGCGGAACGCCTGCCTCATGCAGCAGCTGCACGGCGCGCTGAGCGATCAGCGGCGTCTGCTCGGCCGGTTTGGCCAGCACGGCATTGCCAGCCGCCAGCGCGGCAGAGACCTGCCCCGAGAAGATCGCCAGCGGGAAGTTCCAGGGCGAAATGCAGGTGAAGATCCCGGCTGGCGCAGCATCCGGAATGCGGGCGGCATAGTAGCGCAGGAAGTCCACCGCTTCGCGCAGCTCGGCGACGGCATCGGGGATCGACTTGCCCGCCTCCCGCGCCAGCAGCGCAAAGAGTTCGCCATAGTTTGCCTCGTACAGATCCGCTGCCTTGTTGAGCGCTGCCGCCCGTTCTGCGGCAGGGGCGTCCCAGGGCTGGGCGGAGGACAGCGCCGTTTCGATATCCGCTGCGCTGGATGGGGTGAGCTGTCCCACTGGCGTCAGATCCGAGGGGTTGGTCACATCCTCGGCGGCATCCGGTGTGGCTGTGCTTGCCAGCAGGGGACCTGCCTGCCATTGGTGATCACGCCAGGGCGCGCGGGCGGCTTCGATGGCAGCCAGTGTCGGCGCGTGGCCCAGATCGAACCCCATGGAGTTGCTGCGCTCGGGCGCAAACATCTCGGGGCCGGTGGGGATGCTGCGGCTGACATCGGCAACCGCATCGAAGGGATCGGCGGCCACCACCTCGGGCGGGACGTTCTCATCGACGATCTGGTTCACAAAAGAGCTGTTGGCACCGTTTTCCAGCAGACGCCGCACCAGATAGGCCAGCAGATCACGGTGCGCCCCAACGGGGGCGTAGATCCGGCAGTTGGTGCCGTTCTGCTCCTTGACCATCTGGTGCAGGGTTTCGCCCATGCCGTGCAGGCGCTGGAATTCGTAGACACTGCTGTCGCTGGCCATATGCAGGATGGCGCTGACCGTATGGGCGTTGTGGGTGGCAAATTGCGGATAGATGCGGTCGGTCATGCCCAGCAGTTTGCGGGCATTGGCGATATAGGACACATCGGTCAGGGATTTGTTGGTGTAGACCGGGAAGCCGTCGATGCCTTCGACCTGGGCGCGCTTGATCTCGGTGTCCCAATAGGCGCCTTTGACCAGCCGCACCATAAACCGGCGGTCGTATTTTTCGGCCATCTGGTAAAGCGCATCAATCGCCAGCCCGGTGCGCGGCCCATAGGCCTGCACCACGACGCCAAAACCGTCCCAGCCTGCCAGCGCCGGATCCGACACCACCGCTTCGATCACCTCCAGCGACAGCGACAGGCGGTCGGCCTCTTCTGCATCGACGTTCAGCCCCATACCTGCGGCCTTGGCCAGCAGCGCCAGCGCCTTCAGCCGCGGCACCAGTTGCAGCATCACTCGGGCTTCCTGCGCCAGTTCATAACGCGGGTGCAGCGCCGAGAGTTTCACGGAAATGCCGGGGTTCTTGCGGATGTCATCGCTGCCGCAGGCCACGGCAATGGCAGAAATCGCCTTTGAATAGGACAGGTGATAGCGGGAGGCGTCCGCTTCGGTGCGCGCGGCTTCGCCCAGCATGTCGTAAGAATAGGTGTAGCCCTTGGCCTCCATTCCGGCGGCGCGCTTCATCGCGCTTTCGATGCTTTCGCCCAGAACGAACTGGCGGCCCATTTCCTTCATCGCGCGGCCCACGGCGGTGCGGATCACCGGCTCACCCAGACGTTTGACGGCGCCGCGCAACGCGCGCACTGGGCTTGGCTTGGCCTCATCCAGAACCTTGCCGGTCAGCATCAGGGCCCAGGTCGAGGCATTGACCAGCGAGGAGGAGGAGTGACCGAGGTGTTTGCCCCAGTCAGACGGCGCGATCTTGTCTTCGATCAGGGCATCGATGGTGTCGGCATCCGGCACCCGCAGCAGCGCCTCGGCCAGACACATGAGGGCGATCCCTTCGTCGGTCGACAGACCGTATTCCGCCAGAAACACCTCCATCAGCCCAGGTGCCGAATGGCCGCGGATATCCCGTACCAGGGCGGCCGCATTGGCGCAGATTGCCGCGCGTTCGGCAGCGGGCAGGGCAGCGGTGGCGATCAGCTGGTCGCGCATGGCGTCCTGATCGACATAGGTGCCTGCATCGATGCGATAACGCAGTTGTTCCTGCTGTGTGTCGGGGCTCTGGGGGGCGGGGGCGTGTGTCATGCAGAAGGCTCCAGTATGTTCCGCAAAAAGTCTGATGCCCAGAATACAGCAAATATTGCGGGACATTCGCCTGATTGTGGGGGATACTCAGGTCAATTGCCGCAAATTTGCGCAGTAGGAGGGTCAAATGAACTATAGCGATCTTGATAGATATGACCGCGCGATTCTGCATGTGCTGGGCGAGGATGGTCGGATTTCGGTCGCGGATCTGGCCCGTCGCATTGGTCTGTCGAAATCGCCGACCCAGACCCGCCTGAAACGGCTGGAGGCCGAAGGCATCATTACCGGCTACCGGGCCTTGCTGGATCCGATCCGGCTGGGGCTTGATCACGTCGCCTTTGTCGAGGTCAAGCTGGAAGACACCCGCGAGGCGGCGCTGGCGAAATTCAACGCCGCCGTGGCGCGGATCCCGGAGATTGAGCAGGTGCACCTGATGGCCTCGCATTTCGACTATCTTCTGAAGGTGCGCACCCATTCGATGTCGGCTTATCGCGCGGTGCTGGGAGAGAAGATTTCCTCGCTGCCGCATGTTGCCTCGACTTCGACCTATGTGGCGATGCAGGCGGTCAAGGAAGACGGCGCCCTCGCTCAGCTTTAGGTGGTGTGCAGGGGGTGCTGTTGCGCGCGTTGGGATGGACAGCCCCCGGAAATTCCCCCATCTTGCATTCAACAGCGGGCAGGCCGGGCCGCCTCGCTCGGTAAGAAATTGAGGCAGCATTACATGAGCAAGTATCCCAAAATCTGGCTTTTGCGCCACGGGCAGACCGAATGGAACGCCGAGCGCCGCGTTCAGGGGCAGTTGGAGTCCCGTCTCAGCCCGCTGTGGCTGGAACATGCGCAGCGTCAGGCCGAATTGATGCAGCCCATCCTGAGTGCGGAAAACCCGCCGTGCTATGTCTCGCCTCTGGGCCGCGCGCAGCAGACCGCAGAGATCGCTCTGGCAGGTCGCGCATTTACCACCGACGCCCGTCTGGCCGAAGTTCACGCCGGTGATTTTCAGGGCCACCGGCTGGTGGATCTGGAGCAGGACTACCCGGATATCTTTGCGCGGAACACCACGCCGCTGGATATGTTCTGCGCGGCGCCCGGCGGTGAGGGGTACGAGCGCTTCCAAGCGCGGACACTGGATTTCCTGCAAACGCTCAGTGCGCCTTCGGTCGTGGTGGCGCATGGTCTTCTGGGGCAGGTGATGCGCGGAATCATATGCGGATTGGACAGATCGGAGCAGGCAAAATTGTCGAATGGACAGGGCTGTGTCTATGTTCTGGAGCAGGGCCGGGAAACGGTTTTACGCTGAGCGAATTTTTGTGACAAAAAACGCGAGGAAGCTCTTGCGCTGCAACGGGGATTTCTCTAAATCCCGCTTCATCGGGTGATTAGCTCAGTTGGTAGAGCGCTTCGTTTACACCGAAGATGTCGGGAGTTCGAGTCTCTCATCACCCACCATTCCCTCCCCGATGATCAATTAAATCAATGCGTGAGTGTCCCAATTTTGGGGGCAGTTTTGCTGCGTGGGACACCTACCAGTCCATACTGGCTAGTTTAGCAACCGCATCAGCGGCCAGTCGTCGGCGTTCTACGTCTTTTGTGTAGATCTCTGACGTGGCTGCTTGGGAGTGCCCATGCACCGCCATGATCTGATGTTGCGTGGCGCCTTCCAGCGCCAATAGGTGGCCAGCCGCTTTTCGAATGCCGTGTGGGCTTCGGTCCGGCAGGTCGGCTTCTCTGCACCAAGTCTTGAACCGGTTCCTGAAGCTGTCACTTGAGGAAAAAGGCGTGCCGTGTGAGCTGAGCAGGTAGCACCCATCCACATGAGTGACGTTCTGCGCAGCGATAGCTTTGGCCAGTGGGGGCATGATCGGGATTTCCACATACGTGGACCCCTTCTTTCGTGGTTGCCATCCAAGCCAATGGATACCGTTGCTGGTGGATTCGTTGTTTCGTCCGATCCAGATTGCATCAGAGACGCGGCAGGCGGTGAACATAAAGACGGTCAGTGCCAGATGAGCCATCGTCCCAAAGGGATGGCGCTCGCGGAATTTTTTCAGATCATCGACTGTCCAGGGGGTGGCGCCGCCTGCTGATCTGTATGTGGTGCTGATCCCCTTGGCCGGGTTGGGGCGAACATATCCGCGCTCATCGGCGAACTTGTACATCGCGCGTAGGGCACCGATTGTGTTCTTTCGGGCGCCGGGCTTCTCGATCAGGGTGTCAAGGAACTCGACAATCACCTCCTGCGGGACGCCAGCGTCGTACTCGCGCAATAGCGCGCCATCAACTTCGTGGTCCAGGAAGCGCCCGAGTACATGCTGACGCTGTTTAATAGTTGCTGCCTTGATTTCCCCTGCGGTTTCCATGGCTTCCATGTGCTCCAGGAAAAGCAGCCACAGCCATTCTGTTGACTTCTGTACTGCCATGTCCGCCGGACGCGCTGGAGGCTCGTATAGCACTCCGGCGCGGGCAGCGTGGTAGGCTTCCATGAAGTGCGGGCTGTCCAATCCGACCTTGAGGGTGATCCGACGCCTTTTGTCTCTTGCTACACGCACTCGCATTCGGGAATTGCCCGATGGCATCGCTTCGCAGATCAGCCCTGGCAGTTCTATCTTGACCATTGTCGGGGACCTTTTTCGGTTTTCTTCGTCTGCCTAGGTACCGGCAGGGGTTCCACATCTACCATGACTAGGGTGCCGTCTGGACGAACGGCAACGGTCTTGCCGCATTCCTTGGCTACACCTGCAAAGCGTCGAAGGTCAGCTTTGGTAAATAGAGCTGGTCGATTTGCCATGGTTCAAAGTCTCCTGCCGTTCATACTGCGGCCTCATTTTCTACAGCCCAGCCGCCCCATTGGTCGGCCATGGCAACGGCGATTCCGGGAAAAGTCTTGCTGCGCAGTTTCCAGCGGTCAGGACCGGGGCTGGCGCGGTGGATCGCAGACCATTTCTTGTGTTCTTCGGTGGCCTTCTCGGGCGGTGTCAGCTTGTCTGTTGGGACCAGAGGGGGCAGGCCGCGCAGATAGAGACCGGTTGCCTTGAACGCCTTTTCACCGAACCACCAGGGCTGCACATGTTGGGCTGCGGGTTGATAGTTGTGGATCCGCTCCTTGGCATGACGATGCATCACCGGATTTTCCACGGCGACGCGCGGCACCGGCGCATTCCAGCAGGCTGAGAACAGTGCAGCGCCCTCGTCAAGCTCCGCCCACATGTCATCCAGGCTGCGCCCCTTGGGCGGCTTGCTGAGCCAGCGCACTCCACTGTTGCAGAGCCGGGTGCAAGGCGGGTGCATGACGGTCAGCAGATCCCACCCCATGCTCAACACTTCACGGATATCGCATTGCATGTGCCGGTTGCTGGCGTCATCGGATGGCAGCAGGTCGCACGACCAGGCGTCATGCCCGCGATCCAGAAAGGCGCGGCGCACTACTCCAGAGGTTTCGCATCCAACCAGAACCCGCAATGGCTCGTGAGTGATCGTTCGGATTTTCATGCCCTCACATCCCCAGCGCTTCTTTATACATCTGAAGAACTGCTTCCTCAGCGGCGATGTCGTCCTTGTCCCGTTTGCGCAGGAGGATCACTTTGCGCATGACCTTCGTGTCGTAGCCGCGGGATTTGGCCTCGGCCATGACCTCCTTCTGTTGGGCGACAATATCGGTTCTTTCCGCGTCCAGACGTTCCCAGCGTCCAACGAAGCTACGCAGCTCTGCAGCAGTGACACGGTAGGTATTGTCGGCGGCCTGATCGAATGTGGGATCTGGTTTCATCGGTGGCTTGCCCTGTTTCCGGCGTTGCGCTTCATGTGCCTGCTTCAGGCCGCGTGCGGTAGGATCTGTCGCTTCGGTCATAGGGGAGCCTGCCCGTTGTAGGGACAATCCGGGCGGTCATCTGTTGCGCGGCGGGACGGGTCGGCCCGAAGGCTTTGCCCGGCTGCATGTAGCCATGCGCGAATAGCATCGGTCCGGCTGACGCCATGCGCGGTCATACCGTGCAAAGAGGCCCACCAGCGGCTTGCATCATAGTCCCAGCAGCAGTCCTCATGTGGTGGGGTCAGGGTGCCGCCTGCCTTCCTGAATAGGGCGGCGCGCATGAATAGTGGCGTATTCGCCAGCTGCTGCATGTCGGAATAGATTTCCTGTCGGGTCGATGATGCGGCTTTTCGCATTGGGGCCTCGTCGAAGATGCGCGGGCGACTTGATTTGGAGGATTGCGCCGCCCGCGCTGATCCGCGCCTTCGGGGACCGGGCGCGAAAACTCTGTTGATCAGCGGCGCAGGCAATCCTCCAGCCCGCGCCGCTTATTTGGTTGTGTCAGTGGGAGGGCGCGGGTGGGCCGCGCTGAGTTGCCTGTGTCGTTCGATGTTTGCCGTGAGTGGCAGCAGGAGGAGCGACAGACCGGGCCGGGTCAGGCCACATGGCGGCGGCGGATCGGCAGGCTTTTAGCCTCGATCACAGCGCGGGCTTTTTGGCCCGCGCGGGCCAGGATCTGCTCTGTCGGTTCCGGCGCGGGGCCGGGCCGGTCCACAAGATGCTGGGGGTGCAGGCGAGCGGGATCAAACCCCTGGCCGCGCCCGGCTTTCATGGCCGCCCATGCCGCAGCGAACTGGTCAGGGTCGTCAATGTAGTCTGCCGGGGATCCCACGATCCGGCGGGCGTCCCGCAGCACGGTGTTCTTAAAATCTTGCATTCAATCCTCCATCGGTTGATGGATGTATTTATAATTCACAAAAAGTGGATATTGCAATAATAAAATCACAAAAAGTGGATTTTCGAGCAGAGGGGCGCATCGGGGCAGGAAAATACTGGTGCTAGCGGGGTCTCAGAAGACCGATTGACCAGCATGTGTTGGAAGTTCTACTTCTGGATCAAAAACGAGAACAAAATGAGAACACTTTGCGGGCGAAGAGCGTATGAAGGCAGTAGACAAGAGATTGGACAGGATGATTGAAATCGCAGACGAGCTAGGCGTTCCCTTGGATCACGTCGTGAAACACATAGGCAGGTGCAATCAGAGCACCTTTGAAGCGGTCTCTGAAAGGCCGTCTCTTCTCCCACGGTATATGAAGTCTAGCGTCACGCCGTAGGTCTCACAGAGCTTTTCGGCGTTTTCTACGGGAATGCGCCGGAGCCCTTTTTCCCAGTTGTTGACCTGAGTCGCATTGAACCCGTGCTTGGTCGCCCATTCCTTTTGGTTCGCGTCGGGAGCGAACGCTTTGCGAATGGCGACCAGGCGATCAGCGATCTCGGGATAGGTTTTGTTGGCGATGTTCATGGGTTCTTTGGATCACATTTTGTGAATTCTAGGCAAACCACAAAATGTGGACTTGTGATAATCCACAAAACGTGGATATTGCCAGCATGATGAATGTCACCCAGATAGCCGATGTGATCGGCCGAAAAGAAATCGCCGACACTGTCAGCGTTCGACCAACAGCCGTAAGCAACGCCATCGCGCGGGGTGCTTTCCCTGCGTCTTGGTACTTGAGCATAAGGGTTTTGTGCGAGGCACGGGGCCTGAAATGCGAAACAGCTTGGTTTGCGATGGTTCAGCCGTCCTCGGGTAGGGGGGCTGCCGCATGAGCCGCCCGCGTCTAACCCTGATTGTGAGCAATGATGTGCCATGTGAGCAGCCTGGCACGTCTTTTGATGCAGCGTCTTGGTCAAATCGGTTTGACCCTTATGCGCTTAAATCCACCGCGGCGGACCTGTGGTCTGCCTATTTCCGCGAACGCTTCAACAGCCCGCGCGAGGTGGCACTGTTTTGTGATGTGAGCTTCCAGACTGCGCTGAACTGGTGGGGCGCGGTTACGGCCCCCACCAGTCACATCGCGCTGTTGGTGATGCTGACGGACCCCGGCGCGCCGGGCTTTTTCCATGATGAGATGAGGAGGGCCGCAGCATGAATGTGCGGATTGAACGGATCGCCTATCAGATCTGGTGGCTGACCCGCGAGGCCGGTGGCGATTGCGCGCTGGCTGATCTGGCTGCCTTTACCGGCGCTAGCGCGGAGACCTGCCGCAACATCTGCATGCACCGAGGTTGGGGGCACCGCTATCGTCGCCAGGCGGTAGCGGGCCGATGGCGCCCGGCAGAGATGCGGCCTTATCAGTCGGGCCGGGCGCAGGATCTGACGGAGGTTTTCGTATGAGCACCGCGCCAAACTTTCTGCGTCCGGTCGATGCCGGGGACCTGCCGGATTATCCGATCTCGTCGCAGGACCGGCTGGACAGCCACTTCTTCATCCAGTGGAACCTGAAACGCTGGCGGCGCAGCGAGTTCCGCCAACTGGCGGAGCCGGAGGTCGGCTGGATCGGGTTCAACCTGTTCTGCGTCTCCCATGAGGAAACCCCTGTGGGCACATTGCCCACGGATGAACGGCTGCTGGCGAATGCGGCGGAGATCTCGGTCGATCGCTGGCGGCAGCTGTGTAATCGGGAGATCACGCCGCTGCACAACTGGTCGCTGGTGCGCTGTGACAATGGCGAGGTCCGCTATGCCCATAAGGTGGTGACGGAAGTTGCCATCGAGGCGCTGAAATCCCGCCGGGCCAATCTGGCGGATAAGGAACAGCGCCGTGTGAACAAGCGGCTGAAGGATCTGCGCGACATGATCGAGGTGCGGATCGGGGCAGGGCAGTTGCTGCGGGCGCCGGACTTCCTGGAGCGCTTCCACGGCTGGCTGGAAGAGACCTATCCGGATGTGCAGCGCCGCGAGGCCTTCATCCGCAAGGCGCTGGATGAATTCCAGCTGCAGGGACAGGTGCCGGGGCGGGGCTGAGCGGTTCTGTAACCACCTGTGACTTTCCGTGACGGTTACGGAACATCACGGAACAATCACTGAAAATCACGGAACTGCCCCGGAAAATCACGGACGTTCCCGGGATTGATACCGTTCTCTCCTTTTTTTGCGCGGTTTCCGTCACCGCTGAAAGGAGAAGAAACGAAAAGAAATGAAACGAGACTGACGGAACGCGCACCGCAGCGGGCAGGGCCAGAGTGGCCACCGCGTGGCTGCGGCGATGTCGGAACAGGCTTAGAAAGGAGACAGAGGCGATGGATGCGAAAGAGCAGGCAGCGGGAGAAAAGCGGGTGCAGGACATCCTGATTGCGCCGCTGGAGGCATTGGGGCTGGCGCGGCCGTCAACGGCTACCCTTGCCAAGTTTGAAGTCATGAAGAAGGAGCTGCGCCAGAAGCTTGCCTATATGAGCGAAGACGGGCTGACGGATCTCAGGGAGTGGATCGAGGCGCACCCTGAAGGCAAGAACAAGGACCGGTTTCCGATTGCGCTGAAGATCCTGGCCAAGGCGCGGGAAAAGGAAGCGCCGGATACCGGACCATCGCCGCTGATGCTGAATGTGTTCCGCGATGAGCTGGGCCTCAGGGCGATCCGGCAGGGCTGGGCACCGGAGCTCCTGGAGTTCATCACCGCCGGGCGGGAATGGCCGGGTCGGTGGAGCCAGACCAAGATCCGGGAAAGCGCGGACAATCCGGTACGACGTCTGGAGGATATCGAGATGCGCCTGGGCCGGGGTGATGCCATCAGCGCGGCTGAAGACCGGTTCCGGCTGCAGCGCCGGGCTGCGCTGCGAAGGTGCCAGGACATTGCGGATCAGGCCCGCCGAAAGGGGGCAGCATGAACATGGCGGTTCTTGAGCGACCGGTTCTGGGTAGCGCCCGGGGTGCGGCGCTGACCGGGGTTCGGGCCCCGCGCACTGGCAGGCTGGCGGTTGGGGTTCTGGACCTGATCGAATGGGCGTTCCAGCGGGAGAAGGTCGGGCTCGACTTTGACGAGATCGAACTGGAAACCGGCGCGCGCCCTGGGATCGGGATGGAATACCTGATGATGCAGCAGGCACAGCTCGGATGCCGGGTGCAGGGCGGCGGGACATCACCGCGCCACCATGATGCGGATATGGTGGCGGCGTCACTGGCCTGCCTGCCCGAGATCTATGGCGGGCGACGGATGGCGGTGCAGATTGCAGAGCTGGCCCGGGTTGGTGAGCGACCGGATTGCCTGATGGATGCAGAGCAGCGCTGTGCGCCGCTGGATTGGCGAGGCACGAAACACGGGCGGTTTGCAGCGGTGGAGGTTTGCCGGGTGCCGGGGCTGCGCTGGCCTGCGGATCAGCTGGGCAAGCGGGCGGATGGGTCCTGGTGCCCTGTTGGCTACAGCGTGACGGGACGGGAGATTGCAGCGGCCCGGCGCCGGTATCTCAGCTGGTACGGGGCGCTCCTGCACTTGCGGCACATCTTCCAGGCGGCCTGCCACCTGACGTCCTTTGTCGTGACGGAGGCGATGCCGCCACGAACGCCGTGGCAAAGGGGTTGACGCGGATCTCAATCTGTTGACATAAAGCACCTGTCTGAATTGCGCCCGAAGCAGAGATCCTGCTCCGGGCGTTTTTGCGTTTGGGAACTGTGCTTTTGTCTAACCTAAAGGATAGTTTCTCTCTCTTTTTGATGAGCATTTGTCCTTTGGCGGCGGAGCTTTCATTGGGAAAGTCTGATAGACGGTCTGCAGATCAAGAGGAACGAACCATGAGCGATACCGCACCTGCAGAAACAATCATCCGGACTGTGTGTTCGTCGTCTGGGCGCGGCTGGGGGACCCGAAGCACGAGCCAGAGCGACGCATACGCCAGCGGCGGGTTCAGACCGTTGCAAATCATGAAGAGCAGTCAACGCGATGTCTGTGTTAACAGCAGCCTGCCGGACTTTGCCGCAAGCTGACTGACGGGAAACCTGACCAGATTGATCCAGCGCCCACGGGAAACCGTCGGGCGCTTTTGCGTTTGGGGGAGAGCTTATGCCGAAGAAACCCTGTGCGCAGGGCGGGTGCTCCCGCCTGGTTGAGGTCGGGACGATCTATTGCAAGACCCATGAGCGGGCCGAGAAGCAGAACCGGGACCGGCCATCAGAGGCACGGCGGCGGTCAGAGCGGCCGAGCCGAAAATGGTATGCAAGCAAGGGCTGGCGGGGCAAAGGCGGGCGGCGGCTGACGCAGCTGGACGCGGAACCTTTGTGCCGGATGTGCCCGGACCATTCAAAACAGCTGGCGACGGTGGCGGACCATGTGGTGCCGCACCGGGATGATTATGGGCTGTTCTGGTTCGGGGCGCTGCAGTCGCTCTGCAAGTCTTGTCATGACAGCAAGAAACAGCGGGCCGAACGGCGCGCAGGTAGGGTGGGGGGCCTTGGAAAGTCCGGGGCCTTTTGATGTGAAACCGGCGGGGGTAATCGGATTTTTCCGCGCACAAATTTAGAGGGGGGGGTATGCAGAACAGTGGAACGGACATTGATAAACTGGTGCGCCTTCTGGGTGGCTGGCCACCTCACTTTGATGATGTGGAAAAGGCGCATGGCGAAAGCCTGCTGCGATATCTGAAGCGGGACGGGCTGGTGGATGAGCCGGTGTTTGGCCAGGTGGTGCGCTATGCGGTGCACCGGGCGGCGTTTGACCGGCTGTCGGTGCTGATCGTGGATGAGGGGTTTGAGGCCATGGAAGGCAACTTCCTGTCTGGCCTGAGCCAGCAGCGCGCCTTTCATGAAAACCGCCTGGCGGCGCTGGAAAAGGAACTCTTGGGCACGCCTTACGTGCGGGCCAAGAATGGCCAGGCAACCCAGACCTCCTTCATGGATCTGCTGGGAGATCCTGCGCCGTCCGGCGGTGGCAAGGTGACGCCCTTCAAGCCGCTGACGCGCAAGGCGGGGCGCGGGTAGGCAATGAAAGACAACCTGGTGGAGATGCCGGTCACGCAAAGGGCGTTTGACTGGGTGGATGGGGTTTTGTCTGGCGCCATCCCCAGCGGCAAGCGGATCATTCAGGCCTGCCAGCGGTTCAGGACGGATCTGAGCCGGGCGGGCATGGATGTCTTTCCTTATGTGTTCGATGCAGAAGCTTCTGAGCACATGTGCGCCTTCATGGAAACGCTGCCTCATATCGAGGGGGCCTGGGCGGCGCGGGGCGAGACCATCGAGCTGCTGGGATGGCAGGCGTTCCTCATCAGCCAGATCGGCGGCTGGCGGCACATGGTCAGCGGGTTGCGCCGGTTCCGGACGGCCTATGTAGAGGTGCCGAGAAAGAACGGCAAATCGACGCTGCTGGCCGGGGTCGGGCTCTACTTCCTCGGCGCGGATGGCGAGCCAGGGGCCAAGGTCTATTCGGCGGCGGCCTCGACCCACCAGGCGCGGATCGTGTTTGACGCGGCGCGGGTGATGGCGCTGACGGGCGAGTTCGAGGGCACCGGCCTTGATGAGCTCCTCGGGCTTACGATCGAGGAGCACAAGATCAAGACGCCGGATCCGGCGGCGGTGTTCCAGCCGATCGCGAGCCAGACCAAATCGAAGGACGGAAAGAACCCGCATTGCGCCATCGTCGACGAGCTCCACGAGCATGAAAAACGCGATGTCTGGGATTCGATGGCCTCGGCTCTGGGGGCGCGGGAGCACCCGCTGCTGATCGCGATCACCACGGCGGGCTATAACACGGCCGGGATCTGCTACGAGCAGCGCAAGTATGTGCAGAGCCTTCTGGACGGGGCGCGGGCCAATGAGCGCTACCTGGGGCTGATCTTTGAAGCCGATGAGGGCGATGAGCCGGGCGATCCGGCGACCTGGGAGAAGGCGAACCCCAGCCTCTATTCGGCCAAGTCGCTGGAATACATGCAGGACGAATGGGAGAAGGCCACGGCCAGCCCGGCGGCGATGGGGGAATTCCTGCGCAAGCACCTGGATATCTGGACCAGTGTCGGGGCCGCGGCGCTGGATATGGATGCCTGGCGCGCCAGCGAGGATCCCGGGCTGCGGCTTGCGGATTTTGCCGGGTGCAAGGCTTATCTCGGCGTGGATCTGGCGACGCGGCGCGATCCGGCCAGCGTGACGCTGGTGATCCCCGATGAGAGCGATCCGGCCAAGGGGCCGCTCAAGGTCTTCAGCTGGCACTTCCTGCCGGAGAAGCTGGTCGAGGCGCCGGGCAATGAGCACCTCTGGGGCTGGGCAAAGGATGGCTTCATCCGCACGACGCCGGGAGCCGAGCTGGATCTGCGCATCGTGGAGGCGCTGGTTCTGCAGCTGGCGGGTCTCGGGGATGACAGCTGGGGCTGGGGGCACCTGCCTGCGCTTGATATCGAAATGGTGATTTATGATGCGCTCTTTGCAGCGCAGATGGCGGCGGCCTGGGAGGCTGCGGGCATGACGGCGGTGGAGCTGCGCTCGCGCGCTTCGAACCTCAATGAACCCTTCAACAAGCTGATCGCGGCTGTGGATGATCACCGGCTGATCAATGACGGCAATCCGGTTCTGACCTGGATGGCCGGCAACACGCTGCTGAAGCAGGTGCAGGGGGGCGACTACATCTATCCGGCCAAGCTGGTGCCGGAGGACAAGATCGACGGGATTGTTGCTCTGATCAACGCGCTCTGGCCGCTGAGCCAGGTGCCGGAAGACACGGGCAATGATGACCGGCGGAACAGTTTTTTCCAGGCACTTGGCATGCCGCAGGGAGCGTAACAAATGGGTCTGATCAGCAAGGCGCTGTCCTCTGTCGGGTTGCAGCTGAAATCCGAAAGCAGCGTGAAATGGTTCGACGGCCGCGCGCAAGGCGGGGGCGGTGAAGGCCATGTGGGCAATGCGGGTGAGGTGGTGAGCGCGCGTTCCAGCCTGAGCCTCTCGGCGGTCTGGGGCTGCGCCAACCTGATCAGCGGCACGCTGTCGTCCTTGCCCTTCGAGGTGCAGCGCAGCGATGGCGATGGCTTCACGGAAACGGATCCGGGCCATCCGCTGCATGCGGTGATCCATGAAAGCCCGAACTTTGACCAGACGGCGCTGGACTTCTGGGACTTCATGAACCTGTCGATCGAGCTCTGGGGCAATGCCTATGCTTCGGTGCAGCGCCGGGACGGAAAGATCGTGGCGCTTTACCCGGTGCATCCGGAGGCAATGTCGGTGCGGCGGCTTGGGAGCGGGCGGATTGAATACCGCTGGAGCGATGGCGGCAAATCCTTCGTGCGGCTGGACCGGGATGTGTTCCATATCCGCGGGCCGGGCGGCAATGCGCTCGGGGGCATGTCGACGCTGCGCTTCGGGGTGCAGGCGTTCTCTTCGGCACTGGCGGCGGACCGGGCGGCGGCGGGCATGTTCCGCAACGGGCTGCGTCCATCAGCACTGATCAAGTTCAAGGAATGGCTGAGCGCACCGGAGCGGGAGGCGGCGGAGAAGATCGTCGAAAAGTATCTGGGGGCTGTGAACTCAGGCAAGCCGTTCATTGCCGAAGGCGGCATGGAATATGACCATCTGAGCATATCGCCGGAAGATGCGCAGATGCTGGAAACCCGGCAGTTCTCGGTCGAGGAGATCTGCCGCTACTTCCAGGTGCCGCCTGCGCTCATCGGTCATGCGGGGGCTTCGACGGCCTGGCCGACCAGCGTGGATCAGCAGGTTCTGATGTTCACCAAGTTCTACCTGCGCCGCCGGGTGAAACGGATTGAGCAGGCGGTGAGGAAACAGCTGCTGACCCCGGCGGACCGTGCGGCGGGTGTGAGCGTGCGGATCAACATGGAGGGGCTGATGCGCGGGGACAGTGCCAGCCGGGCGGCCTTCTATCAGATCATGGTTCAGATCGGCGCAATGACGATCAACGAGGTGCGCAAGCTGGAGGGGCGGCGGCCTGTGACGGGCGGCGATGAGGTGCGGATGCAGATGCAGAACATTCCGATCACGGAGACAGGAGAGGGCTGATGGTGGTGGAGACGAAGGATATGGCGGTTGATCTGACGGCCGCCGCGGACAGTGGCGCGATTGAAGGCTATGCCAGCCTCTTCGGGATCGAGGACCAGGGCGGCGATATCGTGGCGCCGGGCGCCTATGCCGCCAGCCTTGCAAAGCTGACGCAGGATGGGCGCCGGGTGAAGATGCTCTGGCAGCATGATCCGGCGCAGCCGATCGGGGTCTGGGATGAGGCGCGCGAAGACGAGCGCGGGCTCTGGGTGAAAGGGCGGATCCTGACCGAAGTGGCCAAGGGCCGCGAGGCGCAGGCGCTGATCAAGGCGGGATCGATTGACGGGTTGTCGATCGGCTACCGGACGGTGAAGGCGCAAAAGCAGAGCGGCGGGCAGCGGCTCTTGCAGGAGCTGGAGCTCTGGGAGGTCTCGCTTGTGACTTTCCCGATGCTGCCTGAAGCGCGGGTGGCGGCGAAATCTGATGTGCCCGCGCAGGTATTGGACAAGCTCCGGGCCGGGGACCGGCTGACGGAGCGGGAGTTTGAACGCATGGCCAAGGGAATTGGTCTTTCAAACTCGCAGGCGGAGCGTGCCGCGCGCATCCACCTGAAGGGGCAGGGGGAGCCTGCCACAGCGGAGAGTGAAGCTGCGGAGTTCTATTCCGCGATGCTGGGTTCCTGACCCGCAGATAACCCTACAATTTACAGGAGGTTCCCCATGTCGGGAGAGACCAAGACCGCTGCAGAGCTGGCAGCGGAAACCAAAGCTGCGTTCGATCGTCAGTTCGACGCGGTGAAAGCCATTGCCGAGGATGCCCTGGGCAAGGCGCAGGCTGGTGAAGAGCTGGGCCGGTCGGTCAAGGAAAAGGCCGATGAGGCCCTGGTGGAAATGAACGGCCTCAAATCCACGCTGACCGAGCTCGAGCAGAAGCTGGACCGCGATGGCGGTGCGGCTGGACCTGAGCACAAAAGCGTGGGGCAGCAGTTCGTCGAGAGTGATGAGTTCAAGTCCTTCGGGGAAGATGGGTTTGGCCGCAATTCCAAGGCGCGGATGGAGCTGAAGGCTTCGCTGACGCTGGCGACCACGGATACCGATGGGGCGGTGGGGGCCGGGGTTGGCGCAACGCGCCTTCCGGGGATCCAGGAGATGCCGCAGCGGCGGATGACGGTGCGCGATCTGCTGTCGCCGGGCCGGATGGATGGCAACACGCTGGAATATGTGCAGGAGACCGGGTTCAACAACAACGCCGCGCCTGTTTCCGAAGGGGGCCCGAAGCCGGGATCGGACATCAAGCTCACTGAGAAATCCACCGGGGCCAAGGTGATCGCGCATCACATGAAGGTGTCGCGTCAGGCGCTGAGCGATGTCTCGCAGCTGCGCTCGATGATTGACCAGCGCCTGCTCTATGGTCTGGACTTCAAGGAAGAGGTGCAGATCCTGAACGGCGATGGCACCGGGCAGAACCTGCATGGGATCATCCCCAATGCGACGGCCTATGCGCCTGCCTTTGCGGTCGGGGCGGAAACAGTGATCGACAAGCTGCGGCTTGCGATGCTGCAGGCGGCGCTGGCGGAATACCCGGCCACGGGTCATGTGCTGAACCCGATCGACTGGGCGCGGATTGAGCTCACCAAGAACGCCAACGAGGATTACATCATCGGCAATCCGCAGGGCAGTGCGCAGCCAATGCTGTGGCGCCTGCCGGTGGTTCAGACGCAGGCGATCACAGTGGACAAGTTCCTGACCGGGGCCTTCCGCATGGGTGGCCAGGTCTTTGACCGCTGGGATGCCTCTGTCGAGACCGGTTATGAAAACGATGACTTCACCCGGAACATGGTGACGATCCTGGCCGAGGAGCGCCTGGCGCTGGCGATCTATCGCCCGGAGGCCTTCATCTACGGGGATCTTGGCTTTGTTGTCTGATCCGGAGTGATCTGAGCCATCAGGGGCGCGCAGTTTTGCGCGCCCTTTTCTTTTGAAAGAACGGGAGAAAGCCCATGAAATACATCGTCAAACGTCCGCATCAGGGCGACCAGTGGTACAATGAGGGGGACGCGCGGGAGGCGGATCCGCGCGATGTTGCGCATCTGATGGCGCGCGGCGTGCTTGTTCTGCCCGAAGAGGGAGAAGCCGCAGAGGCGCTTGAGGATCCGGAGGGCAGCAAGGCCAGCCCGGTTCCTGAGGTCAAGGCCTCCGAGCCTGCTGAAACCAAAGGGCAGGAGTAGGCCGCGATGTGGCTGGAGCGGCTCTCTGGTGGCAATGCGGCGCTGATCACGCTTGCGGATGCAAAGGACAAGCTGCGGATCCTCACGCCTGAAGGAGAAGATCCGGAGCTTGATGCGGAGATCACCCGGGCCATTGCTGCGGCTTCAACGCATCTGGATGTGGACGGCGATGGCTTTGGTGGCCTCGGCTTTCCTCTCGTGTCGCAGCAATGGGTGCGCAAGGGAGCAGGGTTCACGGGCGATCTGCTGCGCCTGCCGTTTGCGCGGATCCACTCGGTGGATGCGGTGCGCTGCCTGCAGGAGGACGGATCCAGCCTGACCGTGCCGCCTGAGGATTACATCCTTGCCGGATCCGGCCGCGCCCGGCGCATAGACCTGCTGCCCGGGAAATCCTGGCCCTCCCATGCGGCGCGCCCCGATGCGGTTGAGATCGTGTTCACTACGGGCTTTGCCACCGCTGAGGCGGTGCCAGAGGATATCCGGGCGGCGGCGCGTGAGTTGGTGAAGCTCTATTATGATCACCCGCTGGCAGATGCGGCTCTGGGTGTGCCGGAGCAGGTGCAGCGCGGGGTGGACCGGTTGACCCGCCGCTACCGGGCCTTTGCAGGATGAAGGCCGGAGCGGCGCCGCGCCTGGACCGGCGGATCGTGATCCTTGAGGCGCGCTTTGCGGAGAATGAGGCTGGGGAAGAGGTTGCCACCGGATGGGCGGAATATGCCGAGGGGCGGGCGCAATACACGCCGGTCTCTGATGGCGAGCGCATGCGGGCGGCATCCGTGGAGCAAAAGACGGATGCGCGGTTTGTTGTCCGCTGGTCGACCAAGCTGGCGGCGGTCAGTGGCGAGAACCGGATCCGGTTTGACGGGGCGGACTGGCAGATCACCGGGGTGAAGGAGCTCGGCCGGGGGCTCTGGATCGAGATTACCGCATGGAGGATCCGGTAACTGGAAGCGGGGGATTGCGGCACAAAGCGTGCAGCCCGTGGTTCGAAACGAGATAGGGATAGTGCCACGGGCTGCAGCTTCTTCGGTCCGTTACTCATCGTACAACGTCCGGATTGCTCAGAGATTAATGGAATGAGCGTTTGAGAGGATTTTTGATGAGACAGAGATCGCTGACATCTCATCGAATAGGCGTCGGGGGAGTTTGCGTGGGGCAGGGCAAGGGACGTGCAGCCCGCGGCGTTGAGCAAGAGGGGTCAAGCCCACCGCGGGCTGCTGCTTCGTTGGAAGCACCTATCCTCAGCTCTCTGATGGTTAACGCGCGGTTAATGAATTGCACGTTTTGCATGTATTTATTGAGGCAAGGATCTCTGACATGTCAGTCAAGATGAAGATTGAAGGCGCCGGTGACATCGAGCGGGCGCTGGGGCAGCTCGCGCGGGGCACGGCCAAGGGCGTGCAGCGGCGGGCGATGAAGAAGGCGCTGCAGCCGGTTGCGACGATGGCCGATGCGTTGTCGCCCTTCACGGTGAAGGTCACCAGCAAGCTGACCGCCCGGCAGGCGCGGGAGGCGCGCGGGGACCGGGGGCGCAGCAAGGTGGTGCTTTATGTGGGGCCGGTGCAGCCGGATGACAGCGACGCACCACACGGGCACCTTTACGAGTTCGGCACAGGGGCGAGGGTACAGGCCAGCACCGGCAGATTTGTCGGGGCGATGCCTGCGCGTCCCTTCATGCGGCCCGCCTGGGATGCCAACAAGGCCCAGATGCTGGAGACCCTGAAGCGCGAGACCTGGGCCGAGATCGAAAAGACCGTGGAGCGGGCGCGGCGCAAGGCGGCGCGGGCAGGCACATGAGCATGGAAGGCGAGCTGAAGGATCTCCTGAAAACGCTCGGGCATCCGGTGGTCTGGGGCGTCTTTAACCGGGACGTGGGCTTTCCCCGCATCAGCCTGCAGCGGATCAGCAACCTGTCGGCCTATTCCCAGACCGGGCGCGGCAATGTGGAGACCGCGCGGGTGCAGGTGAACATCCATGCCCGCGCTTATGGCGAGATTATCCCACTCGCTCGGCTGGTCTCGCAGACCCTTACTGACTATCGCGGCGGGTCTGTGATCCGCTGCAAAGAGATATCCCGCCGGGATGGGACGACCCCCTCCGGCGGCGATGTGATCCGGCTTCAGATGCTGGACATTCAGGTGCGCTACCGCGCCTGACCTCTGGCCGGGTGACCGGCTCAATCAACAAATGATGGAAGGAAGAAGCCAATGGCAGAGAATGTCATTCCGGGCGATCTCGTTGACATGGAATGGTCCGTCGACGGGGTGGACGGGAACTTTGCGGTGATCAAGGGCTGCAAGACGATCGGGATCCCGGAGGTTGACCAGGAATACCGGGACCGGACCTCGCTGGACAGCCCGGGCCGGTTCAAGGAATGGGGCCTTGGCCTCAAGGATGGCGGCGAGATCACCCTCAACTGCTTTTACTCGACCGAGCTTTACAAGCAGGCGGCGGCCTATAACGCCGCCGGAAAGCCGGTGTTCTTCCGGGCGACGCTGCCGCCGGGCGAGGGACAGAGCACGGGCGATCTCTTCGCCTACAAGGCCTTTGTGGTTCCGACGATCCCCACCACCGACCAGGACGGCGATCTGATGACAGATCTCAAGCTGCGCACCACCGGCGCGGTTGACTGGGTAGAAGGGACGGCAGCGGTATGATCAATCACGCGAAGATGAAGGTGGGTAAGACCACCCACAAGCTGAAGTTCTCGACCGCTGCGCTGATGCGGATGGAAGCGGAAAATGACGGCCAGCCATTTGACGTGCTGCTGGATCGTCTGATCACCGGCAAGGGCGGTGCCTCCCTGGTGATCTCGGCGCTGGCTGCTGGTCTCAATGATGGCAAGGGGGTGGAGCGCGAAAAGGCCGTCGCCCTGGTCGATGCGGTTGGCGGGATACGCAAGGCGGTGCCCTTTGTCGGTGAGGCCATCGCGGCCGCTTTCCCTGCCGAGGCAGATCCGGACGCTGATCCCGATGAGGACGCAGAGGGAAACAGCGTGGGAAACGGGCAGGCCGCAGGGGCGTAGACTGGCAGGCGCTCTATCGGTCGTGGTGCAGGCTGGGTCTGCACCACGATGATTTTGGCGCGGTCACCCTGCGGGAATACGATCAGATCACCCGGGCGGTGATCGATGGCAAGAACGACCAGGTCCAGGCGCGGCGGGTGCTGCAGCAGGAGCTGGCGGTTCTGATCAGCCATGCATTCCACAGCCCAAAAACCATCCCCGACTTCACCAAGGCCGGGAATGAGACATCCAGCAAGAACAAGCGGGACAAGAAGAGCGATGCGCAGGCTGTTGAGCAGCTGCGCGCCTCGCTGATGAGCCTGCACTTCCACAATCAGAGAGGGGCATGAGATGGCCGCGATTATCGGCGCTCTACGGGGCGTTCTGTCCATGGATTCGGCTGCCTTTGAAAGCGGCGCCAAGCGGGCGCAGTCCACCATGGGCAAGACCGAGCGGCGCATGCTGCGGATGGGCGCCAATATGGAGAAGGCCGGGCGGCGGATGTCGCTGGGCCTGACCCTGCCGCTGGCGGGCGCCGCTGCGGTGGCGGTCAAATCCAGCCTGCAGATGGTGGATGCGCAGGCCAAGATGGCGCAATCCCTCGGGACCACTGTCAAATCCATGCAGGTGCTGGATCGGGCAGCGGATCTGTCGGGCGTGTCGATCGGGGAAGTACAGCAGGCAACCATCCAGCTGACCAAGCGGCTGAGCCAGGCGGCGGGCGGATCTGGCGCCGCGGCCAAGGCGCTGAAACGGCTGCATCTGAACGCCTCTGACCTGCAGCGCCTGCCGCTGGATGAGCGTCTGGCCCGGATCCAGGGGGCACTGGCGGAGTATGTGCCGCAGGCAGAGCGCGCGGCGGTGGCCTCGGATCTCTTTGGCAGCCGAGCCGGTCTGATCTTCACCCGCATCGACAGCGCCACCCTGAAACTCGCCGCAGAGGATGTGAGCCGCTTTGGTGTGGCGATCTCCGAAGTGGATGCGGACCGGCTGGAGACGGCCAATGATGCGATGTCGCGGATGGGGCTGGCCGGGCGGGGTCTGGCCAACCAACTGACCATCGCGCTGGTGCCTGCGATGCAGACGGTGAGCGATGGCGCGGCCTCGGTTGCGGAATGGTTCAATGGGCTCGGCGAGGGCACCAAGCGGGTGATTGCGCTTGGCACGGCGGGGGCGGCGGCGCTGGGGCCTCTGGCGGTGGGGCTGGGCCTCACTCTCAAGCTGACCGCGCCGCTGGGTGTAGCCATGGCGGGGATGATCTCCACCGTGGCGCTGGCGCCAGTGCGGTTCCTTGCGGCTGCAAAGTCTGCGGTGGCGCTGGAAATGGCGCTCGGGGCAACCACGACCCGGGCGGCGCTTGGCAGTGTTGCCATCAAGGGCCTGTCGCGGGGGCTGGTGCTCTTGCGCGGTGCGGTGATCACCACCGGGATCGGAGCGCTGGTCGTGGGCGCGGGGTACCTGGCGATGAAGTTCCACAAGCTGGTTACCGCGACCGGTGGCTGGGGCATGGCATTGCAGGCGCTTGGGGATCTGGCCTCGGGCGTCTGGCTGGGGATCAAAACCAGTGCCAGATCGATCGGCCCGGCGCTTGGTGCCGTCTGGGAGACCGTCAAGGCAGGCTTTCTGCGCATGATGGGCACGATCTCGGAAAACTGGTCCGCCTTCCTGTCGGGGCTGGCGGTTCGGGTGAAGAGCATCCCGGGCATGTCGGGGGCCTTTGATGCGCTGAATGAAGCCTCTGGCCGGGCCTTTGAGGGCGTTGCGAGGTACGATGCGCTGGCGGTGCGGGCTGCAAACAGCAGCGCGACACTGAAGAAAGAGGCCAAGGGGTTGGTGCGCGAGGGCTGGGCTAAGGCGACGGCTGCGCTCAAAACCCTGACGCTGCAGATGGACAGCGCCAATGCGGAACTGGATGCGGGCGATGACAGCGCCGATGCGTTGAAGAACAGCCTCGAGGATCTGAACGATACGCTGGATGATGGATCGGGTGGCGGCACCAAGGACAAGCTGGATAAGACCAGGAAAAAGGCAAAGGACCTGTCCGAGGAGCTGAACGGGCCGCTGTCCTCTGCGGTCGATGGCGTTGCGCGCTCTTTCGGGGACTGGGTGGCGAATGGCCTGCGGGATTTTGAGGGCCTCTGGGATGGGATCAAACAGGCGGCAAAACGCGGGCTGGCGGATCTGGCGTCCTCCTTTGCGCAGAACACGCTGAGGATTGCACTGGGCCTGTCGGTGACGGGATCCGGCAACGCGGCCAGCGCAGGAACTGCCGTGCTGGGCGGTGGCGGCGGTGGCGTGAACCCGCTGGGGATCTTGAGCAATGTCGGCGGTCTGGTTGGCGGCGGCGGTATTGCCGCCGGGATCGGCTCTGGCCTTGGCGGTGTTCTGACTGGCGGCGGCCTTGGCTCCAGCTTTGCCAACCTCGGCGGGCTGGTCAGCGGCGCTTCCAGCGGCTGGGGCGCGCTTGGGGCGGCTCTGCCTGCAGCGGGCCTCGTGCTGGGTGGCATTGCGCTTCTGGCCAAGGGTCTCAGCCGCAAATACGCAGGCTCGGGGATCCGGGGGCGTTTTGGCGCCGATGGCTTTGAAGGCTCCTCGATCGACTTTTACAAGGGCGGCTTCCTGCGCTCCAACCGCACCGATTACAAACCGCTGGAGGCAGACTTCGAGGCGGCGCTGGATCAGAGCGTCACCGGGCTGACTGATGGTGTGAAGGATATGGCGGCCTCGCTGAACCTCGGCACCAAGGCGCTGGAGGGCTTTACCAGCGAAGGCTTCACGCTCTGGACCAATGGCAAGAGCCAGGAAAAGATCCAGGAAGAACTGCAGGCGCGCATTGAAGAGACCGGCGCGGAACTGGCCGAGCTGGTGCTGGGCACGGATGACTTCAGCCGCGCCGGGGAAACCGCGCTTGATACGCTGGGGCGCCTGTCGGGCAGCCTCACCGCGGTCAACGATGCGGCGGATCTCCTCGGCCATGGTCTTTTTGATGTTTCCCTGAAGGGCGGCGATGCGGCCTCGCAGCTGGTCGATCTCTTTGGCGGCGCTGAGGCCATGGCGGGATCTGTCTCGGCCTACTTCGGCGCCTTCTACTCCGAAGGCGAGCGCACGGAAGTGATCCTGCGGCGTCTGCGCGAAGAGTTCGGGGATCTGGGCGTGG